>DATISY010000113.1:0-9519 GCA_035468285.1 Acidimicrobiia bacterium | reverse complement strand
ACATCCTCGATCTCGCGGGCCTTCTCGGCGTTGGCGGTGGCGAGCACGAACCGCATCAGGCCGCCCGGGATCAGCGCCGCCGCGGGGCGGGCGGCGCGGCTACGAGCTCGCGCTGCAGCTCGAAGATCTGGGTGATCCCGTCTTCGGCGAGCGCGAGCAGCTCGTCGAGCTCGGCCCGGGAGAACGGCATGCCCTCGGCGGTGCCCTGCACTTCGATGAACCGGCCACTGCCGGTCATGACGACGTTCATGTCGACCTCGGCGCGCCCGTCCTCGGAGTAGTCGAGGTCCAGCATCGGGACGACGTCGACCACCCCGACTGACACCGCGCCGCACACGTCGGTGATCGGGTGTCCCGTCAGGCCGCCCGACGCGACGAGCCGAGAGCAGGCGTCGTGCAGCGCGACCCACGCGCCGCAGATCGACGCGGTGCGGGTTCCGCCGTCGGCCTGGAGGGCGTCGCAGTCGAGGGTGATCTGGGTCTCGCCCATGGTCTGGAGATCCGTCACCGCGCGCAGCGACCGGCCGATGAGCCGCTGGATCTCCTGGGTGCGACCCGACTGTTTGCCTCGCGCCGCTTCCCGGTCGGTGCGGTCGCTCGTCGATCCGGGGAGCATCGAGTACTCCGCGGTGACCCAGCCCCGGCCCTTGCCGCGCAGCCAGGGCGGCACGCGGTCCTCGACCGACGCGGTGCACAGGACCCGGGTGCGACCGAACTCGACCAGGACGGATCCCGCCGCGAACTCGGTGTAGTCGCGGGTGAACGTGATGGGGCGCAGGTCACCCGGTTCGCGGCCGTCTCGTCGGGATCCCATCGGTCGCTCCTCCGGTCTCGGGTCAGATCTTGGTGACGAGGTGCGGGGCGGCCAGGATGACGGGCTCCCCGTACGCCCCGGACCCCTCGGCCACGACCGCTCTCGGGTCGAGGCGGGGCCAGAGGTGGGTCAGCATGAGCCGCTGCGCGCCCGCCGCGCGGGCCGCGGCGCCCGCCTCTCTGGCCGAGAGGTGGATCGGTGCCGGCTTGTCGTCGTGCAGGTAGGTGGCCTCCGACAGCACGAGGTCGGCGCCCGGGGCGAACGCCTCGACGCTCCAGTCCGGCCCGGTGTCGGACGTGTAGATCATCCGCGACCCGTCGGTGGTGACCTCGACCGCGTAGGTCGGCGGCGGATGGTCGGTGCGCGAGAACCGCAGCGTTGCCGGCCCGAGGTGCACGGTCTCCTGCTCGTCGACGTTGTGCCAGGAGAACGTGTCCCCCCAGTCACCGCCGACGAGCGTCCCGAGGTGCTCGCCCAGACCGGCGGGCGCGTAGACCGGCAGGCCGCGGCGTTGCAGGCCGTACCGCATGAGGACGTGGATCCCGTACATGTCGACGCAGTGGTCGGGGTGCTCGTGGGTGATCACGACCGCGGTGAGGTCTTCGACGTCGACATGGCGCTGCAGGTGCCCGAACGTCCCGTTGCCGCAGTCGAGCCAGATCGTCGTCGAGCCGTCGCGGAGCAAATATCCGCTGCACGCCTCCCCGTCCGCCCCGCCGTAGGACCCGGAGCACCCGAGCACCGTCAACTCCATGACCAGGCCTCCACCTCGTCGACCTCGGGTCCCAAGAAGCGGGCACCGAGACGACGGAACTGCTCCGGGTCCCCGCTGGTGAGGAACCGGGGGCGCGCCGACCGGCGCGAGGCGCCCCCCGGGTCGGGGAGCATCTCGCGGACCGCGAACGCCGTCTCGTCGGCGCTCGAGACGAGGACGACGTCTCTGCCCATGACGTCGGTGATCGTACGGGCCAGTAGGGGGTAGTGGGTGCAGCCGAGCACCAGCGTGTCGACCCCCGCGGTGCTGATCGGGGCGAGGAGCCGCTCGGCGAGGACGTGCACCTGCTCCGAATCGACGTCGCCGGCCTCGACGAACTCCACGAACCCGGGGCAGGCGGCGCAGGTGAGCTCCAAGCCGGGATCCAGGCGGCGGGCCGCCCGCTGGTAGGCACCCGAGGCGATCGTCCCGACTGTGCCGATCACGCCGATCCGCCGGGACTGCGTGACCCCGAGGGCGGCCCGCAGTCCTGGTTCGATCACGCCGACGACGGGGACCGCCAGGCGGGCGACCAGGGTGTCGAGCGCCGCGGCCGCCGCGCTGTTGCACGCCACCACGATGATCCGGGCGCCTTGGTCGACGAGCAGGTCCCCGATCTGCAACGCGTACTTCAGCACCTCGTCGCCCGGCTTCGGCCCGTACGGGAACCGGCCCGAGTCCCCGAAGTACACCAGGGGTGCGTCCGGGACCAGGTCGAGGATGGACCGGGCGACGGTCAGGCCGCCGAGCCCGGAGTCGAACACGCCGATCGGGCCTCGCTCGGTCATCGGCCCGGCTGCGGGGACGGGCCCGCGGCGCGGGTCAGCCGATCGGCCACCGCCGCGCCGATCCCCAACGACGGGGGCGGGACAGCCAGCAGGACATCAAGGTGGCGCACGTCGGCGTCGCGCAGCAGCCCGTAGAGCGCGTGCGCCAGCTCGTCGAGGTCGACGGGCGCTTCGAGGATCTCGACCCCGGCGGGGAACTCCTGGGCGTGTTGCTGGGTGAGGACACCGACGCGCTGGCCCGCGGCGGTCAGCTGCGCGGCGCGGGACCGGATCTCGGCGTCGGTGACGAGGACGACGCGGGCACGGGGCGCGTAGTGCGACGCGAGGGTGCCCGGTGCAGGGCGGCTGCCGTCGGTCCGCAGCTCCACCGGGTGACCCAGGATGGATTCGATGTCGTCGCGGGTGACCGCGCCTTCCCGAAGGATGAGCGGGCCCGGCAGGGAGCAGTCAACGACGGTCGATTCCAGCCCGACACGGCACGGACCGCCATCGAGCACGAGGTCCACCTCGGTCCCGAGGTCGGCGCGCACGTGCCCAGCCGTGGTCGGGCTGACCCGCCCGAACCGGTTCGCCGACGGGGCCGCGACCCCGCCACCGAACCGGGCGAGGAGCCGCTGGGCGACGGGTTGGTCCGGGACGCGCAACCCGATGGTCGCCGATCCGCCCGTCACCTCCTCGGGGACCCCCTCGGCGCGTGGCACGACGAGGGTGAGGGGACCGGGCCAGCACGCGTCGGCGAGCGCCCGGGCTGCCGGGGGCAGCCCCGTCGCCCAGCGCGCCACTGCGTCGCGATCACCCGTGGCGAGGTGGACGATCACCGGGTGCGAAGCAGGGCGACCCTTCACGGAGTAGAGCCGGTGGAGTGCCTCGGGGTTCGCCGCGTCCGCGCCGAGCCCGTAGACCGTCTCGGTGGGGAACGCGACCAGCCCGCCGGCGCGCAGGATCCGCACCGCGTCGTCCAGGTCGTCGCCGTGGCGAGCCGGCGCGCTCGGCATCGCGACCCGCGGCGTCTTCGTCACCAGTAGTTGATCTTCGTGGCGCGCTCAGCGACCACGTCGATCGGGTCGGTCCAGGCTCCCGACGACAGGTACTTCCAGCCGCCGTCCGGGAGCAGCACGACGACGGTCCCCTCGTCGAGGTCAGCGGCCGCTTTCACCGCGCCGGCCACCGCCGCGCCGGACGAGATCCCAGCGAAGACACCGCACTCGTCGAGGAGCCGGCGGAGCCACTCGATCGACTCGCGTGGTCGGACGATGAGCTTGCGGTCGAGGACGGCCGGGTCGAAGATCGGTGGGACGAACCCGTCGTCGAGGGACCGCAGTCCTTGGACGAGTTCCCCCGCGGGCGGCTCCACCGCGACGATCTTGACGTGCGGGTTCTGCTCTTTGAGGTACCGGCCGACCCCCATCAGCGTCCCGCTCGTCCCGAGCCCGGCGACGAACACGTCCACGTCGGGGCAGTCACGCCAGATCTCGGGCCCGGTCCCGTCGTAGTGGGCGAGGGGGTTCGCCGGGTTGCCGTATTGGAACAGGAGCCGCAAGGTCGGGTCGGCCGCGGCGAGCCGCTCCGCGAGGCGGATCGCACCGTTGCTGCCCTCGGCGCCGTCGGAGAGGACGATCTCGGCGCCGAAGATCTCGAGGAGCTGGCGTCGCTCGACCGAGACGTTGTCGGGCAGCACGACGCGGAGTCGGTAGCCGCGCAGCTTCGCGACGAGCGCCAGCCCGATCCCGGTGTTGCCCGAGGATGGCTCGAGGATCGTGTCGCCCGGCGTCAACGTGCCGGACCGCTCGGCGAGGTCGACCATCGCGACGGCGATGCGGTCCTTGGAGGACCCTCCGGGGTTTTGGCCTTCGAGCTTGGCGTAGATCCGCACGGCGGGGTTCGGGGACAGGGCATGGATCCCGACCAGCGGGGTGTCGCCGATCAGGCCGAGCACGCTCTCGGTCTTCATCGCGGGAGTGCCCCCTGCCGCACGGCCCCGGCTGTGCACCCGACGGGCGGTGCTGACAGGCGGGTGCCGGCGCGGTGTCCGGGACTAGCCGCCGGCAACGGCGGGCAGGATCGAGATGACGTCACCGTCCGCCACCTTCGTGTCGAGCTGGTCGAGATAGCGGATGTCGTCGTCGTTCCGGTACACGTTGACGAAACGGTGCAGCTGGCCGGTCTCGTCGATCAGGCTCTCGGCGAGGGCCGGGTGCTCCGCGATGAGGCTGCGGAACACGTCGCCGATGGTCGTGCCGTCGGCGGTGACCGTGGCGGCTCCCCCGGCCTGAGGGCGCAGCAACGTGGGAAGTCGGACTTCGACGGCCATATGGGTCAGTCTAGGAGTCCGCGACGACGACCTCGCACTCCCGGATCACACCGTCGCGGATCCGGTACGCGCGTAGGACCGGCTCGGCGTGCTGGAGGCTCACGATCACGTACACCCAGAACGGCTCGAGCGCCTGGCGCACGTCGGTGTCCGACGGGTACGCGTCGCTGTGCGTGTGCGAGTGCCAGACCCCGATGAGGTCCTCGTCGCGCGACTGCGCGTCGCGCATCGCGTGGAGCAGCTCCCGAGAATCGACGGTGTAGGTACGCGCCGATGCGTCGGCGTTCGTGCACGGGTACACCGCGCTGACAGCACCGGTGGGGTCGGCGTCATGCCCGACGGGGCCGCCGAGGAGACCGCAGGCCTCGTCGGGCAAGCCGTCGTAGCAGTGGGCGACGATCGCCCGGTACTGCGACCCGCTCAGGTGCAGGGTCGGTGGCGTGAACCGCTGCTCAGGGAGCGCCACGCGCGTCCTGGATGGCGCGCCAGACCCGCTCGGCGCCGAGCGGCATGTCGACATGCCGGACTCCGAGGTGGCTGAGCGCGTCGACGACCGCGTTCTGCACAGCGGGCGTCGACCCGATCGTGCCCGATTCGCCGATGCCCTTCGCGCCGAGCGGGTTCAGGGGCGTGGGCGTCTCGGTGTTGGACGCCTCGAAGCTGGGGAACTCGGCCGCGCTCGGGAACGCGTAGTCCATCAGGTTCGCGGTGAGCGGGTTGCCATCGTCGTCGTAGACCATCTGCTCGTAGAGGGCCTGCGACGCGCCTTGAGCGATCCCACCGTGCTGCTGGCCCGCTACGAGGAGCGGATTCAGGATCCGGCCGCAGTCGTCCACCGCGACGTGGCGGAGGAGCTCGACGCGGCCGGTCTCGCTATCGACCTCCACGACCGCGATGTGAGCGCCGAACGGGTACGTCGCCTCGCCCTGGTTGAAGTCGAGCTCGCTGGCGAGGGGGCCTTCCCAGTCCGCGGGGCGGCGGGCCGGGTCGTCGAGCGCGGTGGCGAGCTCGGCCCAGCTGAGCGCGGTGGCGGGCACGCCGGCGACACCGACCTTGCCGCCGTCGTGGAGGACGACGTCGTCGGGGCTGGCCTCGAGGAGGTGCGCCGCGAGGCGCTTGGCCTTCTCGAGGACGTCTTCGCTCGCCCGGTAGAGGGCGCTCCCCGCGGTCTGCAGCGAGCGTGACCCCATCGTGCCGCTGCCCCGCGGCACGAGGCTCGTGTCGGACTGCACCAGCTGGACCTGGTCCATCGCGACGCCGAGCAGCTCGGCGACGATCATCGCGAACGCGGTCTCGTGCCCTTGGCCATGCGCTGAGGTTCCCACCCGGGCCACCACCGTGCCGTCGGGTTGGATCTCGACGCCGCCGAACTCCTGGAAGAGTCCACCGGCGGTGATCTCGACGTAGGTCGACACGCCGATCCCGAGCAGCTTCGAGTCGCCGCGTTCGCGGCGGGCGCGCTGGTCGGCCCGGAGCTGCTCGTATCCGGCAACGCGGCATGCCTCCTCGAGGGCTTTCGCGTACTCGCCGACGTCGTAGTTCGCGCCGGTGACCGTGGTGAGCGGGAACGCGTCGGGCGCCAAGAAGTTCCGTTTGCGGATCTCGACCGGGTCGAGATCGAGCTCGTCGGCGGCCATGTCGATGATCCGCTCCAGGAAGGCGGTCGCCTCCGGGCGGCCCGCGCCCCGGTAGGCCGCGGTCGGGGTCGTGTTCGTGGCGACGCTGACCGAGTTGAGCTCGACCTTCGGGATGGCGTAGACGCCCTGGGCCATGGTGCGGGTCAGGAAGGGCAGGAACGCGCCGATGGCGGGGTATGCGCCCCCGTCGCAGACGACACGACCCTTGATGCCGACGATCGTCCCGTCGCGACGCAGGCCCATGTCGATCAGCTGGATCTGGCCTCGCCCGTGGGTCATGGCCACCATGTTCTCGGAGCGGGTCTCGGTCCACTTGATGGGCCGCCCGAGCTTCTGGGCCAGCGCGCCGGCGATGATGTACTCGCAGTACGCCCCGGTCTTGGCGCCGAATCCGCCGCCCACGGCGGGCGCGACGACGCGGACGTCGTCGGCGTCGAGCCCGAGCGCTGCCGCGAGGGGATCCCGAACCCCGAAGGGCCCCTGGGTGGGGACGGTCGCCAGCAGCCCACCTTCGGGGGTGGGCTCGACGAGGATCCCGTTCGACTCCATGGGTGCGGGCGCGACCCGCTGGTTGATGAAACGGCCGTGCACGACGATGTCGGCGCCGTCGAGGACTGTCGGGTCCTCCCCGAAGTTGAACTCGATCGCCACGTTGGATCCGTGGTCGGGGAACAGCTGGGGTGCGTCTGCCTCGAGGGCCGCTTCGGGGTCGACGAGGGTCGGCAGCGGGTCGTAGTCCACGATGACGAGCTCGGACGCGTCGACGGCCTGGGCCCTGGTCTCGGCGACCACCACCGCGACGATGTCGCCCACGAACCGGACCACGCCGTCTGCGAGGGGTGGGCGGCTGAAGACCGGGGGGAGCATGACGAAACCCTGGACCGGCGCCAACGGGAGGGTGTCCTTGGTGAACACCCCGACGACGCCCGGCATGGCCTCGGCCTCGGCGGTGTCGACCGAGGTGATCCGGGCGTGCGCCATCGTCGAGCGGACGAAGGCGACGTGCGCCAGCCCGGTCGGCGTCAGGTCGTCGAAGTACTTGGCGTCACCCCGCAAAATGCGGGGGTCTTCGACGCGCCGAACCGGGTTTCCGAGAATCGAGCCGGAGGCCACCATGGCTGGACTCTATCCAGGGGCCGGGTAGCGCTGCGCGAGACCGTCGACCACGCGATGGAACTCGTCGACCATGTCCCCGATGATCGAGCCGACGGGCTCGACGCCCTGGATCCGTCCCGCGACCTCCCCGCCGAACGCGAACGCGGCGTCGAGGTCGCCTTCGAAGTAGAGCTGGAGAATGCCGTCCAGGGATCCCAACGTGACGCGTTCGTCGGAGCGCTCGTGGGCCTCGCTGCGCTCGGTGGCGAGCACACGGAACGACGGCTTGTGCCACCGGTTGAGGAAGACGGTCCCCGTCTCGGGGGCTTCGACGATGAGGCGCTGGTAGTTGTCGTGCACGGGGGACTCCGCCGCGGACACCATCCGGGTGCCGAGCTGGACGCCTTCGGCCCCGAGCATGAACGCCGCCGCCATCGAGCGTCCGTCGCAGATCCCGCCCGCGGCGACGACGGGGACGTCGACCTCGGAGCACACGAGTGGCAACAGGACCATGGTCGAGACGTCGCGGCTCGCCTTGAAGCCGCCGCCCTCGCCCCCTTCGGCGACGATCCCGTCGACACCGGCCCGGACCGCCTTGAGGGCGGCCCGCAGGGTGGGAACGACGTGGAAGACCGTGATACCGGCCTCGTGCAGCGCCGGGGTGTACTCCGCGGGATCACCCGCCGACGTAGTCACGAAGCGGACCCCCTGGTCGTGCACGAAGTCCACGATGCCGGGGTCCCGCACCAGCATCTGGGCGATGTTCACCCCGAACGGCTTGTCCGTGAGGTCGCGCATCCGCTCGATCTCGCCACGCACCTGCTCGAGCTGACCCGATGAGGTCTCGATGACGCCGAGCCCGCCCGCGTTGGAGACGGCCGAGGCGAGCTGCGCGCGGGCGATGTAGCCCATCGGGGCCTGCAAGATCGGATACTCGACGCCGAGGAGTTCCGTCAGGCGGTTCTGCATCGACGGCACGGTACCGTCGGACCATGGCCAAAGGCGCTGGAGGCACCCCCGGCCGGACTCCGACGATCAACAACCGGCGCGCCCGGTTCAACTACCACGTCCTCGACACGTACGAGGCGGGGATCATGCTGGCCGGCTCCGAGGTGAAGTCGCTCCGGGAGAGCCGGGCGTCTCTCCAGGACGCCTACGCCCGCGTCTCCGACGGGGAGGCCTGGATCCACGGGCTGCATGTCGCGCCCTACGCCTTCGCCCGAGACGACCTCGACCCGATCCGGCCCCGGAAGCTCCTCCTCCACCGCCGCGAGATCGAGGAGCTCCAACGGGCCACGATGGAGAAGGGCATGACGCTGGTCCCACTGCGCTTGTACTTCAAGGACGACCGGGTGAAGGTCGAGTTGGCCGTCGCCCGTGGGAAGCGGTCCTACGACAAGCGGCACGCCATCGCGGAGCGAGACGCCCAGCGCGACGTCGACCGTGCCCTGAAGGGGCAGCGGGACTGAACCCGCGGTGCCCCGTGCCGGATCGCCCCGTGAGGAGAACGGCGACGGGCCCGGTACACTGGGGTCGTTCGGTCACGCGCACGACCGGACACTTGACAAGGGGGTGCGTGGCTTCGATTTCGTGTATCGAGGCAGGTGAAGCGAGCCGACGTCGCCGGATCGTCGTGAAAGAGCCGGCACAAACAAACAACTGCCGAGGACAACCTCGCGCTCGCGGCCTAAGGGCCGCGCGTCCCATCCGACTTCGTCACTCCGTCGGATAACGGGCGTCATCTTGAGTGACTCACCGTCGGGACGGGCCTCGCGGCCCGGCGGGACACCACAGCGAGGCTAGGGACGTCGCAGCCGCCGGTGAGTGGCGGCGCCCCGAGACTCTCTCACTGGCTGCGCTCGGAGAAGCCCTGCTGACGTCACGGAAGACCCGGGTTCGACTCCCGGCACCTCCACTGCGATCTGGGCGACGTTTCGCGCGGCACACTCTGTCGCACTCGAGCACCGCGAAGAGAGATCAGCCGTCGCGAGCCGGTCAGCGGGAACGGGGTACCCGCGTCACCAACTTGTCCCGCGTCGCCGCCGACGTTCGTGCCGCGATCGCCGCGCCATACCGGCAGCAAAGCGCTGCCTCGTCATGTTCAGGCCGGGGCGCGGTCC
>DATISY010000112.1:0-7605 GCA_035468285.1 Acidimicrobiia bacterium | reverse complement strand
GTGGGTTCTCGTCCGAGTCGGGCCCGCACCGCGTCGAGGTCTGCCGCGGTCACGCCGCCGAGTCTAGGGATGGGTTACGGCGGCTTTCGTCGTGGTGGGCGGCGGCGGGACCGTGGTGGGTGTCGGCGCGGGCGCGGTGGGGACGATCACGTAGGGGGTCTCGCCTGGGCGGACGAGCCCGTACTGCTCACGGGCGATTCGCTCCACCGCGGTGTCGCTCTGGAGCTGGCGGGTCTGGCTCTCGAGGCGGGCGGTGTCGCGACGCAGCTGCACGAGGTGTTGCTGCGCGGCGCCGATCTGGTTTCGTTGCTGGAGGTAGGTGCGGGTCGGGTAGACGAAGACGAACAGCAGGCCGACGAGCGCCAGGCCGACCATCGTCGCCGTGAGCGCGGTTCGGCGGCGTCGTACGCGGGGGGAAGCGCGCCGGCGGGGCTGGGCCGGCTTCGCCGACGAGGACGCCGTGGGGCGGCGGCGGGTCCGGTGCGGGGGCGTGGCCGAGCCGCGCCGACGGCGCGGCTCAGCCACGTTGCCCATGCCCCCGCGCTCCGCCCGCGAGCGCGCCGCCACCGAGATAGGCGGCGACGGGTCCGAGCTCCTCCTCGATGCGGAGGAGCTGGTTGTACTTCGCGACCCGATCGGTGCGGGCCGGCGCCCCGGCCTTGATCATGGCGCAGTTGGTCCCGACGGCCAGATCGGCGATCGTGATGTCCTCGGTCTCACCGCTGCGGTGCGACATCACCGCGGTGTAGCCGTGCCGCGACGCCACGAGCATCGTGTCGAGCGTCTCGGTCAGCGTCCCGATCTGGTTGACCTTGATCAGGATCGAGTTCGCGACGCCGGCGTCGATGCCCCGCTGGAGTCGCTCCGGGTTGGTGACGAACACGTCGTCGCCGACGAGCTGGAGGTGTCCGAGCCGCTCGGTGAGCAGCGCCCAGCCGTCCCAGTCGTCTTCGGCCATGCCGTCCTCGATCGACACGACGGGGTACCGGTCACAGAGCCCGGTGAGGTAGTCGACCCAGCCCGCCGCGTCGAAGGTGCGGTCCTCGCCGGCGAGCGTGTACGTGCCGTCCCGGTAGAGCTCGGTGGCGGCGATGTCGACGGCGAGCGCGACCTCGGTGCCCGGCCGGTACCCGGCCGCCTCGATGGCGCTGAGGAGCAGCCCGAGGGCGTCTTCGTTGGACGGGAGGTTCGGCGCGAAGCCGCCCTCGTCGCCGACCGCGGTCGCGAGGCCGCGGTCGTCGAGCAGCGCGCGGAGGGCGTGGTACGTCTCGGCGCCCCAGCGGAGCGCCTCCCCGAAGCTGGCCGCGCCGACGGGGGCGAGCATGAACTCCTGCACGTCGACGTTGCTGGTGGCGTGGGCGCCGCCGTTCAAGACGTTGAGCAACGGCATGGGCAGGACGTGGGCATCGACGCCGCCGACGTATCGGTACAGGGGAAGGGCGGCTTCCTGGGCGGCAGCGTGGGCCACGGCGAGCGACACCGCGAGGGTGGCGTTGGCGCCGAGGCGTCCCTTGTTGGGGGAGCCGTCGAGGACGGCTAGCTCGTCGTCGAGGAGGCGCTGGTCGTCGCCGTCGAGGCCGGTGACGGTGTCGGCGATCTCGGTGTTGACGTGCTCGACCGCTCGGAGGACGCCCTTGCCGCGGTAGCGGTCGTCGCCGTCGCGGAGCTCGACGGCCTCGTGGGCGCCGGTGCTGGCCCCGCTGGGGACGGCGGCCCGGCCCCGGGCCCCGGACAGCAGCTCGACCTCGGCCTCCACGGTCGGGTTGCCCCGCGAGTCGAGGATCTCCCGCCCGATGACCTCGATGATCTCGCTCATGGCCCGACCCCTCGGGGGCAGTCCCCCTGTGGCCTGTGTGGTGTATGTGGCAGGAGGAACGAATGTAGTCGTCCGGGGCCGGGCTGGGAAGGTCCAGCACGCGGGTCCCGGGATGCGGCGGGTGCCACCCCAGGGTCTCGGTGGGGTCTCGGTGGGGTCTCGGTGGGCCCGAGGGCAGGGTCCGTACACTCGGCGCTGTGACGGACGTGGCCCGGGGTGAGGTGGGAGCCGAGCCGGCGGCGGAGCTGGGCCTGAACCCGTTTGCCCCCGGATACTTCGAGGACCCGTACGGCCAGTACCGGCAGCTGCGGGAGCAGGCCCCGGTCCACCACAACCCGCTCGGGCCCTGGACCATCACCCGGTACGAGGATTGCGCCCGGCTACTGCGCGACCCCCGGGTGTCGGTGATGCCGAGCAACGCCGACGTGGACCCCCGGACCGAGATGATCGAGCGGTTCGGGTACGAGCGCAGCGAGCGGGGTACCCGAGCGATCCTGAACCTGGACCCCCCCGACCACACCCGGATCCGGCGCCTCGCCCAGCAGGCCTTCACGCCCCGCCGGGTGGAGACCCTCGTGGCGCGGATCCAGGCCCTCGTCGACGCGACGCTCGACGGGGTCACGCCCGCGGGTGGCATGGATGTGATCGCGGACCTGGCGTTCCCACTCCCCTTCG
Source organism: Acidimicrobiia bacterium (assembly GCA_035468285.1). Lineage (GTDB taxonomy): Bacteria > Actinomycetota > Acidimicrobiia > IMCC26256 > PALSA-555 > PALSA-555. The sequence goes on along the minus strand of DATISY010000112.1, from coordinate 5,114 downwards.
CGGTGATCTCCGAGATGCTCGGGATGCCCGACACCGACCGTGACGAGATGCGCCGCTGGTCGCACACCCTGGTCAAGTCGCTCGAGCCGATCGTGATGCCCGACGAGTTCCCCGCCATCGTCGACGCCGGCGACCACCTGACGGAGCACATCACCGCGGCGATCGAGTGGAAGCGCCGCGAGCCGGCCGATGACCTCCTCAGCGCGCTGATCGCCGCCGAGGAGGAAGGGGACCGGCTGTCCCCCGCCGAGCTGCGCGACCAGGTGGTCCTCCTCTACCTCGCGGGCCACGAGACGACCGTGAACCTGATCGGCAACGGGACCCTGGCGATGCTGCGCCACCCGGACCAGGTCGCGACGCTGCGCGACGACCCCGCGCTGATCGGCAACGCGGTGGAGGAGCTGCTGCGCTACGACAGCCCGGTGCAGTTCTCGCGTCGCGTCACGCTCGCTGACATCGAGCTCGGCGGCGAGCTGATCCCGCAGCGCTCGTTCGTGTTCACCTGCCTCGGCGCCGCGAACCGTGATCCCGAGCACTTCGGCGACGACGCCGACCAGGTCGACATCCGCCGCCGCGACGCGCCGCACCACATCTCCTTCGGGGGTGGGATCCACCACTGCCTCGGCGCGGTCCTGGCCCGTACCGAGGCGCGGGCGGCGATCGGGACCCTCGTGCGGCGGTTCCCGGATCTCGCTTTGGCCACGGACGCCCCGGCGTGGAACGGCCGGGTGGTGCTGCGGGGCCTCGACGAGCTGCCGGTCAGCTTCTGAGCGCGGACGCGGTCGCGTCCCAGCGGGCGACCACCGCGTCGGGGTCGATGGTCGCGAGGTCGACGCCGTCGGCGGTCGCAGCAGCCTCCATCGCCTGGAAGCGGGTCCGGAACCGCACCGACCAGCCCCGGAGGGCCGACTCGCCGTCGACGCCGAGCGCCCGGGCGAGCGCCACGACGCCGCCGAGGAGCTCGCCGAGCATCGCCTCGTCGTCGGTGCCGGACCGGAGCGCGGCGGTGGCCGCGTCGACGCGGTCGAGGGACCGGGCGACGTCGCCGGGGTCGATGCCGACCGACGCGGCCTTGCGGAGGAGCTTGTGCGCGTACAGGAGCGACGGGAGACCGGGGGTGATGCCGTCCATGATCGACGTCACGCCGCGCTCGCCCTTCTTGATCTGCTCCCAGTTGCGCATGACGTCACCGGTGGTGTCGGCGGCGACGTCGCCGAAGACGTGGGGGTGGCGGTGCACGAGCTTGTCGTGGATCCCGCGCGCGACGTCGCCCATGCCGAACGCGCCGGCTTCCTCGGCGAGCATGGCGTGGAAGATCACCTGGTAGAGGAGGTCCCCGAGCTCGTCGACCAGACGCGTGTAGGCGGGGTCGTCGGTGGCGGTGCCGGCCGGCGCGGAGGCGGGGAGCTGCTCGACGGCGTCGACGACCTCGTAGGCCTCTTCGAGGAGGTACCGGGTGACGGAGTGGTGGGTCTGCTCGGCGTCCCAGGGGCAGCCGTCGGGTCGGCGCAGCAGCCGGGCGAGCTCGAGGAGGCGGGCCAGCTCGGGTCCGGGTGACGGGTCGGGGAACCGGACGGCGAGCGACGTGAGGTGATCGGGGACGACCCGGTCGAGCTCGGCGAGGGCGACGGTGGCGACGCGCTCGTCGGCGCCGCCGAGCCGGGCGAGGACGGTGACGGGCGTGTCGGGTGGGAGCCGGTCGAGGAGGGTGAGCTTGACGTCGGAGGCGAGCAGCGGGTCGTCGCACTGGGCGATGAGGACCAGCCCGCCGAGGTCCAGGGCCGCGGTGTCGAGGGCTCGGGCGTCGACGATGCGCACGAGGTCGGTCATGGGGTCGACGCCGAGACGGGTCCAGGCGAGCTCCGCGAACGACAGGCCGGGGACCACCAGGAGCTCGACGTGGCCGTCGTGGGCGGCGTCGTGGAGGAGCGCAACGGTCCGTTCGGCGACGGTGGGGTTCCCGGGGACGGCGTACGCGACGTCGCGGTGCTCGCCCGCGGCGGCGATCAGCGCGTCGACGATGTCGGTGTAGACCGCGTCGAGGTCAGGTCCTCGTTCGTAGCGGTCGTCGAAGGTCTCGAAGGTGATCCCGTCGGCCTCGAGCGCGCTGATGGTGGGGTGGTGGGCGGTGCGGGCGTAGCGGACCGGGACGCGGGTGAGCGCGGCGCGGGCCGCGGGGAGGAGCAGCTCGGCGTCGCCTGGCCCGAGCCCCACGACGACGACGCGGCCCGGCGCCCCCATCACCCGGTGGGTGGTGGCGTCGTCGCCGGCGCGGTGCCGCTGCTCGGGGCGCTGGCGGCGGCGGCGGGGGACACGACCCGCCCGTTGGTTCGGTCCCAGACGCCGTACCGGGGATCGACGGTCACCGCGGCGCCGCGGGCGAGTCCGAGGACCTCGGCGAGGGCGACACTCTCGAGGTCGGCGCTCGATGGCTTGTCGGTCACGACGATGAGGTGGAAGCCGAACTGGGTCTGCACCGGGTCCGAGACCTGACCGATCGGGAGGGTCTGGGCGGCCTGCGCGAACGGTGCGACGAACTGCTGGCTGTCGAGGCAGCCGACGTCGCCGCCCCGGACCGCCGAGGCCTGGTCGGTGGACTGCTGTTGGGCGAGCGTCGCGAAGTCGGCGCCCGCGGTGAGCTGGGCCTTCAGGGACTGGGCCTCGGCGAGCGTCGCGACGAGGATGTGGGAGACGAAACGGTGCGACGGACAGGCCTGCAGCGCGGCGTCGAGCAACGCCGGTGACGGGTTGTCGAGCAGCGACCGGGTCAGTGCGGCCATGCGCGCGAATCGGCTCCGGAGGTTGGACCGGAACGAGGGCGGCAGCGTGCGGATCACCTGCTCGCTGCCCAGGAGCTGCACCGCGAGCTGCTCCCCGGCGCGGCGGTCAGCCGCGTTCACGGAGAGCCGCTTCCGGGCGACGACCCCGTCGGCGAAGGTCTGCGCGATGCGCAGCGACAGCCATCCGGCGGTGTAGGTGGACGAGATCGATCCCGGGATGGTGGACAGCGGAGCGCTCTGGGACTGGCGGATGAGGTGCTGCAAGGTGGTGTTGCCCGCGAGAGCGGACAGCTCGCTGTCGACGTCGGACTGCGAGACCCGCTGACCGCGGGCCGTGTACGCGGTGGCGCCTTGGTCGAGGACGAGGTACGCCGTCACGCCGCCGACGAGGGCAACGGCGACGAGCGCGGCGACGAGGACTTGCAAGCGCTTCACGGCGCCGCGGAGCCTACCGGGACCCCCTCGGTGCGGGGCACCAACGCGTCGAGAAGGCCGGTGAGCGTCTCGGCGACCTCGCCCGCGGGTACCCGCAGCGGGATGAGGACCTCTTCGCTGCTGACCTTGGCGCCGGCCGCGAGGCGACCCAGCCGGATCTTCTGGGACTCACGCAGCTCGAGGCCACGGATTCGGGCCGCGCCGGCAGCGACCGCCAGGCTGCGGATGCCGAGCCGGACGCATTCGGCACGCAGACGCGCCGCGTCGAGAAGCGCCTCGGCGGGCGCCGGCGGTGGCCCGTACCGGTCTTCCCACTCGGCGCGCACGTCGTCGACGTCGCGGGGGTCGGTGACGGCGGCGAGCCGCCGGTACGCCTCCATGCGGACGTCGTCGCGGGCGACGTAGTCGCGGGGTAGGTGCGCGTCGACGGGAAGGTCGATGGTGACCTCGACGGGCTCCTCGACCGGCTCGCCTTTGAGCTCGGCGACGGCCTCGGTGACCATCTGGCAGTAGAGGTCGAAGCCGACCGCGGCGATGTGGCCCGACTGGTTGGCGCCGAGCATGTTGCCCGCACCCCGGATCTCGAGGTCCCGCATGGCGATCTTGAACCCGGAGCCGAGGTCGGTGAACTCGCCGATGGTCTTGAGCCGCTCGTAGGCTTCTTCGGTGAGCGCCCGGTCCCGTGGGTGGAGCAGGTACGCGTAGGCGCGTTGGCCGCGGCGACCGATGCGGCCGCGGAGCTGGTAGAGCTGCGCCAGGCCGAGCCGGTCGGCACGGTCGACGACGAGGGTGTTGACCGTCGGGATGTCGAGGCCGCTCTCGATGATGGTGGTGCACACGAGGACGTCGTACTCCCGTTCCCAGAAGTCCAGGACGACGCGCTCGAGGCGGGACTCGTCCATCTGGCCGTGCGCGATGGCGATGCGGGCCTCCGGGACGAGGTCGCGCAGGTGCTCGGCGGTGAACTCGATGTCCTTGACCTGGTTGTGCACGAAGAACATCTGGCCCTCGCGGAGCAGCTCGCGGCGCAGCGCCTCGGCGACGGCCCGGTCGTCGTACTCACCGACGTAGGTGAGGATGGGCTGGCGGTCCTCGGGAGGCGTCGTGACCATCGACAGGTCCCGGATGCCGGTGAGTGACATGTCGAGGGTGCGGGGGATCGGGGTCGCGGTGAGTGTCACCACGTCGACACCGACCCGGAGCGCCTTGATCTGCTCCTTGTGCTGCACGCCGAACCGCTGCTCCTCGTCGATGACGAGCAAGCCGAGGTCACGGAACCCGACGTCGTCGGAGAGGAGCCGATGGGTGCCGACGATGACGTCGACCTCGCCCGCGGCGAGCCGGTTCACGACGGAGCGCTGCTCCTTGGTGCTCAAGAAGCGCGACAGGACCTCGACCCGGACCGGGTAGTTCGCGAACCGCTCCCGGAAGGTCTGGCCGTGCTGGTTCGCCAGCAGGGTGGTGGGGACGAGCACCACGACCTGCTTGCCGTCCTGCACGGCCTTGAACGCGGCGCGCACCGCGACCTCGGTCTTGCCGAAGCCGACGTCGCCGCAGACCAGCCGGTCCATGGGGACGGGCTCCTCCATGTCGTGCTTGACATCCTCGATGGCCCGCAGCTGGTCTGGGGTCTCCTCGAACGGGAACGCCTCCTCGATCTCGTGCTGCCACGGCGTGTCCGCGCCGAAGGCGTGCCCCGGGCTCGCCAGCCGGCGCCGGTACAGGACGACGAGCTCCTGGGCGATCTCGCGGGTCGCGGCCCGGACCCGGGCCTTGGTGCGGTCGAAGTCGGCGCCGCCCATGCGGTGCAGCGTGGGGGTCTCGCCGCCAGTGTACCGCCGGACGATGCCGACCTGGTCGGTCGGGACGTAGAGCTTGTCGCCGCCCTTGTACTCGAGG
>DATISY010000111.1:0-7521 GCA_035468285.1 Acidimicrobiia bacterium | reverse complement strand
GTTTCTTTCATTGAGCGTGCCTGCGGGCTCTTGTACATGCTCACCCGCGACGACCCTTCGTCGATCAGGTCGATCGCCTTATCCGGCAGGAAGCGCTCGGTGACGTAGCGGGCTGAAAGGCGGGCGGCGGCTTCGAGGGCCTCGTCTGAGATGGTCAGGCGGTGGTGCTCTTCATAAGCCCCGCGGATGCCCTTCAGGATCTGGATCGTTTCCTCAATCGAGGGTTCTTCAACCCGGATGGGCTGGAAGCGGCGCTCGAGGGCAGCGTCCTTCTCGAGGTGCTTGCGGTACTCGTCGAGGGTCGTCGCGCCGATGGTCTGCAGCTCGCCACGGGCGAGCATCGGCTTGAGGATGCTGGCCGCGTCGATGGCGCCTTCGGCGGCGCCGGCGCCGACGAGGGTGTGGAGCTCGTCGATGAACAAGATGATGTCGCCGCGGGTGCGGATCTCCTTGAGGACCTTCTTGAGGCGCTCTTCGAAGTCGCCGCGGTACCGGGATCCGGCGACGAGTGCACCGAGGTCCAGCGTGTAGAGCTGCTTGCCCTTGAGGGTCTCGGGGACGTCACCGCCGACGATGTCGGACGCCAGGCCCTCGACGATGGCGGTCTTGCCGACGCCGGGTTCGCCGATGAGCACCGGGTTGTTCTTGGTGCGGCGCGAGAGGACCTGCATGACCCGCTCGATTTCCTTCTCGCGGCCGATGACGGGGTCGAGCTTCTTCTCGCGGGCGAGCTGGGTGAGGTTGCGGCCGAACTGGTCGAGGACGAGGGACCCTGACGGCTGCGATTCGCCGGGCGCGCCGCCTTGGCCTTGGCCTTCTTTGGCGCCGGCGTAGCCGGAGAGGAGCTGGATGACCTGCTGGCGGACTCGGGACAGGTCGGCGCCGAGCTTGACGAGCACCTGCGCGGCGACGCCTTCGCCCTCACGGATCAAGCCGAGGAGGATGTGCTCGGTGCCGATGTAGTTGTGGCCGAGCTGGAGCGCCTCGCGGAGGGAAAGCTCGAGGACCTTCTTGGCGCGGGGGGTGAAGGGGATGTGGCCGGAGGGAGCCTGGCCGCCGTGCCCGATGATCTCTTCGACTTGGGCGCGGACGGCTTCGAGACTGATGCCGAGCGATTCGAGGGCTTTGGCGGCGACGCCTTCGCCTTCGTGGATCAGCCCGAGGAGGATGTGCTCGGTGCCGATGTAGTTGTGGTTGAGCAGGCGCGCTTCTTCTTGTGCCAGCACCACCACTCGTCGAGCCCGGTCGGTGAAGCGTTCGAACACGTTGCTTACCGTCGTCCTTCTGGTCGTCCGATCGCCACCTCGCGGCGAGTGTGGGAGCGGACCACCGTCGTTGGGTACCAGTCTACCCGTGCCGGTCGGCGTGCTTTCTGCCAGACCGGGGGGCTTCCGTGGGAGGTTTCTCGGCTGGTTCGAGGCCGCGCGTGAGGGGTAGCAAGCGCCCGAACCGTGAAATTGTTCCCGGCTTGGTGAGGGACGCCGGGGCTGCGTAGCGTGGTCCGCATGAGCCTGGCGGAGACGCTCGAGCTCCCGCGGCTGCCGGGCGATCTGAAGCGGGTGGAGGGGACGCTGGCCGGCGCGGTCGAGCACCCCGACCGGTTCTTGGGCGATGTGGCTGGTCACCTCGTCGGTGCGGGCGGGAAGCGGATCCGCCCGACCTTGACGTTGTGTGCCGCGTACGCCGCGAGGGGCTCGAATCGGCCCGTGTCGGACGATGCCGTCACCGGGGCGGTGGCGGTGGAGCTGGTCCATCTCGGGTCGCTGTACCACGACGACGTGATCGACGAGGCCGAGACGCGTCGGGGGGTCCCGTCGGTGAACGCCCGCTGGTCGAACATCGTGGCGATCCTGGCCGGGGACTATCTGCTGGCCCGGGCGTCGTCGCTGGCCGCCTCCTTAGGGGCGCCGGTCGCGGCGCTGCTCGCGGCGACGATCGGGGAGCTGTGCCGGGGCCAGGTCCTGGAGCTGCAGCACCTTTTCGACGTGACCCGCTCCGAGGAGGACTACGCCTCGGCGATTGAAGGCAAGACCGCGTCGCTGTTCGCGACGGCGTGCCGGATCGGCGGGATGGTGACCGACGTCGACGAGCCGACCCTGGATGCCCTGACCCGATTCGGGACCCATCTGGGTCTGTGCTTCCAGATCGTGGACGACTGCTTGGATCTGACGGCCACCGACGCGACGCTCGGCAAGCCGGCGGGCCAGGACCTGGTGGAGGGCATCTACACGCTCCCGGTCATCTACGCGCTGGCCGACGACCCCGGCCTCGCGCAGCGGCTGGGTGGTCCCCTCGACGGGGAGCGCCTCGCGGAGGTCCGGGCCCGCGCCGCCGCGAACGGCGCGGTGGACACCGCGCTCGCGGTCGCCCAGGATCACGCCACGAAGGCGAGCGAGGCGCTCGCGGGCGCGGACACGCTCGACGCGACGGTGTGCGAGTCGTTGCGCTGCCTCGTCGACGGGCTCGTGACGCGCCAGAGCTGAATCAGGTCACGCGGCCCGCTGGGGTCACGGCGTCCATCTCGCGTAGGAAGCCGGTCACGGCCCGGTTGAACGCGTTCGGCGCTTCTGCCATGAGTGCATGACCGACGCCTCGAATCTCGAGGAGGCGCGCCCGGGGGATCAGCTCGGCGAGCTCCTCGGCGTCGCCGAGGGGGGTGAGGAGATCCTGGGAGCCGGTGATCACGAGCGTCGGGGCACGGACGTGCACGAGCTCGAAGCGCAGCTCGTCCGATTCGGCGAGGATCGCCTGGACCTGCGCGACGAAGTTCTCCGGCGGCGCCTGCTGGAGGATGCGGGCCATGATGTTCAGCCACACCCCGAGCCGACGGTGGAGCCGCGGCCCGATGAGCCACCGCAGACCGTCGCCACCGAGCGCGCCCATGCCGCCGGCGCGCACCGAGGCGGCCCAGTCCTCGAACAGCTCTCGGCGCCATTCGTGGTGCCGGCACGCGGTGCACGACAGGACCAGCGAGCGGACCCGGTCGGGGTGCCGGACCGCGAGGATCTGGGCCAGCACGCCGCCCATGGACGCGCCCATCACGTGCGCGTCGGCGACGCCAGCGTCGTCGAGGACCGCGACCGCGTCGTCGGCCATCTGCTCGAGCGACAGCGGGTGGGGGGCCGCGGCGCTGCCGCCGACACCGCGGTTGTCGACCGCGACGCACCGGAAGCGGCGGCTGAGCGGGAACTGCTGCAGGGCCCACCCTCGCGAGTCGACGCCGAGGCCTTGCAGCATGAGCAGCGGCGGCGACTCGGGCCGCCCGAACACCTGGTAGGCGATGGGGAAGCCGTCGGCGGCGACCGCGTGGTTCATGCCTGCTCCTCGAGGAGCGATTGGATCTGGGTCTGGACCTCGTCGGCGAGCTCGGCCGCGGCGAGCTGGTCGTCGGGGCCGGTACCGGCCGGCGGGTACAGCGCCTCGCCGAAGCGGACGGTCCAGGGGGTGGTCGGCAGCCCGAACGGGAAGCCGGCCTTGACGGCGACCGGCAGCACGGGGAACCCGAGCGTCGCGACGAGGAGCGCGCGGGGCGGGTCGCCCGGTGCGGAGCGCCGCCACGTCGGTGCGAGGGGCGCGGCGGCGACGTGCCCGGCGCGGAGCAGCGCGGCGACGTCGTCGGGCCGGTACCCGAGCGCGCCGAGCTTGCGGAGGGCCTCGCCGAGCACCGGGACCTCGGGCGCGCCGACAACCCGGGTGCGGCGGCGTGACGCCGCACGTACCGCGTGGACGACGGCGAGCGGCTCGAGGAACCCGAACCCCCGGTTGGCGATGAGCAGCGCGGGTCCCGAGCGCGGGACGCGGTCCCCGTGCGCGACGGTGACCCGCAGCGGCGCGAGACCGGCGGTGAGGTCCATCAGGTGCGGGTCGGCGCCGAACGCGTCGACGGCGTACTGGCCGCGCAGGCGGCGGCGCAGCCCCGCGAGCAGCGAATCGGTGCCGAGGACGCGATCCGCGTCGATCCCGTAGTTGGGGACGATGCTCACGCGACTCTCCTGGCGGGTTCGAGGCGGATCACGGTCGCCCATTCGTACAGGTCGACGAGGACCTCCTGGGTGGGGTGCATCGCTCCGAGCTCCAGCTCGGCGACGGCGCGGGCACCGTCCCCGCTGCGCCCGTGTCGGAGCAGCTCGGCGACGTGGGGCGGGATCGGCGCGCCGGCGAGCTCGGCGACCTCGGCCGCGACGTCCCAGCCGACGCCGAGGACCGGGATCGGGATCCGGCCGCCGAGTCGGACGGCCTGCCACGGGCTGGTCGCGCCGGGCCCCACGACGTTGAGGGGGCCATCGAGGCCCCGGACCAGCATCTCGACCATGGCCCGGGCGGCGTCGTCCTGGTGCAGCAGCGAGAACGCCGGGTCGGCGAGCGCGGGGACGGGGACGGCGGGGAGGCGCAGCACCCGCCCGAGCGGGCTGGGGATGTGGGACCCGGCCACGACGGCGTAGCGGAGCGACCCGACCTTGACGTCGTGGCGGCGACCGAAACCGAGCGCGAGGCGCTCGACCTCGAGGCAGGTGTGCCCGTACGGGGTGGTGGGCGCGAGGGGGGCTTCCTCGTCCGGGACGAGCGGGTGGCCGCGGCCCCGGCCATAGACCTCGAGGCCGCTGCGGACCGCGATGCGCTCGAGCTGCCCGGCGCGTTGCGCGGCGCCGAGGGCGTTGACCGTGCAGGCCTCGGTACTCGCCGCGGCCTCGCGGGGGTTCATCCGGGAGTGGGGCTCATAGACCCCGAAGTGCGCGACGGCGTGGGGAGCGAAGTCGGTGACGAACCCGATGATCCGGTCCCGGTCGCGGGGGTCGATGCGCTTGAAGCGGGCTCGGCGGAGCCGGCGGCGGGGTGGCATGAAGTCGAAGCCGGCGACCTCGTCGACCTCGGCTCGGTCCTCGAGCATCTGGGCGACACGGGTGCCGAGCTCTCCCCCCATGCCGGTCACGAGCACGCGCATCAGCCGATCCCCCCTTCGTCGCCAGTCTCGCCTGCTTCGGGGCGCAGATGTGGGAACAAGATGACCTCTCGGATGCTGGTGACGCCGGCCACGAGCATGACGAGCCGGTCGACGCCGATGCCTACACCCCCGGCCGGAGGGAGCCCATACTCGAGGGCCCGGAGGTAGTCCTCGTCAACCCCGTGGGCTTCGTCGTCACCGTGGGCGGCGAGGCGGGCCTGGGCCTCGAACTGGGCCCGCTGCTCGACGGGGTCGTTGAGCTCGCTGAACGCGTTGGCGAGCTCCCGGCCGAGGACGACCGCTTCGAACCGCTCGACGAGCGCGGGGTCGTCCGGGCGCGGCTTGGCGAGGGGCGACACCTCACGCGGGTAGTCGGTGACGAAGACGGGCCCGACGAGGTGGGGCTCGACGGTCTTCTCGTAGAGCTCCAGGACGAGCTTGCCGCCGCCCCAGTCGTCGTTGTGGGCGACGCCAAGCCGGTCACAGGCCGCGGCGAGCGCGGCGACGGGCATGGCGGGGTGGACGGTCTCGCTCGTGTGCTCGCGGATGAGCTCCAGCATTGGTCGCCGCGGCCAGGGCGGCGCGAGGTCCAGCGTCTGCCCGTCGATGGTGACGGTGGTGGTCTCGGCCGCGGCGCGAGCACAGAACGCGGTGAGTTCCTCGGTGAGGGCCGCCATGTCGGTGTAGTCCGCGAGGGCTTGGTAGCACTCGAGCATCGTGAACTCGGGGTTGTGGCGCGTCGAGAGGCCTTCGTTGCGAAACACGCGCCCGATCTCGAAGACGCGCTCGTACCCGGCGACGAGGAGCCGCTTGAGGTGCAGCTCGAGCGCGACACGGAGGCTGAGGGGGATGTCGAGCGCGTTGTGGAACGTCTCGAACGGTCGGGCCGTGGCACCACCGGGTTGGGTGTGCAGGACGGGTGTCTCAACCTCGATGAACCCGCGGGTGGCGAGGAAGTTCCGGATTGCCGCGATGACGGCGAAGCGGACGGCGAACACTCGACGGGCGTCGTCGTTGGCGATGAGGTCGACATAGCGCATACGAAAGCGGGTGTCGACGTCACTGAGCCCGTGCCACTTGCTCGGGAGCGGCCGGAGGGCCTTGGCGAGCAGCTCGAAGGACTGGACCTTGACGGAGAGCTCCCCCCGCTTGGTCTTCATGATGACTCCGGCGGCGCCGATCCAGTCGCCGAGGTCAAGGTCGTCGAAGGCGGCGTGGGCGTCGTCACCGACGACCTGTTGGGAGACGAACAGCTGGACCGTGCCGGTGCCGTCGCGCACCGTCGCGAACGTGAGCTTGCCTTGGCGGCGGAGCAGCAGGATCCGTCCCGCGACGCGCACGATGTCGGTGGTCTCGGCTCCCGGTTCGAGGTCCTCCCACCGGACATGGATCTCGGCGGTGGTGTGGGTCCGGTCGAAGCGCACCGGGTACGGGTTCGTGCCGGCGGCGCGCAGGGCGTCCACCTTGGCGAGGCGGCGGTCGCGTTCCTCCCCGGCACGTCCCTCCTCAGCCACGGGCGGGACCTCGGGCAGCGGGCCGGCCCGCGGGTGAGCTCACCGGTTGCGCTCGAAGACGATCCGCAACCCGGCGAGGGTGAGCCACGGCTCATAGTGCTGCACGGTCCGGGAGTGGGAGATGATCGGGTCAGCGAGTCCGCCGGTGGCGACCACCGCGCAGTCGCCCAGCTCGGCTTGGAACCGATCGACGAGCGCGTCGACCTGGCCGCTGTACCCGTAGACGCAGCCGGACTGGATGGATTCGACGGTGGACTTGCCGATGACGTGGCGGGGAGCGACAAGCTCGACACGTCCGAGCGCCGCGGCCCGTTCGAAGAGCGCGTTCATGGAGATCTCGATGCCGGGGAAGATCGCACCGCCGAGGTACTCGCCCTTCTCGCTGATGGCCTCGATCGTGTTGGCCGTCCCGAAGTCGACGACGATCGACGGTCCACCGTAGAGGTCGTACGCGGCGACGGCGTTGGCGATCCGGTCGGCGCCCACCTCTTTGGGGTTGTCGTAGAGGATCGGCATGCCCGTGCGGACGCCTGGGCCGAGGACCAGGGCGGGGAACCCGAAGTAGCGCAGCGTCATCTCGCGCAGCTCGGCGGTGACGCGCGGGACGCCGGAGGAGATGACGACCCCGTCGATGGGGCTGTCGTCGGCGCCCGTGGGGGTGGAAGGGGCCCGGGGGGTCGGGGCGCCGCTCGGGTCGACGAGGAAGGGCGCGAACCCGTGGAACGCGAGGAACTGCTGGATCATCAGGGCGAGCTCGTCGGCGGTGCGCTCAGCGACGGTCGCGATCCGCCAGTGGTCGGCGAGGCGTTTCTTGTCGAAGAGGCCGATGACGGTCTGGGTGTTCCCGGAATCGATGGCGAGGAGCATCAGCGGCCGTCCGGTCGACCCAGGTCGAGGCCGAGGTCGAGGGCGGGCGCGGACTGGGTGATGACACTGGTGGAGAGCAGGTCCGCGCCCGTCGCGGCGTACGCCGCGACGGTCTCGAGGGTGATGCCGCCCGACACCTCGATGGGCACCTCCGGGCGAGGCCCGGCCCGCACCGCGGCGACGCACGCCCGGGCGTCG
>DATISY010000110.1:0-14384 GCA_035468285.1 Acidimicrobiia bacterium | reverse complement strand
GGATCGCGACACCGGCGACGATCCCGACCACCACCTCGGGCGCGGACCAGCCGGCTTGGGCACCCTGCTGCAACCCGAAGATGAGCGGCGCGAACCCCAAGGTCAGGGTGACGAACCCGGCCCAGTCGATCCCGCCCGTGTAGGACTCGTCGCGGGAGTCCTCGACGACCGCGAGCGTGATCACGATCACCGCGATCCCGATCGGGACGTTCAAGAAGAAGAACCACCGCCAGGACGCCTCCTGGGTGAGGATCCCGGCGACGAGCGGCCCGATCGCCGAGCCCGCGAGCCCGACCCCGGACCAGATGCCCAACGCTCGCGGCCGCTCGTCGGGCGGGAAGGCATTGTTCACGATCGACAACGACGTCGCGAAGATGACCCCCGCGCCGAGCCCCTGGACGAGCCGGGCGCCGATCAGGAACAGGTCGGTGGGCGCGGCGGCGCACGCCACCGACGCCCCGACGAACACCACGACCCCGACGAGCGCGACCTTGCGGCGGCCGATGATGTCGGCGAGACGTCCCACCGCGATCATCGGTGACACGAACGCCAGCAGGTAGCCGTTGACGGTCCAGGCCAGGGTCTCGGTCGACGCGTGCAGGTCGCGGCCGATCTGGGGGAGCGCGACCGCGACGCCGAAGAAGTCGACGGTCAGCAGGATCATGATCCCCGACATGGCGACGACGACCCACCAGCGTCGATTGGTGCCTGTCATGGTCTGGCTCATCGGGCCGGAGGATAACCAGGCGGGGCCTGGCCCCGTCGGCTCTCGGGGCGCCCGACGGCTACCCTGAGCGAGCCGTGAGCCCTGACCCCGCGCACCGCACCGTCCGGGAACGAGCCGTCGACGCCGCCAACCGGTTCGGGGAGCGGTTCCTCCGTTGGCTGGACCGATACTTCGGCCGGCACTCCGCGGTCGGGGACACCACCTTCTTCGACCCGGCGGACTTCCCGTGGGTGCAACGCCTCGAGGCCGGCTTCCCCGCGATCCGTGCCGAGCTCGACGAGGTCCTCCGCTACCACGCCGACCTCCCGAACTTCCAGGACATCTCCACCGACCAGTACCAGCTCACCGACGACGACCGGTGGAAGACGTTCTTCTTCTACGGGTACGGGTTCAAAGCGGGCAAGAACGTCGAGCGGTGCCCCGACACCGCCCGGCTCCTCGCCGAGATCCCCGGCATGACCACCGCGATGTTCTCGATCCTCTCGCCCCACAAGAAGATCCCACCCCACGGCGGCCCCTACAAGGGAGTGCTGCGCTACCACCTCGGCCTCATGGTCCCCGAGCCCCTCGACGCGTGCGGCATCCGCGTCGGTCAGGACATCCGCCACTGGCGGGAGGGAACGAGCCTCGTCTTCGACGACACGCATGAGCACGAGGCGTGGAACGACACCGACGGCGTCCGCGTCGTCCTCTTCGTCGACTTCAAACGGCCGTTGAACGGCCCGGCCCGCTGGCTGAACGAGATCGTCCTCAAGGTCATCGGCGTGTCCCCCTTCATCCAGGACGCCAAGGTGCGCCACAACGCCTGGGAGAAACGCTTCGAGCAGATCCGGAGCCGCGGCGCCTGACCCCGGCCCCGGGCCGGGTCAGCGGCGGATGAACTGGTCGTGCTCGGCGATGACCTTGTAGAGCAGCTCGGAGGCCTCTTCGAGCATCGCGGCGTCATGCTCCACCATGAGACTCAGCCGGATGAGGCCGGCCTCGCTGGTCACCGCGGGGGAGATGACCGGGTTCACGAACACGCCGCCTTCGAAGAGGTCGCGGAACACCTCGGCGACGGACGCGTCGTCGGCCCGGCGCAACGGGATGGTCACGATGGCGCTCTCCGCGGGGTTCGTCGGCACGCCCCGCTCGGCGAGCAGGCCGATGAACAGGTCCACGTTGGCCCGCAGCCGCGCCGGGCGCTCCGGCTCCTCCCGCAGGATGCGCAACGCCTCCAGCGCCGCGGCGACCGACCCGGGCGTGTTCGACGCGGTGAAGATGAACAGGTCCGACGACACGGTGAGGAGCTCGATGGCGTCGGCCGGGCCGAGCAGCGCCCCCCCGCAGCTCCCGAGCGACTTGGAGAACGTGACCGTGACGAGGTCGACGTCGTGGAGGACGTGCTGCTGCTCGAGTGCGCCGCGTCCCCGGTCGCCGAGGACCCCGAGGCCGTGGGCCTCGTCGTCGAGCAGGAACGTGTTCGGGTAGCGGCGACAGATCTCGACCATCTCGGCCAGCGGGGCGGTGTCACCGCCCATCGAGTAGACCCCGTCGACGATCACGCCTTTGCCGACCTCGGCGGGCGCGCTGGCCAGCACCTTCTCCAGGTGGGCGAGGTCGTTGTGGCGGAAGCGCCGCATCGTCGCCCCGGAGAGCCGCACCCCGCTGAGCAGCGAGTTGTGGGCCTCCTTGTCGACGATGGCGATGTCGTGGCGGCCGAGGAACCCGGCGATCGCGCTGGCGTTCGCTACATACCCGGTCGCGAACACCAGGCACGAGGGGACACCGTAGAAAGCGGCGAGCTCGCCTTCGAGCTCGCGGTGCAGGGTCAACGTCCCGTTGAGGAGCCGTGACCCGGTCACGCCGGTCCCGAACCGGCGGGTGGCGTTCACCGCGGCGTCGATCACGCGCGGGTGGTACGAGAGGCTCAGGTAGTTGTTCGAACCGAAGTTGATGACGTCGCGGCCCTCGACCGTGACCCGCGGCCGTGACGCGCTCTCCACCGACCGGTAGTACGGGTAGAGGCCGGTCTCGACGCCGAGCTGGTAGAGCTCATAGCGCGGGAAGGCGTGCAGCCGGTCGGTGAAGAACCCCATGGTGACCTGCCAGCCTAGAAGCGGGCAGCGTCGTCGACGGTCTCGCCGATGGGTTGGGTCGCGTCGGGGGCGACGGCGTCGATCGCGACCCCGCAGGCGGTGGGGTCCTCCATGACCTGGCGGAACCGGCGCGCCGCGAACCAGGCCGTCAGACCGTCCTCGGCTCGCTCGTCGAACGTCCAGCGCACCTGCATGGTGCGGCGTCGGTCGGGACCGCTGGTGGGGCTGCCCGGCGCGGGGACGGGACGGCCCAACGAGCAGAAGATACTGGCGGTGCCGTACTCGTAGAGGTGGTGGTACACGGGCGGCATGCCCAGGCTCGCCATGTTGGCCATGAACGCGCTGGCATACATCGGGTCGTTCTCGATGTAGGAGCGCGGCAGCATCCCGAGCCGGTCGACGACGTCGACGCCCCGCATCAGGATCCGGCGGATGAACCCCGGGAAGAAGAGCAGCAACCCGAGCTCGCGGTCGACCTGGGCGGCGTCGCCGGTGCGGTACCGGGTCTCGGTCTCGTGCATGCCGAGCACCATCGCGGCGAACGACTCGTCGAGGTCCATGCGTCGCTTCACCACGATGAGGGGCGCGCCCGTGACCAGCTTGGACTTGATGGCGTACGAGAACCAGATGCCGTGACGCTGGTAGAGGCGCCCGCCGGCGACGAACCGGTTGGTCGTCGGGTTCCGGGACAAGGTGTCCTTGAGCGCCCACACCGCGAGGTGGAACATGTCGATGCGCAGACCGGGGTTCGCCTGGTTCCACTCCCGGACGAACGCGTCCGTGTTGCGGAGCGTGACGTCGTGCTCGAAGTAGACCGCCGACTCGTTGCGGCCCCGCATGAGGTATGGCATGACCCGCCGGTTGCGGGCAAGGTCCCGCACCAGCTCACCGTCGTTGCGTCGCCACCACACGACCGGCGAGCCTACCCGGATGTCCGCACGGCGGGCTGACCGGGGTACCCCTCAGGGAGCAGGAACGTCCCCGCAGTGGTCTTGGTGTAAACCTGCCACTGGTAGTACCCGTAGAACGCCAGCGGAGCGGCGCTCAGCACGGTGGCGTAGTCCTGCACGGCGCGCACGTAGTCATGGCTGTTGTTGTACGCGTAGATCGCCTTGGCGATGTTCGGCGCACCACCGGATGCAGCGAGGAGACGGCCCGCGGCGAGGATCGCGTCGTGGTCGTCCTGAATGTTGGCGCCGTGTCCGTATTGCGCCCACGTCGCGGGTTCGAACTGCATGGGTCCTTGCGCCCCCGCGGTGCTCTGTCCGGGGTTCCGGCCGAAGCGGCTCTCAATGAAGTTGATCGCCGCCAGGTCGGCCCACGGGACGCCGGTGGCGGCCTCCGCCTCGTGGTAGTCGGCGAGGAGCTGCGCCGCGGGGAGCGGAACCCGGATCGAGGTCGTCGGTAGCGACCGCGGCGCCGGGCCGCTCCCGGTGAACAGGGCCTCGAGGGCCAGGTCGGCGTCGACGTTGGTGCTCACCACGTCGCGGACGTCGGCGCCCACCGCCGCCAGCACCGCGGCGCGCCACTCCGGGTGCGCCTTCAGTGCCCCGTACGCCGACTGCTGGGCCCGCCCGAAGCTCGGGATGATTGCCTCGCTCGGCAGCCGCAACGCGCGCTCGATCTGGGTGAGGGACTCGGCGAGCGCCCCGGGGCTGTTCGAGCGGACCCCGATCGTGGTGGGCGTGATGCTCGTGCTCGTCGACGCGCGCGACGACGCGGGGACGCCGACGCTGCTCGACTGACCGCCCGAGCAGGCCGCGAGCAGGGCCACCGCGGCGACGAGCACGAACAGGGGGTGGCGCACAGCCGGCAGGATGGCATGCGGCGGTAGCCTGCGCACCCAGTGTTCGCCGAGCTCCTCGCCTGCCCCGGCGTGGACCAGTACGTCTCGCTCCGCTCCACGGTCGGGTTCCTCGCCCTGCACGGCGGCCTCGAGCCCGGCACCGCGGAGCTGGCCCGGTCCGCCGCCGAACGGAGCGACGCGTCGGTGTACACCGTGGTCCAGCCCGACGACCTCCGCTGGCACGTCCCGGCCCACCACATCGCGCCCGGCGACTGCCCGTCGCTCGCCGAGTTCCTCGCCCACGTGCAGATCGTCGTGTCCCTCCACGGCTACCGGCGTCCCGACCAGCCGATGGCCGTCCTCGTCGGCGGCGCCAACCGGTCCCTCGCGACGCGCCTCGGCGCGCTCCTCCGCGCCGGGCTACCCGACTACGACGTCATCGACGACCTCGCCCGCATCCCGCCCGACCTGCGCGGCGTGCACCCGCAGAACCCGGTCAACCTGACCCCCGGTGGCGGTATCCAACTCGAGCTGCCCCACCCGGTCCGGTCGATCGGCCCGTATCGCGACGCGTCGTACCAGGCGCACACCGCCGCGCTCGTCGACACCCTCGCGGTCTTCGCCCGCACCGAGGCGTAGCCCGATGCGCCCCCTCCCGGTCACGGGCGCCTCCGCCCTCGACGGCACGTCCCTCGCGGTGCGGGCCGTCGACGGGCACCTCGCCGCCGTCGGGCCCGACGTCACCCCCGACGCCGGCGACGAGATCCTCGACGCGTCCGGCCGCGCGCTCCTCCCCGGGCTCGTGAACGGGCACACCCACGCGGCGATGACGCTGTTCCGCGGGTTCGCCGGCGACCTTCCGCTCATGGAGTGGCTCGAGGATCACATCTGGCCCGCCGAGGCCAAGCTCGACGCCGACGACGTCTATTGGGGCACCCGCCTGGCGTGCCTCGAGATGATCCGCACCGGCACCATCCGCTTCTGGGACATGTACTGGCAGCCCGGCGCGGTCGCCCGCGCCGTCACCGACGCCGGACTGCGCGCCACCGTCGGGCTGCCCCTCATCGACGGGCTCGACCCCGCCCGCAGCGCGACGCTGCGGGCCGACGCGCTGCGGTTCCTCGACGAGGTCGCCGACGCGGGGCCGCACGTCACGCCGTCGCTCACGCCGCACAGCATCTACGCCGTCAGCACCGAATCGCTGGCCTGGGTCGCCGAGCAGTCCGCGACCCGTGACCTGGCCGTGCACCTGCACTTCCTCGAGATCGCCGACGAGGCGTCGGGCTGCGTCGAACGCACCGGGAAACGCCCCGGCGCGTACCTCCACGAACTCGGGCTCCTCACCCCCCGCACCGTGCTCGCCCACGCCGTGTGGATGGACCCCCCGGACCTCGACCTCGTCGCCTCCGGAGGCTCGACCGTCGTCACCAACCCCGTCTCGAACCTCAAGCTCGCGGTGGGCCGCATCTTCGACTACGCCGCGGTGCACGAGCGCGGCATCCCGGTCGCGCTCGGCACCGACGGCGCCTCCTCCAACAACAGCCTCGACCTGAGCGCGGACCTGAAGCTGTTCTCGCTCTTGCAGAAGCACGCCGCGAACGACACCACCGCGGTCCCAGCCGCCGAAGCGTGGCGGGTCGCGACGGGCGCGTCCGCCCCGTACCTCGGCGCCACCCCGCTGACCGTCGGTGCCCCGGCCGACTTCATCCTGGTGCGCCTCGACGCCCCCGAGCTGGGCCCCGGCCACCTCCTCGCGAACCTCGTCTACGCCGCTTCGGGCCACGTCGTCGACACGACCGTCGTCGCGGGACGGGTCCTCATGCGCGGCGGCGTCGTCGCCGAGAGCGACGAGATCCGCGCCAAGGCCCGCGAACGCGCGGCACGACTCGGGGTGCTCTGACCGGTTCGAGCGACCACGCTCGAGCGGGCGGGTTAGAGCAACCGGGTCAGAGCGACTTGGGGTGCCCGAACACCTCGCGCACCCGGTCCTCGAAGTGCTCGAGCGGCAGCGTGTCGTACGCCGGGTCGAACGCCACCTGGTCCCAGTCGTCGGCGAACTGTTCCGCCAACGCGAACCACGACTGGCCCCGGTACTGCTCGCGGGCGTCGGGATCACCACCGAAGTGGGCGTAGTAATGGCGGCCCTGGAAGTCCTGGTGGGCCATGATCATCTGGTAGACGTCGTCGCGCACATACGGCTTGAGGATCTCCGCCGCGATGCGGGGATGGTTCGGGACACTCACCGCTTTCCCGATGTCGTGACAGAGCGACGCCACGACCACCTCGTCGTCGGCGCCGGCCCGCTCCGCGCGCGTCGCGGTCTGCAACGAGTGCGTCAGCTGATCCACTGCAAACCCGTCCGTCACCTCGGACAGGGACCGCAGCATCCCGAGCACCCGGTCGGCGACCCGGCCCTGGTGCTCCATCGTCTGCTTCCCGATCACCCCCCACTGCTCCGCGGTGGACTCGTCCATCCGGGTGAAGGTCGTCGGTGCGTCCGTGGTCGTCATGGACCCATTCTCCCACGCCGCCGACCCGGCGAGTACCGTCCGAGCCGTGGACCTCGAGGCCCTCGGTGCCGTCAGCCTTCCCGACCCCGCCGGCACCCCCCACCCGCTGGGGGACTACTGGGCCGAACGGGCCGTGATCCTGGTGTTCCTCCGCCACTTCGGCTGACTGCTCTGCCGGGAGCACGCCGCGCAGTTGCGCGACCAGTACGACCAGATCCGGGCTCGGGGCGCCGAGGTCGTCGCGATCGGGACCGGTGACCAGCGGTACGCCGCCGCGTTCACCACCGAGGAGCACGTCCCCTTCCCCGTCCTCGTCGACGACCACGCCGAGGCCGCCCGCGCCGCGTCGGTGCGACGCGTCCCGTTCCTGCGGCTCATGACCGACCGTCGCTCCTGGGCGGGGACCAAACGGGCCCGCGCCGGCGGGCACCGGATCCACCGGTCCGGCAAGCGCGTCACCCAGCTCGGCGCCACGTTCGTCATCGGGCCCGGCGGCATCGTCCGCTACGCCCACATCGACGACCACTCGTCCGACCACGCGCCCCTCGACGACGTCCTCGCCGCGCTCCCCGCCTGACCCAGCTCCCGGGCCCAGCGAAACGGCCGCGACCGGCGAACCAGCACCGCGTAGCGTTCCCGGCATGTCGTCCGAGGTCACCGTCACCGGACTCGACGACACGATCGTCATCCACCGTGACGAGTGGGGCATCCCGCACGCGCGCGCGTCGACCGTGCACGACGCGTTCGTCGCCCAGGGGTTCGCGCAGGCCGAGGACCGACTCGGCCAGCTCGAGTACGACCGACGCCGCGCCTACGGCCGGTGGGCCGAGGTCCGCGGCGCCGCCGCCCTCGAGTACGACTGCTTCACCCGGCGCGCCGGGCTGCGCGATGCCGCCCGACGTGAGTACGACGCCCTCAGCGCCGAGGCGCGCGGCGTGCTCGACGCCTACGCCCACGGGGTCAACAGCTATCTCGCGCTCGGCGGTGCCCTCCCGACCGACCTCACCGCCGCCGGGGTCACCCCCGAGCCGTGGGAGCCCTGGGACTCGTGCGCCGTGTTCCTCGTCCGCCACGTCGTGTTCGCCAGCTGGCAGAAGAAGCTGTGGCGGGGCCGACTGGCCCAGCTTGTCGGCGCCGAGACGGTCGCCCGCCTCGAAGGCCACAAGGCCACCGATGTCCCGTTGATCGTCCCGCCGGGCGCCGCCGGCACCCCGATCACCATCGACCCGGCCGCGCTCGACACCGTCCTCACCGCCATGGCCGCCGTGACCGACCCCGCCGCGGGCTCGAACTCCTGGGCCCTCGCGGGGCACCGCACCCGCTCCGGGGTCCCCCTCGTCGCCGGTGACCCACACCGCCTCGTCGAGGTCCCCAACGTCTACTACCAGTGTCACCTCGCCTGCCCGGAGTTCGACGCCGTCGGGCTCGCCTTCGTCGGTGTCCCCGGATTCCCGCACTTCGGCCACACCAGACGCGTCGCGTGGTGTGTCACGAACGCCAACGGCGACTACCAGGACCTCTACGTCGAGCGGCTCGACGACGCCACCCCGACACGCACCGAGTCCGTCGCGGTCCGCGACGGCGAACCCGTCCCCGTCGACTGCTACGAGACCGCGCACGGCCCCGTCCTCTTCGGCGACCCCACCACGGGAATCGGCATCGCGCTCCGCGCCACCGCCCTCGCCGATCCCAGCCCCGGCCTCAACGTCGTGCTCCCCATGCTCCGTGCCGACACCGTCGACGAGCTCGACGACGTCATGCGCGCCTGGGTCGACCCCGTCAACAACCTCGTCAGTGCCGACGTCGACGGCCACCTCCGCTACCGCACCGTAGGGGTCATCCCCGAGCGCGACACCGCGAACGCATGGGGTCCCGTCCCAGGATGGGAGCCCACCCACGAGTGGACCGGCGTCGTGCCCTACGACGAGCTGCCGTGGCTCCGCGATCCAGACGGCGGCTGCATCGTGACCGCCAACCAGCAGATCGTGGGACCGGACTACCCGCACTACCTCGGCTTCGACTACAGCCGCCCCGACCGCGCCCGCCGCGTCTTCGACCGCCTCGCCGGCGTCGATGACGCCACCGTCGACGACATGGCCGCGATCCACTCCGACCGTCGCTCCCTCGGCGCCGACCGGTGGGTGCGCCGCCTCACCGCCCTCACCGTCGACGACCCCCACGAGCAGCGCGCCCTCGACGCGCTCCGCGGCTGGGACCGGGTGATGGACGCGGACTCCGCCCCGGCGGCGATCTACGTCGCGACCCGCGACCACGTCGGCCGTCACGTCGCCCGCCAGCCGCGGCTCGCCGGGCTGCGCCGCCCGGCCACCGGAGAGCCCTTCGGGACCTTCCAGCCCCTCGAGCTGCGCCTCTGGACGCTCCTGCCCGGCCTGCTCGCGGCCGACGACACCACCCTGTTCGGACGGGACGACACGTGGGACACCGTCCTCGCCGCTGGGCTCGCGGCCGCCGTCACCGAGCTCCGCGCCCTCCTCGGAGACGACGTCACCGGGTGGCGGTGGGGGATCCTGCACCGCTGCGCGCCGCATCATCCCCTCGTCGGCGACGACGACGCGCTCGCCGCCCGACTCGACCCGCCGCCCGTCGAGATCGGCGGCGAGTGGGACACGGTGTTCGCCGCCGCGCACCCCGCCGGCTTCGGGTACAACGTCACCACCGCGTCCGTCGCCCGGTACGTCTTCGACCTCGCCGACTGGGACCAGTCGCGCTGGATCGTCCCCCTCGGCGCGTCGGGTGAGGTGACGAGCCCCCACTTCGCTGACCAGCAGCAGACCTGGGCCGCTGGTGAGCTGATCCCGATGCGCTACACGTGGGAAACCATCGCCGACACGGCCGTATCGACCATCACGCTGCTCCGCTCAGGGACGGGGGGCGGTTAGCCGGGCCCTTCCCGCCGCGAGGAACTCGAGCGCGGCGCGGCGCGGGTCGTCGGCGGCGACGAGCCGGTCGTAGCCGAGCCGCGCGCCACCGAAGTGCGATTCGTTCCAGTAGGGATCGTCGGGCACCGGTGCCCAATGGGTGACGTAGAGGTAGGGGAGCGGGTGCGCGTCATCGCCGGGTGACGCACCGAACGTGCCCCGCCGCCCGGCTCCCTCGTCGCCGAGGTCGATGGACAGGTCGAAATGCTCCGGCCAGACCTGCACCCGCGTCGCGGCACCATCGGCTGCCGCGGCGCGTGTCTCCTCGAGCACCGACGCGCCGAACCCGAACCAGTCCGCCAGGCGAGCCGCCGCGGTTGTCTCGATCACCAGCGAGTCGTCGGGCTCGCACGGTGTGGTCGGCTCGTACACCTCGGTGCGCGCGCCCACCGGGATCCCCGCGACCCGCGCCGCGTCCCGCATGGTGGTGAGCTCCTCGCGCGTCTCGACATCCCCGTCGACGACGAGCGTCGAGCCGTCAACCCGCAGCTGGACCTCGGCACCATCGGTCCGCACGAACGGGATCCCGACGCCGCCCGGCGTGAACCGCAGACCGATCTTCCCGCACGCCTGGAACCGGAACGGCGCCAGGACATGTTCCGCGACGGTGTGCCACGCGACGCGGGTCGCCACGAACGCGTCGATGTCGCCCACGGCGGCGATGGGCCGCCACGCGCCCAGCCACCGGTCCGCGCACCACCGGGCCAACGACGCGTCCCCGCGTGCCAGGTCGTCCCAGGTCCGGTCGGCGTTCGCCACCGGCGATACCACCGTCCGAGTCCTGGGCGCGGCCCCGGGGTCGACCGGGTCATCGGCGAACCACGGCGGACCCGTCAGCGCGGGCGGTGACGGGACCAGCACCCGAGCCTCGTACCGGCCCCCTTCGAGCGCCTCCAGCCGGGACTGCGCCTCCCCCCGCGCATGCACCGCCCCATCGTTACCGTGCAGACGATGACAGCCGGAATCGAGGCCTGGCTCGCCAGCGTCCGGGCCGGATGGGACCGGATCACCCCCACCCACGCCGCCACCGAGGCCGCGGCGGGCGCGCTCCTCGTCGACATCCGCCCCCTCGAGCAGCGCCGCCGCCAAGGCGACGTGCCCGGCGCCGTCATCCTCGGCCGCACCGTCCTCGAATGGCGCCTCGCCCCGACGAGCGCGCACCGCATCCCCCAGACCGCCCGCGACGCCCGCGTCATCGTCCTCTGCGGTCAGGGCTACTCCTCCAGCGTCGCCGTCACGTCCCTCCGCGCGCTCGGCCTCGACGCGACCGACGTCGTCGGCGGTGTCGAAGCGTGGACCGCGGCCGGGCTGCCCATCGAGCCGTGCCACGGCCCTTCACCCGAAGAAGCCTCCGGGTTCGACGCCGTCTGAGCGCCCCGCGTCTATGCGTCGAGGAACTCGCCGAGCAGCCGGGCCAGCTCGAGCGGACGGTCCCCCTGGACGCTGTGCCCGGCGCCCTCCACCAGCTCGACGCGCGCTCCCGGCTGGCGGCGCAGCAGCTCTGCGACATCACCGTCGTCCACGACCGTCCCCGTCGCGCCCCCGCGCACCAGCATGAGCGGCACCGCGATCCCGCTCACGTCGTCCCACAACGTCGCGAAGTCCGCCGGGACGTCCATCTCCGTCGCCTCCATCAACCGCGGCCGCTGGTAGCGCCACACCCACCGGCCGTCGTCCCGCTCCACCGCGTTGTGCAGCACGCCCCGCCGCAGCGACGACTCGGACCGGGTCGGGTTGAACTCGATCGTCCGCGCCAGGATCTCGTCGAAGCTCTCGAACGTCGCCGGGCCGGCGATGAACTGCGCGATCGGCGCCGCCTTGTCCCGATCCACCCCGGGCGTGACGTCGATGAGCGCCAATCGTCGCACCAGGTCCGGTGCGACGGCGCTCAACGCGATCGCGGTGAGCCCCCCGAGCGACATCCCGACGACGAGGCGCGCCTCCGGCGCGAGCTCCCGGACGGCCACCGCGACATCTCCGGCGTTCTGGCGCGGACCGAATGGCCCGTCGTCGCGGTGATCGGAGTGCCCGTGGCCGGGCAGGTCGACGGCGACGAGCGGCCGGCCGAGCGCCAACGCGACCGTGTCCCAGGTGTGGGCGTTCTGCGCCCCGCCGTGCAGGAGGACGATCTCCGGCGGTGCGTCACCCCACACCAACACGCTCAGCTTGCGACCATCGGGGGCGACCGGGACCGCCACTCGCCGCACCGTTGGCGGCTCCTCCCACGGCAGCCCGTACTCCTCGGCGTTCTCGTGGAAGAGACCGAACTCGTCGTAGCTGGCAGGATCCGCCATCGGCGGGGGACGCTAACGGCTCACCCGCGACCCGTCGACCGTCACCCCAGGCGAGCACGCGGGGCCGATCACGGCGCCCCGACCGGCCCGGCGTAGCATCCAGACGCCGACCATGAGCCTGCCCACCGCGTTGAAGCCGCTGCGGCTACCGCGTCTCTCGCCGACCGCCTACCGGCGGATCACGTTCGCCGCCGCCGCGCTCCTCGCCGTCATCATCGTCACCGGTGGCGCCGTCCGGCTCACGGGCTCCGGGCTCGGCTGCCCGTCCTGGCCGAACTGCGACCCCGGCCACCTCACCCCCCGCAGCGCCTCCGACGTCAACGCCATGGTCGAGTTCCTCAACCGGGTCTTCACCGGCTCGGTGTCCATCGCCGTCGGTGCCGCCGTCATCGGCGCGCTCCTCCGCACCCCCCGTCGACGCGACCTCATCTGGCTCTCCCTCGGCCTCGTCGCCGGCTTCTTCGCCCAAGCCGTCCTCGGCGGGCTCACCGTGCTCTTCCAGCTCCAACCCCAGTTCGTGATGGCGCACTTCCTCCTCTCTCTCGCGCTCCTCGCGAACGCCATCGTCCTGCACCACCGCGCCGGCCAACCCGACGGTCGCGGCCGGCTCACCGTCGCGCCCGTCGTCCGGCGGGTCGCCACCGCGCTCCTCGTTGCGGTCAGCGTCGTCGCGTTCACCGGCACCGTCGTCACCGCCAGCGGACCCCACGGGGGCGACGCCAAAGCCAAACGGTTCTCGTACAGCATCCCCCAGGTCGCCCGCATCCACGGGACGACCGTCATGGTGTTCCTCCTCCTCGTCCTCCTGACCTTCGGGCTGTTGCGCCGCACCCGGGCGTCCACCGCCGACCAGCGCCGCCTCGGTCTCGTCCTCACCGTCGCACTCGCCCAAGCCGCCATCGGCTACATCCAGTACTTCAACGGGATCCCGGCACTCCTCGTCGGCTTCCACATCGCCGGCGCCACCGCCCTCTTCGCGTCCGTCCTCAACTTCTGGCTCCATCTCGCCCGCCCCGACCCGAGCCCGACCTCGACGGACCAACCCGCAGCGCGATCCGCGCTCACCCCCGCCTGATACCGCCGACCGTGCCCCCACCCGACCGTCTGCCAGGCTGACCCCGTGACGCCCCCGACACCCGCGCTCGCCCGCCGCCGCGCCGCACTGCGCTTCACCGCGGCCGCGACCCTCGCCGTCGTGCTCACGACCGCGCCGCTCCCCGCGGGCGCCGCCACCACCTCCCCCCGCGACCGGCTGCGCACCGCCGCGCACGGCACCCTCTCGAGCGGCTTCGGCACGCTCCAGTTCCGCAGCGCCGGCACCGCCCGCTTCGCCGTCAAGGAATGCGGGTTCCAGCCGATCCGACCCGGGTTTGTCACCACGTTCACCGACTGCCCGCCCGACACCGCCACCGGCAGCGTCACCGTCACCGATAACGGCTACCAGCTCCGCCGCCGCGACGGCTCCACCATCCGGTTCACCGCCTACGTCGACAGCAACCGTCAGCTCCACCTCGGCTTCGGGGCCATCGGCCGCCTCGCCGCCGATCGCACCGGCACGGTGAACGTCTCGCCGTCCGAACAGCTCGTCGTCGGGACCACCGGCTGCCGGTACGTGCAGGCCGGCGCAGCCCAGACCATCCCGTGCCAGTTCATCCAGGACGGCGGCCGCACCATCCTCACCTACCCCGCGCCCGCCGGCGCGCCCGGCACCGGCCAGCTCGCCGGGCTCGTCTACCTGCCCGACCTCCGTCTCGTGGTGAGCCCCGACATGGTCGACCGCATCTACCGCCGCAAGTAGACCGCCGCGCCGGCCGGCCCGTTCACAGGGGCCGCGACGCGCGGCGACCGAACACCCGGCGCAGCACCACCCGCGCCGCGTTCTGACCACCCATGCCGTGAACCCCCGGCCCCGGCGGCGTCGCCGACGAGCACAGGAACACCGACGGGTCCGGCGTCGCGTACGGCACCACCGCGAGCCGAGGCCGGAACAGCGCCTGCAATCCCTGCATCTCCCCGCTCGAGATGTCACCCCCGACGTAGTTCGCGTCCC
>DATISY010000109.1:0-5311 GCA_035468285.1 Acidimicrobiia bacterium | reverse complement strand
GGCGCGGGCCAGGGCCGGCACCCGTCTGACCGGTTGGCCCATGGCGATGGCGTCGACCTTCATCGGCCCTCCGGCCTGCCCACGTCGTGGCTACGGCTCGAGCAGCACCTTGACGGCCCCGGTGCGTCGGCGCGGGCGATGGTCATCACCGCCCGCTTCCAGTCACCAAGCGGGAACCGGTGCGTGATCATTGGCGTCAAGTCCAGGCCCCGGCCCGCGAAGTCGAAGTAGTGCTCGCCACCGATCTTGCCCATGGCCTCACGGGCCAGGCTGTGGCGGAACACAAGAGCTTGCATGCGTGTCAGGGTTCCCTTGTGTCGGGATGGACGTCGGGCGGGCGGGGCCCCACGATACGGGACGCCACTCCGCGACGGCACGGAACACGTGTTGGGGCGCGTGTGATCAGGTTCCGGTGGCGGCGGCCGTCCACTCCAGCCGGGCCACACGCTGGGAGGCAGGAACAGCGTGGTCGGGGCCGCGGTCGTCGACGACGCCGACGATGCCGTAGTCGGCGTGGGCCCGGTCGATCCAGGGATAGAAGCCGAGCGCCCCGTTGCCGCTCGCGACGACGGTGCCGTCGGCGGGATCGGTCGTGTCACGCCACACACCGAGGCCGTACGTGTGGATGCGGGTGATCGCCACCGCGGGGTCGCGGCTGGTGTCGAATGGCTGGACCTGATCGCGCTCGATCTCGAGGACCGACGTGGGGCTCAGGATCGGGTGGGTGCCCGATGTCCCCAGGTGCTCCACCATGTCGAGGAAACGGGTGTAGTCGTCGACGGTCGAGATCGCCGAGGCCGACGGGTCGGGATTCGGTGATCGGGGCCGCTTCGTGCCGTCGAACCGGGTCCGTCGCATCCCGATCGGGTTCGCGATCCGGTCCTCGAAGGCACGCTCGAACGGTTCGCCGGTGAGGACCTCGATGACCCGTCCCGCGACCTCGTATCCCACCGAGGAGTAGTGGAAGGCCCGGACCACGCCGGGTGCGGTGTCGGCGGCGGCGGTCTGGTCGACGCAGGCTCTCAGCGTGATGGTCGGGTCGCCGACGCAATCCGAATCGGGCAGCCCCGAGGTGTGCGACAGCAGCGAACGGATCGTGACCGTGCCCTTGTCGACGCCGAAGCTGGGGAGATACTTGGCGACGGGGTCGTCGAGCGCGAGGCGGCCCTGGTCGACGAGCGTCATGAGCGTCGCCGACGTGAGCCATTTGCTGGCGGACGCGATCGGGATCGGCGTGGTCGTCCGGAGACCGCCGTACGTGCGACGGAACAGGGTGGTCCGGTCGTGGACGACGACGGTGGCTCCCCCGCCGGAGCCCCGGACCCGGCGTCGCATCGCGGCGTCGACGCGCCCGAAGCGACCCGCGCCGGTCGAGGCCGCATCCGCGAGGTTGCCGGAGAGCCCGAGTCCGAGCAGGCCCACCGCGACCCAGGCCCCGACGATGACGGGTCGTGCCCGCCGGTCGGATCCTCGCGGACGCCACGCCATCGCCCCGATCATGGCGCGACCCCCGATCGGAACCGCCAGGACGGCGCCCCGCGCCCGAACGCATGTTCGTCGGTCGTCTAGCCTGACCGTGTGGACGTCGAGGCCCTGGCGCCGGAGCTGAACGGTCAACAGCGCCGGGTGGTCGAGCACGGGGACGGTCCACTCCTTGTCGTGGCGGGAGCGGGGACGGGCAAGACCAAGACGCTCGCCGCTCGTGTCGCGGTCCTGCTCGAGCGGGGGATCCGTCCGGAGCGGATCCTCTTGTTGACGTTCAGTCGTCGGGCCGCCGGGGAGATGTTGCGCCGGGCCGCCCAAGTCAGCGATCCCGCGGCGGCCCGGGCGGTCTGGGGCGGCACGTTCCACGCCATCGGCCACCGGCTGCTCCGGGTCCACGGAGCGGCGCTCGGGCTGGGCGGGGGCTTCAGCGTGCTCGATCAGAGCGACGCCGCGGAGCTGATGGGGCTCGTCCGGAGCGAGGTCGGGTCGGACGCGCACGACCGTCGGCTTCCTCGCAAGGACACGCTGCTCGCCATCTACTCGCGTGTCGTCAACACCCAACGACCGCTCCGCGAGGTCCTCGACCGTGCCTTCCCGTGGTGCGCGACGGACGCCGAGACGATCGGGCCCCTCTTCACGGGGTACACCGAGCGGAAGCGGGCCCAGCACCTGCTCGACTTCGACGACCTGCTGCTCTTCTGGGCCAGCGCCGCTCGCCATCCCGACCTCGGGGGTCGGCTCGCGGCGCTGTTCGACCATGTGCTGGTCGACGAATACCAGGACACGAACCACGTCCAAGCAGAGATCGTGCGGGCTATGACGCGGCGCGCGCGGGGGGTGATGGTCGTCGGTGACGACGCCCAAGCCATCTACGGGTTCCGGGCCGCGACGGTCCGCAACATCTTGGACTTCCCGAGTCAGTACACCGGGACGACGATCGTCGCGCTCGAGGAGAACTACCGCTCGACCCCACCGATCCTGGCCGTCGCCAACGGCGTCATCGCCCAGGCCGCCGAACGCCACGAGAAAGAGCTGTGGTCGCGCCGGCCGCCCGGGCGGCGGCCCCGCCTCGTGACGTGCGCCGACGAACAAGCGCAGGCGGATGTGGTGTGTACGTCCGTCTTGGCCCACTATGAGGAGGGGGTCGCGCTGCGCGATCAGGCGGTCCTGTTCCGGGCCGCGCACCACAGCGACCTCCTCGAGGTCGAGCTAACACGGCGGGGGATCCCGTTCGTGAAGTACGGGGGTCTGCGCTTCCTCGAGGCCGCGCACATCAAAGATCTCCTCGCGCTGCTCCGCGTGCTCGACAACCCCTACGACGAGCTGGCCTGGTTCCGGGTGCTGCAGCTCGTGGACGGCATCGGCCCGATCGCAGCCCGACGGCTGCTCGTCACCATGGGGGTGCGACCCCGCTCGGGTGACGCTCGCCACCCGGTGGAGCGCGTCCTCGACGCGGGGCCTGCCGTCCGTCCCGGGGCCCGCACCGAGCTCGCCGACCTCGGGGCGGCCCTCGCGGCCTGCGCCGACGGGGACCGGATCGACCCGGCGGCCCAGGTCGGTCGACTGCGCCAGTTCCTCGAGCCGGTACTCCGGCGCCGCTACGACCACCCCGAGAGCCGGGTGCAGGACCTCGAAGAGCTCGAGCATCTGGCCCAGGCGTACGCGAACCGGGGCCAGCTCGTCGCCGAGCTCGTCCTCGATCCCCCCGCCGCCACGAGCGACCTGGCCGGGCCCCCGTCGCTCGACGAGGACTTCCTCGTGCTGTCCACCGTGCATTCCGCCAAGGGTGGTGAATGGGACGCGGTGCACGTGATCCACGCTGCCGACGGCATGTTCCCGTCGGATCTCGCCACGCGCGACCCCGAGGAGATCGACGAGGAACGCCGCTTGTTCTATGTGGCGCTGACCCGGGCGCGTGATCACCTCCACGTCTACTTCCCGTTGCGGGTCTTTCACCGGCGAGTGGGTGGCAATGACCGCCATCACTACGGCCAGCTCACGCGGTTCCTACCCCCGGCGGTGCATGACCTGTTCGAGCGTCCCGCCCCGGACGATCGCGTCAGCCTCCCCGAGGCGGTGCTCGCGGGCCAGTCCGGGCCGCTCACGGCCGAACTCGACGAGGCCCTCGCGGCCTTGTGGCGCTGAACGGGGGCCGACGAGACCGTTCCCAGCTCGCACCGTCCTCTTACACCGCTCTCAGGTCGTTTCCGTCACAGTCCTCCCGTCGGTGTCTCGACCCAAGGAGGACGATTGTTCCGCAACCAGACGACCAACGGCCAGCGCGCGCCGCGCGTGGCGGCCCTCGTCGCCACGACGTTGGCGACGCTCACGCTCGTCGTGGCGCTCGCACCCCTCGCGGGGGCCCAGACAGCTGATCCGACGCCCGACGGGCATCCCCCACGTCTCACGGATGCCCAGAAGACGTGTCTCACGCAGCACGGGGTCACGCTCCCAACGCCGAGCGCGGGCCAGAAGCCCACGCCGCCGACCGATCAGCAGCGGCAGGCGTTCGAAGCCGCGGCCAAGTCGTGCGGCGTGCAACCCCCGAATGGGCAGCGGGTGCAGCGGGTGCAACTCACCGCGGCCCAGCGCACGTGTCTGACCCAGCACGGGATCACGCCACCGACGCCGGGCTCCGCGAAACCCAGCTCGCCGCCGTCGGCCGCGCAGCGAGCGGCGTTCGAGGCCGCGGCGAAGGCATGCGGCCTCCCGGCGCATCCGAAGGGTCCACCGACGGGGAGCTGAGCAGCCCGCGTGGGCGGGCAGCCGTGTGGTCCCCTCTCACGGCTGCCCGCCCCGCAGAACGGCGGTCAGGCCCCCGGCCCGGGGGTGGTTTCGTGGGTGCCCCAGGCGGCTTCGAACTCGCGCATGCTGCCGGGATGCTCAACCCATCGGGCGATCTTCCCGTCGCGAAACTCCAGGAGGTGCGCGTTCTGGTACCCGAAGTGGTCGCCGTCCCGGTCGAAATCCACGGCGAGCAGGACGACACCATGCTCGTCGTTCGCGAAGATCGTGATCACGTCGGCGTGGAAGGTTCCGCCGGTCTTGGCGACGCACGCCGTGAGCCAACCGAGGAACTCGTCGCGTGTGTAGGTCCCACTGACCGACGCGTACCCGGGAACCGCGAAGGTCACGTCGTCGGTGCAGGCATCCAAGTAGCCCGGGAAGTCTCCCAGCGCGAACCGGTCGTACAGCCCTCGGAGCCAGTTCTCCATCGCGTGGGCCATCAGGCTGCCGGACCAGCCGTTCGCCTAGGCGGGTTTCACGCCGGATGCTGACGCCCAGAGCACGTCGGGTGCTCCGTGGGTGACGACGTCGCCGAACCCGGCGCGGCGGAGGTATTCACCGAGCTCCTCGGGCGTCGAGGTCTTCGACACGTTCGGCGGACGATCGAGCGGGTGGTAGCCGTGCAGCATGTCGGTGAAGAACTTCCAACCAGGCTCGCTGAGCAGGTTCACGTTGTCGACGTAGATCCGGCCGCCGGGCCGGAGCACGCGCATCGCCTCCAGCACGTACGAGTACCGGTCCCACTCGTCGAGGTGAGGGAACACGACGGTGCAGTAGACGACATCGACCGTCGAGTCGTCGACCGGGGCGAGATCCCAGCCGCTGATCTCCACGAACTCGACGTTGTCGAGGCCGGCGCATCGCTCGCGGGCCTGCTCGAGCATGTTCGAGGACACGTCCGCCGCGATCCAGCGCCGCACGAGGGGCGCGATGGCGGGCCCCACCCGCCCGACACCGGCTCCGATCTCGAGCACCACGTCGTCTTGCTTGAGGCCGGTGGTGGCCCGCAGGATCTCCACCGTCTGGTCCGCGGTGGTCT
>DATISY010000108.1:0-8031 GCA_035468285.1 Acidimicrobiia bacterium | reverse complement strand
CGCGGCCGAGGGTCGCCTGGAAGGACGGGAAGCAGTAGAAGGCACCTTGGGGCTCGAGGCACTGCACACCGGGAATCGCCGCGAGCAGCTCGTGCATCGTTCGGCCCCGGCGTTCGAAGGTGGCTCGCATGGTCGCGACCGCGTCGAGGTCGCCGGTCACCGCGGCGAGCGCGGCCCGCTGCGCGACGTTCGTGACGTTGGAGGTCAGGTGCGACTGCAGGTTCGTCGCGGCCGCGACGACGTCGCGGGGCCCGATCATCCACCCGACCCGCCAGCCGGTCATCGCGTAGGTCTTGGCGACGCCGTTGAGGACGACGCAGGTGTCGGCGAGCTCGGGGACGAGGACGGGCATCGACGAGAACTGATGCGCACCGAACGTCAGGTGCTCGTAGATCTCGTCGGTGACGACCCAGATGCCGTGCGCGACGGCCCACCGGCCGATGGCCTCGACCTCGTCGGGCGGGTACACGGCGCCGGTGGGGTTGCTGGGCGACACGAAGAGGAGCGCCTTGGTCCGCTCGGTGCGAGCCGCGTCGAGCGCGTCGATCGAGACCCGGAACCCGCTCTCTTCGGTCGTGGGGAGCGGCACCGGGACCCCATCGGCGAGGGCGATCGCCTCGGGGTAGGTGGTCCAGTAGGGGGCTGGGAGCAGCACCTCGTCACCCGGGTTCAGCAGCGCTTGGAACGCTTCGTAGACGGCCTGCTTGCCCCCGTTGGTGACGACGACCTGCGCGGCCTCACAGGGGTAGCCGGAGTCGCGGCGAGTCTTTGCGGCGATCGCGTCGCGCAGCTCGGGGAGCCCGGGGGTCGGGGTGTAGTGGTGGTTGCGGGGGTCGAGGCACGCCGCGGCCGCGGCCTGAGCGATGTGGGGCGGCGTGGGGAAGTCGGGCTCACCGGCCCCGAAACCGATGACGGGCTCCCCCGCGGCGCGCAGCGCCTTCGCTTTGGCGTCGACGGCGAGGGTGGCCGATTCGGTGATCCCGGCGATCTTGCGGGACAGGCGTTCCACGAGCCCATCCTCCCACGACCCGGTCGGCGGGCCCGAAGCTTTCGGCGCCCGTGCGGGCGGCCCGGCCTGGGCGTCAGGCAGGCACGGAGCTCTCGTCGAGGTCGAAGGTGCGCAGGTCGGCGAGGCGCGGGTCGTTGGAGAAGACCTCGACGATCTCGTTGTCGAGGGACAGGCGTCGAAGCACCGTCCGCACGATGTTCTCCTGGTTGTAGAGCATGAGCGTCACCGCGATGCCGGTCTCGCCGGCTCGGGCGGTCCGCCCGGAGCGGTGCAGGTAGGCGGTCTGGTCCTCGGCGGGGTCGTAGTGGATGACGACGTCGACGGCGTCGATGTGGAGGCCGCGGGCGGCGACGTCGGTGGCGACGAGGACCGGCACCTTGCCGGCTTGGAAGTCGGCGAGCGCGCGTTCCCGGGCGGCTTGGCGGAGGTCTCCGTGGATGGCGCCGGCCCGGACACCTTCACGGTGCAGCTGTTGGACGAGCTTGTCCGCTCCCCGTTTGGTGCGGGTGAAGATCAACGTGCGGTCCACACCGCTGGTGATCGCGGCGGCGACTTTTGGCTTGTCCATCTGGTGGACGAGCAGGAAGTGGTGATCCATCTCGTCGACGGTCAACTCGCGTGATGCGACCTCGTGGAACACGGGGTCCTGCATGTAGCGGTCGACGAGGCGTTTGATGGCTCCGTCGAGCGTGGCCGAGAAGAGCATGGTCTGCGGCTCGGACTTGACGCCGTAGAGCAGCTTCTGGACCTGGGGGAGGAACCCCATGTCGAGCATGCGGTCGGCTTCGTCGAGCACGAGGACCTCGACGTCGCTGAGCACGAGGTCACCGCGCTCTTTGAGGTCGATGAGCCGGCCGGGGGTGCCGACGACGATCTCGCACCCACGACGGAGGGCGTTGATCTGGGGTTCGAAGCCGACGCCGCCGTAGACGGCGACGGCCCGCTGACCGCGGGTGGCGGCGAGCGGGCCGAGGACGCCGAAGACCTGGTTGGCGAGCTCACGGGTGGGGACGAGCACGAGGCCGGTGGGGCGGCGGGGCTTGGCGACCCCGACCCGTTCGAGGAGCGGCAGCCCGAAGGCGAGGGTCTTGCCCGAGCCGGTCTTGGCTTTGCCGCAGACGTCCCGGCCAGCGAGGGCGTCGGGGATGGTGAGGGTCTGGATGGGGAACGGCTCGTCGATGCCCTGGTCGTGCATGGCCGCGACGAGGTCGGGGGAGACGCCGAGCGTCTCGAAACGGGAGAGGGTCACGGGGAAGTGCTCGCTTTCTGCAACGGATCTGGTTCGGGTCGCCGCGTGGCAGGGGCGGCGAGGTCGCCCTCTGTGACGTGAACCCGGACCGTCCGGAGAAACCGAGGATGACCTGACGGGCACCGGCGGTGCCGTCGGAAGCCAATGCTACCCCATCAATCCGCCTTCCCTTTGCCATGGGCCTTCTGGGTGCGTTTCCAGTCCCGCACTCGGGCGAGCGTCTCGGGGGAATCAATGTCGGCGACGGAGCGGGGCGTCGTGTCCGAGAACGGGGCCGCGGCGGCCTCCCACCCGGGTGGTCGCACCCCGAGTCGCTTGGCGAGCAGCGCGAGGAAGATCTTGGCTTTCTCGTCGCCGAAGCCGGGGAGGTCCCGCAACCGGGCGAGGAGGTCGGCGCCGGTCGGGGCGTCGCACCAGATCGCGGCGGTGTCACCGCCGTAGTCGTCGACGATGACGCGGGCTAGGGCGTGGGTGCGTTTGGCCATGGCGCTCGGGAAGCGGTGCACCGCGGGTTTGGCCCGGAACACGGTGTCGACCTCGTCAGGCGAGAGGTCGGCGACGGTGGCGGGGTCGAGGCGCCCGAGGCGGGCCTGGAGCGTGGCGGGACCCTTGAACGCCCATTCCATGGGGACCTGCTGGTCGAGGAGCATGCCGACGAGCAGCGCGAACGGGTTCTCCGCGAGGAGGCGGTCGGCGTCGGGGTCCCCGGTGACCGGGATCTCGGGTCGACTCATGGTCACGTAGGCTCGCGCGCCGTGCGCCTCGACCACATCAACCTGTGCGTCCCGGAGGGTGGCGTCGATGCCGAGATCCGCTGGCTGGTTGATCTGCTGGGGTACCGGCGCGCGGAACCCGGCCCGGAGATCGCCCGGCTCGGGCCCCTCTACTGGTTCGAGGCCGACGACGGCACCCAAGTGCACCTGACCATCGACGCCGAGCATCGCCCGTCGAAGCGGGCACACACCGCCGTTGATCTCGGGGACCAGCTCGACCCGGTGATCGCGCGGGTCGAGGCGAGCGGGCAGGAGACGTTCTCGATCGCCAACGACGGTCGTCGGCAGGTGTTCGCGACGGACCCCGCCGGGAACCTCTGGGAACTGATCGGGCCCGCCGTTTCCTGAGTGGCCTCTCAGCGGAGGCCGCGCTTGGTGGCCGGCGACGGTGCACAATCCAGAGGTGCGTGTCCTGATCGTCGAAGACGAAGTGCACCTCGCGACGGCCATCACTGAGGGTCTCGAGGCGGAAGGGTTCGACGTCGACGCCGTGCACGACGGCCTCGACGGGCTGTGGCGGGCCCGGGAAGGGTCCTATGACGCGATCGTCCTCGACGTGCTCCTCCCCGGCATGAACGGCTACCGGGTCTGCAAGACGTTGCGCGACGAAGGGGTGTGGACCCCGATCTTGATCTTGACGGCGAAGGACGGCGAGTGGGACGAAGCCGAGGCGCTCGACACCGGCGCCGATGACTTCCTCTCGAAGCCGTTCTCGTTCGTGGTGCTGCTCGCCCGGCTGCGGGCCTTGTTCCGGCGGGGCGCGCCGCCCCGACCGGCGGTACTGGAGCTCGGCCCCTTGCGTCTCGACCCCGGGACCCGACGCCTGACCCGCGAGGGTGACGAGATCCGGCTCACCACCCGCGAGTTCGCCGTGCTCGAGTTCCTCATGCGTCGGGACGGGACGGTGGCGTCGAAAGCCGAGATCCTCGATCACGTGTGGGGGATCGACTTCGCGGGCGATCCGAACGTCGTGGAGGTCTATGTCGGGTACCTCCGCCGCAAGATCGACCAGCCGTACGGGAGCCAGCTGATCCGTACCGTCCGCGGCGCGGGGTATCACCTCCAGAGCGCGGCCGGGTGACATGACGATCCGTTCGTTCGCGCGTCGACGTCTCGGATCGGTCCGGCTGCGGATCACGCTCGCCGCCACGGCGCTGGTCGCGATCGGGCTCACCGCGGCGTCGTTCGCGTTGGTGCGCTCGGTGCACGACAACCTCGCCGGGGAGATCCGGCGCACGAACGAGGCGCAGCTGGCCTTGGTGGCGCAGCAGCTGGCGCAAGGCCGCGCTCCGAACCAGGTGAACCTGCCCCTCGACCCGGGGGCGGGCGGGGCGCCCATCATCGAGGTGCGCGGCCCGGGTGGGCGCCGTGAGGACCTCAACGGCCAGCGGATCCCGGTGCAGCCGCCACCCCCTCCGGCGGGGCAAGCCGTGCGGGCGCAGCAGACGGTCGCGACGCAGCAGGGCCAGATCACGCTGATCGCGCAGCGTTCGCTCGGCGAGGTGAACCGCACCGTCGACAGCATCACCGCAGCGCTGCTGCTCGGGGTCCCCGCGCTCGTGGCGGCGATCGCCGCGCTGGCCTGGTATCTGGCCGGCCGGGCGTTGCGGCCCGTCGAGTCGATCCGGGCGGAGGCGGCGGCCATCACCGCGACGACGATGCACCGCCGGGTCCCGGAGCCCGAGACGAGCGACGAGGTGGGACGTCTCGCGCACACGATGAACGCCATGCTCGACCGGCTCGAGGACTCCTCGACCCGGCAGCGTCAGTTCATCTCCGATGCGTCGCATGAGCTGCGCAGCCCCGTCGCGGCGATCCGTGCCCAGCTCGAGGTGGCGCTGCGGCGCGGTTCGCAGGCCGACTGGCCCCAGGTGGCCCGGCGTGTCCTCGACGAGGACGCCCGCCTCGAGGTCGCGGTCGGCGAGCTCTTGGAGCTGGCCCGCATCGAGGAGGGCGCCGACGCTCAAGCGGTCGACGTCGACCTGGACGACCTGGTGCTGGAGGAAGCGACGCGGGTTCGACCGGTGACGGTCGACACATCGCAGGTATCGGCCGGACGGGTGGAGGGCGACGCCCGCCAGCTCGCCCGGCTGGTCCGCAACCTGTTCGACAACGCCGGCGCGCACGCCCGCCGTCGGGTCGCGGTGAGCGTCACGACCCGGGAGGGTGCGGTGCGCCTGGTGGTCGACGACGACGGCCCGGGGATCCCTCCCCAGGACCGCGAACACGTCTTCGACCGGTTCACCCGTCTCGACGAGGGCCGGGCCCGAGACGGCGGCAGCGCGGGGCTCGGGTTGGCGATGGTGCGCGCGATCGCCGAACGACACGGCGGCACGGTGGAGGTGACTGACGCGCCGATCGGGGGCGCCCGGTTCGTGGTGCACCTCCCCGCGGGGGGCCTCGCCCCGTAGGGTTCGGGCCCCCATGGCCGAGCTCAGCGTCGTCACCTTCAACACCCACTACGGGTTGCGGCCGTTGCGGGGCCATGCCGTCGCCTACGACCTCGGCGCGGTCCTCGAGGACCTCGCGGCTGACGCCATGGTCATCCAGGAGGTGTGGCGACCGGACGGGGCCCGCGGTGTCGTCGACGAGTTCGCCGAGTCGCACGGGTACACGATGCATCACGTCGTGATCGGGCGGGCAACGGTTCGGCGGCGGTGGCCGCATCATCATCCCGATGGTGAGGGGACGATCGGGACCGCGGTCCTCACCCGTGTCGCCGCCGAGCGTCGCCCCGATGTCGTGGTCGGCCCGACGTTCGGCGACCCGGCCCCCCGACGCGAAGTGGTCCACGTCGTCGTCGAGGGCGACGACGACGCGTCGCAGCTGGACGTGATGGGGGTGCACCTCACGTCACGGCTGCCGCACGGTCCACCGCTGCAGCTGCGGCGCCTCGCGGCCGCGCTGCCGCCCCGGGGCCGGGCGACGCTCGTCGCGGGTGACTGCAACTTCTGGGGGCCGCCCGTGTCGGCGTTGCTGGGGGACGGGTGGCGCCGGGCCGTGACCGGACGGACCTGGCCGGCGCGTCGACCCCACAGCCAGAGCGACCATGTGCTCCTCCGCCCCCGGGACGTGCGCGTCCTCGACGCCGCGATCGGACCCGACGTCGGGTCCGACCACCGGCCTCTCCGACTCCGGGTGGCGTGGCCCGTGTCGCCGTCGGACCCGCAACGAGGGTCCGCCTGACCGACGATCACCGATCGTCGGGGATCGCCGGGAGCGCGGTCCGGTTAGTGGCCCAACCCCAGCGGCAGGGGCAGTGTCGGCGCCGGCGCGAGCGGCGCTGGTACCGGCACCTTCGGGAGGGGGACGGACGGAAGCGTCGGGGTCGGCACCGCGACCGGCGAGGATCGGCATGCATGAGGGACAACGCCGCCCGAGGGAGCCGATTTCGCGGCCCGGACCGCGATTTCTGGCCGGGTACCCTGCCCCGAATGCGGGTACGGGTCGACGCCGAGACGTGCACCGGTCACGGCCGCTGTTACAGCCTGGCGCCCGACATGTTCGGCGCTGACGACGTCGGCCATTGCGTGCTGCTCCACCAGGACATCCTGGAGGGCCTCGAGGACCAGGCCCGGATCGGCGCCCAGAACTGTCCCGAGCGAGCCATCAGCGTCGAGGACTGACCCCCGTCGCCCCGTCGCCCCGACGGCCCTTCGCGCCGGGCGGGGCGGCCTTGTACCGTGACGCGGGTGGCTGGCTCCCCCGCTTCGGTGCCGTTGCAGGGCTCGACCGTCGTCGTCACCGGGGGGAACACCGGGGTCGGGTTCGAGACCGTCGCCGGCCTCGTCGACCGGGGCGCCCGAGTGGTGCTCACGGCCCGGAACCCGACGAAAGGCGCCAACGCTGCGGAGCGCATCCAGGCCCGGGGCGGCGCCGGGACTGTCGAGGTCGCACCGCTGGACCTGGCGAGCTTCGCGTCGATCCGCCGTTTCGTCCGGGACGTCGCGCCGAGGCTGGGATCGCTGCAGGTGCTCGTGAACAACGCCGGGCTGGTACAGCTCGACTACGGCGTCACCGAGGACGGCTTCGAGACCACGTTCGGCGTCAACCATCTCGGCCACTTCCTGCTCACCACCCTGCTGCTCGACCAGCTGCAGGCCAGCGCCCCGGCGCGGGTGGTCGTGGTGTCGTCGATGGCGCACCGGTCGGCACGCGGCGGGCTCGATTTCGGCGACCTCCAATCCGAACGCGGGTACAGCCCGATCGGCGCCTACAACCGGTCGAAGCTGGCGAACATCTATTTCACGCGAGAGCTGGCCCGGCGCCTCGACGGCACCGGCGTGACGGCGAACGCGCTGCATCCGGGCTTCGTCGCCAGCCGTCTCGGCCGTGACGGCGACGGCGGGCTCCTCGGGGAGATCGCGATGACCCTCGGACGTCCCTTCGCGGTCAGTGCCGCCCGAGGGGCCCGCACCTCGATCTATCTCGCGTCGAGCCCGGACGTGGCGGACGTGACCGGGAAGTACTTCGCCCGCTGCCGGGAGAAGCGGCCGGCGTCGGTCGCGACCGACGATGACGCGGCGCGTCGGCTGTGGTCGGTGAGCGAGGAGCTGGTCGCGTCCGTCCCCGAGCCGGGCTGACGGACGCGACCGCTCCTCCTCGCGTCTACTTCTTGTAGAGCGTGACCGTCGGCACGATGCCCTCGAACAGCGCGTAGGCCTGCCCGTGCCCGTCGGGCAGCGCGGCCCCGTTCAGGCCGCCGATGTTCTTCTGCGCGCCCACCGACCACTTCGTGTAGAAGGCCCACAGGTTGTAGACCTTCGTCGCGAACTGCTTGTTCAGCTGCCGGTAGATCTGCACCCGCTTCGCGGGGTCGAGCGTGACACGACCTTGATCGAGCAGCTGGTTGATCACGGGATCGTTGATCTGACCGAAGTTGACCGGCGATCCGCTGTACCACCACACGTACTGCGTGTCCGGGTCGGCTTGGGGATGGTTGGCCCACGCCAGGAACTGGAACTGGTGCGCGATCGCGTTGCTGATCCCGGTGGCCTGAT
>DATISY010000107.1:0-14124 GCA_035468285.1 Acidimicrobiia bacterium | reverse complement strand
GAAGGCTACCGCCAGCCCGACGATGGGCGCGTCCGCGTGCTGGGCCTCGACCCGATCCGCGAGGGGCGGGCGCTGCGGCCCCGCATCGGCGTCATGCTCCAAGAAGGCGGCCTCTATCCGGGGCTCCGTCCCCTCGAGGTGCTGCGCCTCTTCGCCGCGTTCTACGACAACCCCGCTGATCCGGAGGAGCTGCTGGGCCAGGTCGGGCTCTCGGACGCCACGGGCACGTACGTGCGGCGCCTCTCGGGCGGGCAGCAGCAGCGGCTGTCCCTCGCCCTCGCGCTCGTGGGTCGCCCGTCGCTGGTGTTCCTCGACGAGCCGACGGCCGGGATGGATGTGCACGCCCGGGGGACGACGTGGGCGCTGATCCGCTCGTTGCGTGCCGAGGGGTTCACGGTCGTGCTCACGACGCATGCGATGGACGAGGCGGAGCAGCTGTGCGACCGGGTGGGCATCATCGACGGGGGCCGCCTCGTGACGTGCGGGAGCCCCGCCGAGCTGACCTTGGCCGCGGCGGGTGACGAGACCCGGTTCTCCGCGCCCCCCGGCCTCGACCGGGCGTCGCTCAGCGCCGCGCTCGGCATCGAGGCCCGCCTCCTCGTCGAAGAGCGACCGGGGGAGTACGTCCTCGCCGCCGAAGCCACCCCCGCGGTGGTCGCGGAGCTCGCGATCTGGCTGCGCGACCGGGACCTGCGTCTGTCCGAGCTGCGCGCCGGTCGACGCACCCTCGAGGAGGTGTTCCTGCTGCTCACCCGCAGCGGCCCCCAATGAGCGGATCGGTCCGGGCGGTGCTCGCCCAGTCCCGCGCCGAGCTTGCGCTCACCTTGCGGCGGGGCGAGAGCCTGGTCGTCTCCCTCGCGATCCCGGTCGGGATCCTGGTGTTCTTCGCCAAGGTCGACGTCATCAACAAGACGGACCTGCGCGACCCGGTCCAGTTTCTCGTCCCCGGGGTCCTCGCCCTCGCGGTGATGTCGAGCGCGATGGTCAGCCTCGGGATCGCTACCGGCTACGAGCGTCGGTACGGCGTCCTGAAGCGCCTCGGGTCGACGCCGCTGTCGCGCGCCGGGCTCCTGACCGCCAAGACGATCAACGTCGTCGCCCTCGAGATCATCCAAGCGATCGTCCTGTTGAGTGTCGGCGCCGCCCTGGGCTGGCATGCCGAAGGCAGCATCGCGGCCGCGGTGGGCCTGTTGCTCCTCGGCACGGTCGCGTTCGCGGGGATCGGCCTCTTCTTCGCCGGGGTGCTGCGCGCGGAAGCGAACCTGGCTGTCGCCAACGCGCTGTTCCTGCTGCTGCTGTTCATCGGCGGTATGGCGTACCCGCTCAGCAAGCTCCCGCACGCGCTGGCGGTGATCGCCCGGGGTTTGCCGGCCGCGGCGCTGTCCGACACCGTCCGCCAGGCCTTGTCGGCGGGCTCGGTGTCGTGGGGGGCGCTCGGTGTGCTGGTCGGCTGGGCGATCGGGGCGTCGCTGCTCGCGGCGCGCACCTTCCGCTGGGAGGAATGACTCAGCCGAGGATGCCGCGCAGGTCACCTTCGAGCTCGTGTTGGGACGTCAACCCGAACAGTCGGCTGGCGATCGTCCCATCGCGGCGGATGAAGAACGTCTGGGGGAGCGCCCGCACGCCGTACGCGCCGCTCACCGTGTTGTCGGTGTCGAACAGGAGTGTCCAGCGGGCGTGCTCATGCTGGGCGAAGCTCCGCGCGTCCGACGCGATGTCTTGTGACGCGATCCCGACGATGACGAGGCCCTGGGCGTGATGTTGCTGCTGCGCCGCGGCGAGAAGGGGGAACTCGTGGCGACACTCGGCGCACCACGACGCCCAGAAGTTCACCAGCACGGGATGCCCCGCGAGCTGCGCCAGCGACACCGGGCGCCCGTCGAGGGTCTGCAAGGTGAAGCCGGGCGCGGGGGTCCCGCCCACCGGCGCCCCCGGTGTGGTGACGGCCGACGGCGCGCTCGACGGGGTCGCGGTCGCGGCACTGGTGGCGCGCGGTGACGAACCGGAGCGCACCGCCCACGCGGTCAGCCCGATGACGACGGCGACGATGAGCGCCGCCGCGGCGACCAACGGGCCACGCCGGACCCGGCGGTGCTCAGTGGGCCCGGAGGAGGATGTCGAGGGCAACGGCCGCGAAGAGCAGCGCGAGGTAGGTGTTCGAGAAGCCGAAGAACGCGATCGCCCGCTGCTCGGACGGGCTGCGCCGCAGCCGGAACGCCTGGACGGTGAGGAGGACGCCGAGGAGTCCCGCCGCGCCCCAGTAGACGATCCCCATCGTCGTCACGAGGGGCAGGGTCAGTGTCAGGAGCGAGACGATCACCGTGTAGGTGAGGATCTGGGATGCTGCGACCGCG
Source organism: Acidimicrobiia bacterium (assembly GCA_035468285.1). Lineage (GTDB taxonomy): Bacteria > Actinomycetota > Acidimicrobiia > IMCC26256 > PALSA-555 > PALSA-555. The sequence continues at coordinate 11,770 of DATISY010000107.1, read as the reverse complement.
GGTCCCCGCACGACGGGGAGCATCGGGAACCCGGCGGCGGCGTAGTCCTCCCGGTAGCGGAGGGCGAGGGCCCAGAAGTGCGCCGGGGTCCAGCAGAACACGACCGCGAACAGGATCAGCGCCGGGAGCGCCAGGCTGCCGGTCACCGCAGCCCAGCCCACGAGGACCGGGACGGCACCGGCGGCACCGCCGATCACGATGTTCTGCACCGTGCGGGGCTTGAGCCAGATCGTGTACACGAACACGTAGAACACCGTCGCGGCGATGGCCAGGCTCGCCGCGAGCAGGTTCGCGCTCGCCCAGAGGATGGCGAACGCCGCGACCTCGAGGATCAGGCCGAACACCAGCGCGCGGGCAGGGTCGACGGCCCCGGTGGGGAGGGGCCGGTGCCGGGTGCGGCGCATGAGCTGGTCTCGGTCCCGCTCGATCCAGCAGTTGATCGTGTTCGCCCCACCCGCGGCGAAGGCCCCGCCGACCAAGACCGCGGCGATCAACGCCAGCGAGGGGAGACCCCGGGCGGCGAGCACCATCGCCGGGACAGTCGTGACGAGGAGCAGCTCGATGACACGCGGCTTGGTCAGCGCGAGGTAGGTGGCGGTGACCCGACGCGTCCGTTTCGTCCATGCTTCCGCGACGGAGACGGGACCATTCGGGGCGACGAAGTCGGACACGCTGCTCCAGGATCGGGGCTCGCGGCATGGTATCCGAGGCCCTGGAGGGCTCACGAAGCAGGCGGCGGTAGCCTCGTCGGGACATGGTCACCGATTCCGAACAGCACGACGTCAAGCAGTCGATCCGGATGACGGCTGACCGGCTGCTCGCATCGCTCTCCGACGAGGCCGCGGAACGCAAGTCCCGGTCCGGGATCGTCATCCCCGCGACCGCGAACGTCGATCGTCGCCTCGTGTGGGCCGAGGTGATCGCGGTCGGCCCGACCGTGCGCAACGTCGAAGAAGGCGACCGGGTCCTGTTCGCGCCTGACGCGGGGTACGAGGTCGAGATCCGCGGTGACGAGTACCTGATCCTGCGCGAGCGCGACGTCCACGCGGTCGCGTCGACCGGCCAGGAGGGCCAGTCCGGCCTGTACCTCTGAGCCGCCTGGCGCCTAGCGGTGCCGGGCGACGAGCTTGACCTCGGCCGGGTGCACCACTGGTGCGGGACGGGCCCGCCGTCGATCGTCGAGGTACTCGACGACCTGCTTGTGGAGCCGTTTGCCCATCATCTTGCGCAGCTCGACCCCGAGGCTGCGGTAGACGGGCTCGCGGCCCGTGAACGCCTCGGGTGCCTCGGTGCCCCACCAGGCGAAGTCCTCGCCCCCTTCACCCCAGCCGATCCGCGCGAACTCGGTGAGCGTGGAGATGACGGTCCCGTCCTCTTGCTCCTCATCGACGCGGCGCAGCGGCAGCTGCCAGCACACCTCGGGCTTGACGTCACTGTGATGAATACCGCGCCGCATTGCGTGCTGGTGCAGCGCGCAGCCGGGACCGTTGGGGAAGCCGGGACGATTTAAGAAGATGCACGCGTCGTCGACGAGCCGTGTGCGCCACTCCTGGCGGCCGTCCTCGTCCTTGCCAGTCTTGGCGTAGATGCCCTTCTTCCGCCCCTGGTCGCGGAACTGCCACTCATCAGCGGTCAGGTCTTTCGCCACGCGCACGATGTGGTCGCGATCCTTACGGTCCGAGAAGTGCGCACCGTAGGAGCAGCAACCCTGGATCATCTCGGGGGCCCGCTCGGTCAGGACCCCCTGGCAGCCGCATCCGAAGATGCACTGCCATGACGAGAGCAGGAAGGTGACATCGACCTGCCACCGGCGACCTTCTTCGTCGGGGTCGTCGAAGCTCACCCATTCCCGGTTGGGACCTCGCATCCGTCCTCCTGGTGCGCGAGCGCTGAGCGTATCGACACCGTCGGTAGGCTTCGCGCATCGACGACGAGGCGCTGCTCGCGGACCTTCGGGTCGCCCTCGGCGCGACGCGGGTCCGGGCCGAGCCGCTCGAGCTGACCCTCTACGGCCGTGACGCGGGCGTCGCCACCGGGGAAGCGGCGGTGGTCTGCTTCCCGGAGACGGCGGAGCAGGTGGCCGCGGCCGTGACCGTCGCGGCTCGCCACGCCCGTCCGTTCGTCGCGCGGGGGAGTGGGACCGGCCTCGCCGGTGGCGCGACCCCCGTGGGCCGCCCGGTGGTGATCGTGACCACCCACCTGAACCGGATCGTCGACGTCGACGCCACCTCCCGGGTGGCGTGGGTCGAACCGGGCGTCTTGAACCTCGACTTGAGCCGCGCCGTCGCGCCGCTCGGCGTGCACTACGCCCCCGACCCGTCGTCCCAGGCGGCCTGCACCATCGGCGGCAACCTGGCGACCAACGCCGGCGGGCCGCACTGTCTGGCCTACGGCGTCACCGCGGCGCACATCGTCGCCGTCGACGTCGTCCTCGCCGACGGGTCCGCCACCCAGCTCGGCGGCATGGAGCCCGACCAGCCGGGCTACGACCTGCGGGGCTGCTTCGTCGGCAGCGAAGGCACGATGGGTGTCGCCACCCGCGTCGCCGTCCGCCTCACCCCCGACCCACCGACGATCCGGACCTTGTTGCTCGACTTCGTCACCGTCGAGGACGCCGGCGCGACCGTGAGCGGGATCATCGCCGCCGGGATCGTCCCCGCGGCGCTGGAGATGATGGACGCCGAGATCACCCGCGCCGTCGAGGACTTCGTCGGCGCGGGCTACCCCCGGGACGCGGGCGCGGTGCTCCTCGTCGAGCTCGACGGGCTCGACGCCGGCGTCGCCGCCCAAGTCGACGCGGTCCGGGCCGTCGGGCTCGCGCACGGGGCCCGAACGGTGCGGGTCGCCGCCGACGACGCCGAGCGGGCCCTCTTGTGGAAGGGCCGCAAGTCGGCCTTCGGGGCCATCGCCCGCATCGCGCCCGACTACTACCTCCACGACGCCGTCGTCCCCCGCACCCGCCTCGTCGAGGTCCTCCAGCAGGTCTACGCCATCGCCGCCGCGGAGCGCCTCACCATGATGAACGTCTTCCACGCCGGGGACGGCAACCTCCATCCCCTCATCGTCTTCGACGCCCGGGAGCCCGGCATCTGGGAGCGGGTCAACCGCGCCGGCGACGCCATCCTCCGGGCGTGCGTCGACGCCGGCGGTGTCCTCTCGGGCGAGCACGGCATCGGGCTCGAGAAGCGCGACGCCATGCCGATGGTGTTCACCCCCGACGACCTCGACGCCCAGGCTCGCCTCCGCGACGCGTTCGACCCGTCGGGGCGCGCGAACCCCGACAAGGTCCTGCCCCGCGGCAGTCGATGCGGCGAGCTGCAACGCGTCCCCGAAGGCGCATGGATCTGACCGCGACCCGCACCGAGACCGACGTCCAAGCCGCGGTCGGGACCGCGGGCGCCGTCGACCCGGTCGGTGGCGGAACCCACCGCGCCGTCGGCAACCCGGTCCTCGCCGCCACGCCCGTCGCCGCGCCGGTGGGGATCGTCAGCTATGACCCCGCCGAGCTCACCGTGACCGTCGGGGCCGGCACCCGCCTCGGGGAGCTCGACGCGGCACTGCAGGCCGAGCACCAAGAATGCGTGCTCGACGGCGCCGACCCCACCGGCACCGTCGGTGGGCTCCTCGCGGTCGGGCTGTCGGGGCACCGTCGCCTCCGCTACGGGCCGTTGCGCGACCGGGTCCTCGAGGTGCGCTTCGTCGCCGGCGACGGCCACGTCGTGCGCGGCGGGGGACCGACCGTCAAGAACGTGACCGGCTACGACCTCCCCCGGCTCCTCGTCGGCTCGTTCGGGACGCTGGGCGTCCTCACCCGGGTCATCCTGCGCTGCCAGCCCCAGCCGCCCTCGGTCGGCTGGTTCGCCACCGCCCTCGACCCGGCGGCGGTGCGGGCCCGCTGCTTCCAGCCGTCCACCATCTTCTGGCACCCCGCCGCCGGAACCCGGGTCCTCCTCGAGGGCCACCCCGACGACGTCGCGGCCCAAGCGCGCGCCGCGTCGCTGCTCCCGGCCGACGGACCCCCGCCGCGTCCCGCCGGACCGCACCAGGGGCGGATCTCGGTGCGCCCCGATCGGGTCGAGGCGCTCGGTCACGAGCTGGCGTCGATCGGCGGCCTGGAGTGGGTCGCCGAGTGGGGCGTCGGGACGGTCCACGTCGCCGCGCCGACGGTCGCTGCCGTGGCGGCGGCGCGGGCGGCGGCGCACGCCGCGGGGGGCTGGCTGCTCCGCACCGCGGGTGCGCCCGAGCTCGACGGCTTCGGGGTCGAGCTCCCGAACGGCGCGCTCATGGCCCGGATCAAGGCGGCGTTCGACCCGCACGGCAAGCTCGCGCCCGGGCGCCTGCCGATCCCTCATCCCGAACGGGAGGCCTCGTGACCTTGACCCATCACCGCGACTCGACGCGCTCCGGGAGCGACCCTCGTGGCTGACGCGGGATTCGAGGGTCTCGCCGACGTCGTGGAGACGCTGCGAGGCGTCGAGGAGCGGCTACGCGACGCGGCCTACGAGCGGCTGCGCGACGCAGTCGAGGGCGACGAGGCCGCCGTCACGGACGAACGTCGACTCCAACAGGCCCGCCGGGCGGTCGAGCGCGCCCTGCGCGCCTTGGGGGCCGAACCCGAGCTCTAGTTGGTGTGCGGCTCGTGACCGTTCAGCCGGTCGATGAGCTCCCGCAGCCGGGACCAGCCGTGCCGGTTGAACCAGAACGCGACGCGCTCCAGGTCGAGGGCGTCGCCATCAGCGATCTCAGCCGGTGACGGATCGACCCGCTCGATCTCGCCGCGCCGCACGATGTCGCGGAACTCGTCGCTGAGCGCCGCGAGCACGTCCGGTGGCGCCACGTGCCGCACCCGTAAGACGAGCCGGCCGTCGACGAACCGTTGCGAGTGGTAGTTCGCGAAGAAGCCGGTCACCTCGGCGACGGCTTCGTCGACGTCGTCCGTGACGCAGAGCAGCTCGAGGTCGGGGCCCGACACGTACCGGTTGGCAAGGAGCTCGCCGCGGACGAACTCGAGCCACCCCTTCCAGTACGTGCCGCCGGGCGTGTCGAGCAACACGACCGGGCCGGGCTGCGCCTTCCCGGTCTGCATCAAGGTCAGGAGCTCGAACGTCTCGTCCATCGTCCCGTACCCGCCGGGGAGCATCACGAACGCGTCGGCTTCCTTGACGAACGCCAGCTTGCGGGTGAAGAAGTAACGGAAGTTGATCAGCTTCGGGTCATCCGCGATGAACTGCGTCGACGCCGCCTCGAACGGCAGCCGGATGCTGACCCCGAACGCCCGCTCCGGTCCCGCGCCCTCGATCCCCGCTTCCATGATCCCCGGACCGGCGCCGGTGATGACCATCCAGTCCTGGTTCGCGACCGCCTCCGCGAAGCGGCGGGCCTGGTGGTACAGGGGGTCATCGGGCTGGGTGCGCGCCGAGCCGAAGATCGCCACCTTCCGGGCCGCGCGGTACGGCTCGAACACATGGAACGAGTAGCGCATCTCCTTCAACGCCGCGTTCGCCATCTTCAAGTCCCCCCGGTCGGCGTGGTCCCGCGCCAGGCGCACCGCCGAGGCCACGAGCTCGAACAGGAGGTCGGCGTCGTCCTCGGCGACGCGCTCCACGAGCGCCGCCACCGCTTCGTCCAGCTCGGGGTCACCGGTGCGATACCGGGGGAGCTTCACGGCAGCAGCGACGCAGCGAGCTCCGCGAGCGGGCGCTCGGGACGCGCCCCGAGATGCGCGATCACCTCCGACGCCGCGATCGCCCCGATCTTCCCGCAGGTCACCGGATCGAGGCCGCGGGTGAAGGCGAACAGGAACCCCGCGGCGTACTGGTCACCCGCGCCGGTGGTGTCGACAACCGGGCCCGCCACCGGCTGCGCCGCGACCTCGTGGGTCCCCTCGGGCGTCACGACGACGGACCCGTCGGGGCCTCGGGTCAGCGCGGCGAGCTCGCAATGCCGCGCGACGAGCCCGAAGGCGTCGTCGAGGCGATCCACCCGGTACAGGGCCCGGATCTCGGTGTCGTTGCCGAACAGGATGTCGACCTCGTGCTCGACGAGGGCAAGGAAGTCGTTGTGGTGTCGTTCTACGCAGAACGTGTCGGAGAGGCTGAGCGCGACGCGTCGCCCTGCGCCGTGCGCGAGGCGCGCCGCAAGCCGGAACGCGTCCTTGGCGTCGGGCTGGTCGAACAGGTACCCCTCCAGGTAGGTCACCTGCGCGCGGCTCAGCAGCGGTTCCGACACGTCGTCGGCGTGGAGCTGAGCTGCCGCGCCGAGGAACGTGTTCAAGGTCCGCTCCGCGTCGGGGGTCACCAGGATGAGGCAACGCCCGGTGGGATCCCCGCTCGTGGCCGCGACGGTGTCGTACTGGACGCCGGACGCCTGGATGTCATGGGCGAACACTCGGCCGAGCGTGTCGTCGCGGACGCGGCCGACGAACGCGCTCGCCCCGCCCAGGGATGCCACGCCCACCATCGTGTTCGCCGCCGAGCCGCCCGACATCTCCGTGCCGGGGCCCATCGCGTCGTAGAGCCGCTCGGCCTGGTCGGCGTCGAGCAGAGCCATGCTGCCCTTGTTCAGGCCGTGGTCGTCGAGGAACTCGTCCGTTGCGAGGCTCAGGACGTCGACGAGCGCGTTGCCGACCCCGACGACGTCGACGGTCGTGTCCGCTGCGGTCGGGTCACTCACGGCGCGGCGCGCGCGGTGAGCACGACCGGGGTCGCTTCCGGGGTCGGCTCCCGGGTCAGGGGCCGCAGGGGCCGGCCGACGGTCCGGGCCCGCCCGTACAGGGTGGTGCGCTGCGCGAGCGGCCGGCCGAGCGGGTCGACGATGGCCGCGAACCCGGCGTCGTCGAGCTCCTGGCCGTGCGACGCGCCCGCGGCACGCGAGATGTTCTCATCCATCAGGGTGCCACCGAGGTCGTTGCAGCCCGCCTGCAGCGCCTGCTGGGCGCCCGGGATACCGACCTTGACCCACGAGATCTGGATGTTGTCGATCCAGCCGTGGTACGCGATGCGCCCGACGGCGTGGAGGAGCAGCACCTCTCGGAACGTCGGGCCGCGCCGGGCGCGGCCCTGCAGGGACAGCGGGGTCGCCATGTGCACGAACGGCAGCGGGACGAACTCGGTGAAGCCCCCCGTCTCCTTCTGGAGCGCCCGGGTGCGAGTCAGGTGCCGGGCCACGTGAACGGGGGCTTCCACGTGCCCGAACATGATCGTCACGTTCGAGCGCAACCCGACCGAGTGGGCGTCACGGTGCGCGTCGAGCCACTCGTCGGTCGTGACCTTGTCGGGGCAGATGATCGCGCGCACCTCGTCGTCGAGGATCTCCGCCGCGGTGCCGGGCAGCGTCGACAGACCTGCCGCCTTCAGGTCGCTCAGGTATTCGCGCAAGGGGACCCCAAGCCGACGGGCGCCTTCTGTGACCTCGAGCGCGGTGAACCCGTGCACGTGGATGTCGGGCGCGACGGCCTTCACGGCCCGGGTCACGCCGACGTAGTAGTCGCCGTCGAAGTCGGGATGGATTCCGCCCTGCAGGCAGACTTCGGTCGCGCCGTGGTCGACGGCCTCGACCACGCGCCGTTGGATCTCTTCGACGTCGAGGAGGTACGGATCACCGCGCAGGTTCAAAGAGAGCGGGCCTTTCGAGAAGGCGCAGAACCGGCATTTGAACGTGCAGATGTTCGTATAGTTGATGTTGCGGTTGCGGACGAACGTGACGGTGTCGCCGACGGCATCGCGCCGGAGCTGGTCGGCGAGCTGCGCGACGGCGGTGACGTCGGGGCCGCGTGCCTCGAGCAGCGTGACGAGCTCCTCGACGCCGGCTTCCTCGCCGGCGAGGACCCCGTCGAGCACCTCACCGACCGCGCCCCCGGCCCGGGTCGGGATCGGCGCCAGCAGGCGCGGCGGTGCGGTGTCGCCCCCCGCAGCCCAGGGATCGTCGCGGGCCAGCCCCTCGCTGTCCGCGGCCCGCCATACCGCCGCGCGCACCTCGGGGGCCAGCCACCGTTCGGCTCCGCGCACGTACTCGGGGTACACGGTGAGACGGGGCGCCAGGGTCATCCCGGCGGCCTCGGTGGCCGTGCGGAGCCGATCGAGGGCGGGCCAGGGCCGCTCGGGGTTCACGTGGTCGGGGGTGACGGGTGAGACGCCGCCCCAGTCGTCGATCCCGGCGTCGAGGATGGCGCCCAGGTCGTCGCTGAGGTTCGGGGGTGCCTGGAGGTGCACCGCGGGCGGCAGGAGGAGGCGGGCCACCGCGATCGCCCGCAGGTAGTCGTCGGGGGGGCACGCCGGCTGGTCGTGCATGCCGGTGCCCGGCTTCGGGAGGAAGTTCTGGACGATGACCTCTTGGACATGCCCGTGCCGCTCGTGGGCGTCGCGGATCGCGACGAGCGCGTCGACGCGCTCCTCGAAGGTCTCGCCGATCCCCACGAGAATCCCAGGGGTGACCGGCACCTGGGCCGAGCCGGCGGCGTCCAGGGTGGCGAGCCGCCGGGCCGGGGTCTTGTCGGGGGCGCGATGGTGCGGACCGCCGGGCTCGGCGAGCCGCGCCGCGAGCGTCTCGATCATCATTCCCTGCGACGGGCTCGTGACGCGCAGCGCCGCGAGTTCTTCACGGGTGAGCGCGCCCGCGTTGGCGTGCGGCAGCAGCCCGGTGTCGGCGAGCACCATCGCGGAGGCGGCCCGGAGATATTCGACGGTGGTCGCGTAGCCGTGCTCGTGCAGCCAGGCCGCGGCGTCGGGGTAGCGGTCCTCGGGGGCCTCCCCGAGCGTGAACAGCGCCTCGTGACACCCCGCGGCGCGACCGTCCTCGGCGATCGCGCGCACCGCGTCGAGGTCGAGGAACGGGGACGCGAGCCGTGCGGGCGGCTTCGCGAACGTGCAGTACCCGCAGTGGTCGCGGCACAGCATCGTCAGCGGGATGAACACCTTGGGGGAGTAGGTGACCCGCCGACCGTGCGCCGCATCTCGGACCGCCGCCGCGGCCGCGACGACCTCGCGCAGCGGAGCGTCGCGCAGCGCGACGGCGTCCCGACGGTTCAGCATGGTTCCATGCTAGGCGGGCCCTGCGGCAGCTTCGTCGACGAGCCACACGACCCGTCCGGCGCGCACCCGAGCCGCGGGGACATCCGCGCCGTTGCGCACCGCGTCGAGCGCGGCCCGCTTCTCCTCACCGGAGACGGTGAACACGACGAGCGACGCGCGAGCGAGGGCGGGATAGGTCACCGTGAGCCGTTGGTAGGGATGCTGGCCGTCGCCGGCGTGGACCACGAACCGCTCCCGCTCCTCCAGCGTGGCGGAGCCGGGGAACAGCGACGCGGTGTGCCCGTCGGGACCGAGCCCGAGGTGCACGAGGCCGAGCGGCGGCACGTTGCGGAGCAGCTGGTCGTACTGGGCGGCCGCCTCGTCGGCGGTGGGACCGGCGTTGCGCATGGAGTGGATCGAGCGGGGCTCGACCTCGTCGAGGAACGCGGTGCGTGCCATGCCCTCGTTCGAGTCCGGGTCGTGGACCGGAACCCACCGCTCGTCACCGAAGTAGACGTCGACCTCCTCCCACTCGACCGCGGCGGTGGCGAGCAGCTCGTAGCAGGCCCGGGCGGTGTCACCCCCGGACAGCGCCAGCGACGAGGGGGCCTCGCTGGCGACGAGCTGGGCGAACGCCAACGGCACGTGCGGGACGCGCCGCTCCTCGCCGGGGAGCGTCATGGGACCCGCCACGTGTCGCCGCACTCCCCGGGGAGCCCGTCGGCCTCCTCCGGTCCCCAGCTCCCCGCCGGGTAGTAGGTGAGCGGCAACGCGACCGCCTCGAACCCGTCGATGAGCGGCTGGACGATCCGCCACGACTGGTCGACCTCGTCGCTCCGGATGAACAGGGTGGCGTCCCCGACCAGGGCGTCGTGCAGCACCCGCTCGTATGCCTCCGGCTGCGGCTCGGACGAGAACGTCTCGGCGTACGAGAAGTCCAGGCTCACCCTCCGGACCCGGAACCGCTGCCCGGGCACCTTCGCGGCGAACGACACCTCGATGCCGGCGTCGGGTTGGATCCGCAGGACGAGGTCGTTGGGTTCCACCGAATCGCGCGCGTCGGCCGGCAGGGGCAGGAACGGGACCCCGGTGTAGCGGAGCACCACCTCGGTGACACGCCGGGCGAGCCGCTTGCCGGTCCGCACGTAGAAGGGCACGCCGGCCCACCGCCAGTTGTCGATGTCGAGACGCATCGCGATGTAGGTCTCGACGCTGCTGTGCCGATCGACACCTTCTTCCTCTCGGTACCCGGGAACGGGAACACCGCCGATCTCACCCGCGGCGTACTGGCCGCGCACGACACGACCTTGGAGATGCATGGGGTCGAAAAGGTGCACCGAGCGCAGCAGCTTGACCTTCTCGTCGCGGATGGCGTTCGCCTCGAACGACGCCGGTGGCTCCATCGCGGTGAGCGCGAGGACCTGCATCACATGGTTCTGGACGATGTCGCGCAACGCGCCGGCCTGCTCGTAGAAGGTGCCGCGGTGCTCGACCCCGAGCTGCTCCGCGACGGTGATCTGGACATGGTCGACGTACCGGCGGTTCCAGAGCGGCTCGAAGATGGTGTTGGCGAACCGCAAGGCCAAGATGTTCTGCACCGTCTCCTTCGCCAGGTAGTGATCGATGCGGTAGATCTGCTGCTCCTCGAACCAGCGGTGCAGGTGCTCGTTGAGATCCCGGGCGCTGTCGAGGTCCCGGCCGAAGGGCTTCTCGACGACGAAGCGGCGAAACCCGTCGTTCTCCTCGGCGAGGCCGGCATCACCGAGCCCGTCGGCGATCGGGACGAACAGCTGCGGGACCGTCGCCAGGTAGAAGAGGCAGTTCCCGACGGGACGGGACGCACCGTCGGCCGCGCCCGACAGGAGGTCCCGCAACCTCCCGAACGCCCCCTGATCGGCGGCGTCGCCGATCAGGTACCGGAACTGGACGCCGCCGTGCTCCAACGCGGCGAGCCGGTCCGGGAAGTCGGCCCCCGCGGCCTTCTCGATCGACTGGTGGATGGACCGGGTGAAGTCGTCGTCGTCCATCTCGGTGCGGGCCACCCCGACGACCCGCAGACCCGAGGGGAGCTGCCCGGCGCACGCGAGCGACGACAAGGCGGGGTACAGCTTGCGGTGGGCCAGGTCACCGGTAGCCCCGAACACCACGATGGTGTTGGCGACCTGATCCGATGCAGGCGGCGCGGTCGCCATTGCGGCGATGATACGGCCCGATATGGACCGCTCGACGATTGCCGTGTACGAGGCCCAGGCGGCGGAGTGGCGGGACCGCCGACCAGCCCGCTTCCAGGACCGGGCCGAACGGTTCGCCGCGTCGGTGACGCCCGGCGGGATGCGAGCCGACCTCGGCTGCGGGGCAGGCCTGCACCTCCCGGTGCTGGGGCGACCGGTGGTGGCGCTCGACGCGGCGTTCGCGATGCTCGAGCTCGCCCGTGACGCGGCCCCCGACGCGGCTCTCGTCCAAGCCGACCTGGAGGCCCTGCCGCTGCGGCGGGGCTCCCTCGCGGGCGGCTGGGCCCGGGCCAGCTACCTGCACGTCGCCCGCCCCGAGCTGCCGGCGGCGTTCGCGGAGCTCCACCAGGCCCTCCAGGTCGACGCGCCGATCCAGCTCACCATGCGCCACGGCGACGACGACGGGCTCCTCGCCCACGACGACTTCCCGGGCCGCTTCTTCGCCGGCTGGGAACCCGAGGCGCTCCGCGACGTGCTCCTCGGCGCGGGGTTCCGAATCGACGATCTCGGAGTCGACGCGGAGCAGCCCGA
>DATISY010000106.1:0-14372 GCA_035468285.1 Acidimicrobiia bacterium | reverse complement strand
CACGATCGCGTCGAGCGGCTCCTCGGGCATACCCCGGAGGCTCGCGCGTCCGCCGACCGCACCCGGTCATCGGGCCCGCCGCGGCGCGGTCCGGTCGCCCAGGAAGAGGTCCACCCACTGCTCCACGCTCAGGTCCCGGGGTCACCGACGTGCACGCCCAGCGAGGCGCGCGATGCGGGGGGCACGCCCGGGCGCCCACCCGCGCCGCGAGGAACCCATCGAGGCTGGAGTGCTCGAAGCCCCGCCGGACGAACGCCGCGTAGCGGGTGGTCTCGGACCGGCAGGAGATCGGTGGGCTGACGGGCCGCCGACCCGGAGGCCGCGCTCCACCGGTTCCCCGGCGGTGCAGTGGCCCGACCTCAGGACCGGTCGGCGCCGAGACGCGCTCGCACCCCCGCGATGACGTCCGCCATCACCTCGAGTGTCCGCGCCCGGGTGACGAAATAGCTGAGACCCCACTGCCGCTGCGCTGTCACGATCTGATCGACCAGCTGCGGCACCGACCCGAACAACAGGAACGGAGTCTCCATCGCATCCGTCTCCGTCAGACCGGGGACCCGTTCGACGATGCGCCGAGCCGTGGCTCCACGGTCGTCGGTGGTCGCGACGACCTGGACCAAGGCGCTGCGTTCCACCGGGCGACCCCCGGCCGCCTCGTCGATGATCCGCAGCCGGTGCTCGAGCGAACCGGTCGAGTAGTCGACCTCATGGTGCATCCCGTCCGGGAGCGTCCGACCCAAACCGGTGAGCCCGACCCCGTCGCCTTCCCGCGCGGCAAGCCGAAGCAGGGCGGGTCCGTAGCCGCCGACGACGATCGGGATCCGGGCCTGCCGAGGCCCGGGCAAGCACCGCGCGTCGCGCAGCCGGTAGAAGGCGCCCTCGAACGTCACGGACTCGCCACCGAGCAGCTCCCGCAGCACAGCCACCGCCTCGGTCAGCCGAGCCACGCGCTGCTTTGCCGGCTGGAACGTCACCCCGCGCGCCTCGTACTCCGGCTGGGCATGGCCCGCCCCGAGTCCGAGTTCGAAACGACCGTCACTGAGCACGTCCAACGTCGCGACGGCACGGGCGAGCAGCACCGGATCATGGAAGTCGTTGTTCAGCACGTAGGTACCGACCCGCAGGGTTTCGGTCGCGTCGGCCGCGGCCTGCAACACGAGGAAGGGATCGGGTGTCCCGACATGGTCACCCGCGAGGAGCGTGTCGAAGCCGGCCGATTCGGCCCGCCGGGCGACGTCGGCCAGGCCGGACGACGATGCGACGTCGACGACCTGGAGACCGAACCGGATCCCGCCCGCCGCTCGTATCGTGCTCACTGGTGCAGTATCGCCGCGCGAACCGGAATGGGAGCAGACTCGGGTCGATGCCCCGCGTCATCGTGGTGCTCGTTCTGGCCCTCGCCGTGCTGACCTCCAACGCGGCGGCGACGCGCTCCGTGTCCGGCGGCGCGCTCCGCTCCTACGTCCGAGCCGTCGAGCCGATCCGACTCGGCGTCAATGACCTGCTCGAGAGCGCGGACCCGATCCTCAATGCCTACCGGGCGCACCAGACGACCGGCGACCAGGCCGGTGCGGCGATGGATGCCCTCGAGCGGCGCTTCGCCGGCTACACCGTCGCGATCAACGCCCTCGTCCCGTCCGACCCGAGCCTGGCCCGCCTGCACGCCCCGTACGCCCACACCTACATCCTCGAAGACGCATACCTGAGCGCCTTGGCCGCCGCCCTCCCCGCAGGAGACTTCTCGGCCCTCCCGAACACCCAGTCCGAGCAACGGGCCACGATCATCGAATGGCGGACCCAGCTCGACGTGATCAGCCGCCGGACGCACACCCCACTCCCATCGGACCTGCAACAGGCGGGCCGCGGCGAGATCGCACCCGCCATCTCCGGCAGCTGAGCCTCCGGAGTCGTGCCCGACCACGGCGCGTACAGTGCGCGCGGTGTCACTCGCGGTGCTCGACTGGCGGCGTCGCGTCGCCGCGCTCTACATGCAGGTCCACGAGATGGACGATCCCGCGGCGGCGCACACGATCTGGTGTCTCGCCCGGGACCACCTGTTCGCGGAGCACCCGGCGTCTCCACTGCTCGCCGCTGACCGGGCCACGTTCGCGGGGCTTCGGTACGCCCCCTACGACCCGACCCTGCGGTTCACGCTCCCGATCGAGGACGACGAGCGTCCCGCGCGGCTCGACGTGGGAACCGGCACTGACGGCGTCGTCATCTTCGAGCGGCTCGGCCACGTCCAGATCCCCGGCTTCGGTTCGCTCGACGCGTGGTGGCTCGCCGGGTACGGCGGCGGCCTGTTTCTCCCCGTCAAGGACCCGAACCCCGACACCTACGGCGGTGGCCGGTACCTGCTCGACACCGCAAAAGGCGCGGACCTCGGCGGCGGCGTTCTCCCCGACGGCACCGCGACCGTCGTCATCGACCTGAACTTCACATACAACCCGTCGTGCGCGTACGACCCCGCGTGGGCGTGTCCCCTCGCCCCGCCCGGCAACACGCTGGACCGGCCGATCCACGCCGGCGAGCTCAGCCCCTGAGCGCGGGCAACACCAGCCCTCGGAGGTCAGGACGTCGGCGGCCCGCGGTCGATCTGGGCCGCGAGGACCGCGACCGGCTGGCGGGCGTCGAGCGACACCAGCCACCAGGTGACACCGGCCGCCTCGTAGTCCGCCACCGCCGCCGACGTTGCTGCCGACGTCGGCAGGGCCACGTCGTAGGGCGCGTCGACGGTCCGGTGCTCGTCGACGGCGCGGCGCAGGTCCCGGACGTCGGCCACGTCGAGTCGCCCGACGGGGACCACGCCGTCCCACCGCGCGGCACGGCGGAGCGGCGTCCGGTGGGGCCACACGGCTGCGCACCAGATCGGGATGCGGGGCTGCTGCACCGGTGTCGGCGTCTGCACCACGTCGTCGACCGTCAGGTGCGATCCCCGGTAGGTGACCCGGCCGCCGCCCCACAGCGCCGCGACGACGTCGAGGCCCTCGTCGAGCAGTGCGGCGCGCGACGCGTCGGTGGTCGCCGCCTCGGAGAAGGCCGTGAACTCGCGGTAGGCGTCGGTCCCGATCCCGACCCCGAGCACGGAGCGGCCCCCGCTGAGCCGGTCCAGCGTCGCGGCCTCCCGAGCCACCTTCCACGGCCGTCGGCGGGGGAGCGGCGTGACCATCGGCCCGAGTCGCAGCCGTTCCGTGCTCGCCGCCATCGCCCCGAGCGTCACCCACGGGTCGCACGCGGGTGGGTCACCGGCGTGCATGAGGTGGTCCCACACGAAGCAGCCGTCCCAGCCGGCCGCTTCGGCGCGACGGGCCACGTCGACCAGGGCGGTCGGGTCACCGAGGGTGCCGAGCTGCGGGACGTGCAGACCGAACCGCATCCCCGCACCGTACCGGTCACCGTGTGCCCGCCAACGCGGTCGCGTCCGCTGTGTCAGGCTCGCCCCGCCAGGGCCGCGTGGTCCCGTTCCCGTGAAGGTCGTCTCGCATGCAGGTGCATCTCATCGACGGGACCTACGAGCTGTTCCGCCACTTCTTCGCGGTCCCGGAGCATCTCGATCCCGGCCAGCTCGACGTCGGCGCGACCCGCGGCGTGATCGGCTCGGTGCTGCAGCTCCTCGAAGAAGGCGCGACCCACGTCGGCGTCGCGACCGACCACATCATCGAGTCGTATCGCAACGACCTCTGGGCCGGCTACAAGACGGGCGCCGGCGTCGACCCGACCCTCCGGGCGCAGTTCCCGGTCGTCGAGGACGCGCTCCGCTCGCTCGGCGTCTCGGTATGGGCCGAGGTCGAGCTGGAAGCAGACGACGCGCTGGCGTCCGCCGCCGCCGTGGCGGTCGCCGACCCCAGGGTGGAACGAGCGGTGATCTGCACCCCGGACAAGGACCTGGGCCAATGCGTCCACGACCCCGACGTCGTGCAGCTCGACCGGCGGAACGCCAAGTACATCGACGAGGCCGCCGTCCGGGCCAAGTTCGGGGTCCTCCCCGAGTCGATCCCGGACTGGCTGGCGCTCGTCGGCGACTCCGCCGACGGATTCCCCGGCCTCCCCGGCTGGGGCGCCAAGTCAGCCGGGGCCGTCCTGGGCCGCTATCCCCACCTCGAGGACATCCCCGGCCAAGCCAGCGCGTGGGACGTCGACGTGCGTGGGGCGGCCCGCCTCGCGGCGACCCTCAACGACCAACGTCGCCTCGCCAACCTGTTCCGGACCCTCGCCACGCTCCGCACCGACGCCGCCGTCGGTCACGTCGACGACTGGCGGTGGGTCGGACCGACCGACGAGTTCGACGCCTGGGCCAGCCGGCTTGGCGCCCCCGGCCTCGCGCGGCGCGCCGAGCGCCTCGCCGAGAGCCGGAACTGACCGACGACCGACGACAAGGAGACAGCTCACGTGGGACTCGAAGGACGCGTTGCGCTCATCACGGGCGGCGGGCGGGGGATCGGCGCCGCCATCGCGCGGGGCCTCGCCGCTGACGGCGCCGACGTGGCGGTCAACTACCGCCGGGACGAGACCGCGGCGCACGACACCGTCGCGGCGATCGAGTCGCTCGGCCGCACCGCCCGCGCCTATCAGGCGTCCGTCGACGACGCCGACGCCGACGCCCGCATGATGGATGCCGTCCTCTCGGACTTCGGGCACATCGACATCCTCGTCAACAACGCCGGGATCGCCAGCCGCGGCAACCGCGTCGCCGACACCGATCCGGCCGAGCTCGAACGGGTCTGGCGCACACACGCGTTCGGTGCCTTCATCCTCAGCCAGCTGGTCCTCCCCGGGATGCGCGACCGGCCCCGAGGTGACATCGTGATGATCTCGAGCGTGGCGACCAGCTTCATGGCCGCGCACTCCCTCCCGTACAACGTGGCTAAGGCCTCCCTCGAGGCGCTGGCCCGCACCCTCGCCAAGGAAGAGCGGGCGAGCGGAATCCACGTCAACACCGTCGCGCCCGGCCTCGTCGTGTCGGACATGGGGCGCCGCCTCGTGAAGGCCACCCAGGGCGTCGAGGACATCCACGACCTCGACGGCCGCTACCCCTTCGGTCACGTGTGCACCCCCGAAGAGGTCGCCGAGGTCGTGCGCTTCCTCGTCTCCGAGCGGGCCGGGTACCTCACCGACCAGCGGCTCACCGTCGACGGGGGGACCTTCTAGGCCGCCGGGTCCCGCTCGCAGAGGCCCCGGGCGTCGGCGCCCCACGCCGGCTCTCTGAGCGCGTTTGTGCAGGTCAGGGGCTATCCCCAGGACTGTCACACCTCCGTGTGACCCTAGAGCCATGCAGTTGGTCGCCATCGTGGTGGCACTCGTGGGGCCCGTGCTCGTCGCGGTGGTCGCGTGGCGCGTGCTGCGCCGCCAGGACGCCGACGCGCGCCACCTCGCCGCCCAGCACCAGCAGGTGTTCGCCGAGCAGCGCGACGCGGCCGTGCAGGCCGCCATCGACCACGTCCTGACCCACAACCGCCAGGCCCTCATGGCGGAACGGGAGCTCGCCGGCAAGGACCTCGACGGCAAGAAGTCCCTGATCGATCAGCAGCTGGTGACCATGTCGGCCAAGCTCGACGAGGTCTCCTCGATGGTCCAGCAGGTCGAGGCGGAACGGGCCCGCTCCTTCGGTGAGCTGAACGCTCAGCTGTCCAAGCAGCACGAAGGCCTCGCCGCGCTGCTCCACACTACCCAGAGCCTCCGTGAGGCCCTCTCCAGCACCAAGGCGCGTGGTCAATGGGGGGAGCGCATGGCCGAGGACGTCCTGCGCCTCGCCGGGTTCGTCGAGAACGTCAACTACCGCAAGCAACGAGCCCTCGAAGGCGGCCGTGGCATCCCGGACTACACGTTCTTCCTCCCCAACAACCTCCTGCTGCACATGGACGTCAAGTTCCCGCTCGACAACTACGTGCGGTTCTGCGACGCGACCAGCGATCTCGAGCGCAAGCGGTACCGGGACGACTTTCTCCGCGACGTCCGGGCCCGGGTCCGCGAGCTCGCCGACCGGGACTACGTCGACGCGGGCGGCGGAACCGTCGACTTCGTGCTGATGTTCATCCCGAACGAGCAGCTCTACGCGTTCATCCACGAGCAGGACGACGCCATCCTCGACGACGCTGTCCGTCACGGCGTGGTTTTCTGCTCGCCGCTCACCCTCTTCGTCGTGCTCGCGCTGATCCGCCAGATGGTGGAGAACCTCCGACTGGCCCGCACCTCCGACGAGATCCTCAGCCTCCTCGGCCAGTTCTCCGAACAGTGGGGCAAGTTCAAGGGCCAGATGGAAAAGGTCGGTCAGCGGATCGACGCCGCCAGCAAGGAGTACACCGCGCTGGCCGGGACCCGGACCAACACCCTCGAGCGTCCCCTGCGCCGCATCAACGAGCTGCGGACCCGTGACCTCGAGCTCGTCGAGGACCCCGACGTCGACGAGCAGCCCCCGCTCGCCCTCGAGGCCTGACCGTCCGCCGACGGACCGGGCCCCGGCCCGGTCGACGATCGCACCCCCGAATCGCGCCGGTACCCTGGGTTGGTGCCGCGGCTCCTCGCCCTCGTCGTCCTGACGGTCATCGTCGAGGTGGCGGTGATCGTCGAGGTCGCGCACCGCATCGGGGTCCTCAACACGGTCGGGCTGCTCATCTTGGTGTCCGCCGTCGGGGCGGTCATCGTGAAAGCCCAGGGGCTCGCCATGCTCCGTCGGGCCATCACTGATCTCGAGCGCCGCCAGGTGCCGGGCAGCGCGCTGGCCGACGGTGCCCTCCTCGCCGCGGCCGGGGCGCTGGTGCTCATCCCGGGCTTCGTCACCGACGCGGTCGGGCTGGCCTTGCTCGTTCCGCCGGTCCGCGCCGGGGTCCGGCGCTCGCTGCGCCGCCGGTGGTCGAGACGCTTTATCGGGTCGAGCTACGAGCTCGAAGCCTGAGTCAGTACGGCCCGTCGCAGCACGAGTCCCGCCAGCCGCAGGCAGGGCAGCGGTAGTGGGCGTGCTCTTCGCGCATCGGGGCGCCGCACTGCCAGCACATGGTGGAGAGGTCCTGGGTCTCGGGTCGGGGCCTTCGCTGGCGTCGCCGGAGGTGTCGGTGACGGTCACGGGACCCCCGTACCGACCGGCGTCGCGCGGGTCGGTGATGTCAGATCCGGAGGAGCTCGGGCGCCACGGGGCAGTTGACGTGCGCGCCGAGGTGGGCGGGGATGTCGAGGCCCCACGGTCCGGCCGTCTGCGCCGCCCGGGTCACGTCGAGGGTCTCGACGTCGGGATCGTCGGTGACCTGGGCTTGCAGGACGTCGAACAAGCGTGCCGGTAAGAGCCGACCGACCGGGATGACGAGCCAGAGCTCAGCACCGTCAAGCGAATCGAGGAGGTCGGTGACCCCGTGGGGCACGATCGCGGTCTGCGGTCCCGCGGCGAGCACCTCGACGAGCAGATGACTCGGGGAGGCGGCCATCGCCTCGACCTCGTCGGCCACTCGGACGCGCCGGCCCGCAGCGCGGGGGGCCCGGTAGTCGGTGCGGACGACGACGACGTCGAGGTCGGGTCGTTCGGCGAGGGCCTCGCCGGTCACGTCGGGCCAGCCGAGCACCGCGACAGGGTCATCGTGCGGAAAGGGCAGCAGCGACGACAGGCGGGGGGCGGTGCGGTCCCGTTCGAGGGCCCGCACCGCGTCGCGGGCGCCACCGCTCGGGTCGGTCGCAGTGAGCACCTGGGTGCACAGCCACCAGAGCGGACCACTGCTCGGGTGATGAGCGAGGAGTCGCCGACAGACGGTGACCAGCTGGGTGGGGTCGACGGCGAAATCCGCGAGGCAGTCCGCGGCCTCGACCACGAGGCCGGTGTCGTCACCCGCGTAGCGGGCGAGGGCCCGGAGTCGCTCGAACGGCAGCACGGGCTGCTAGCGCCCGCCCGGGCCGGGGGGCTCCTTCGGGAGACCGAGGACGCGCTCACCGACGATGTTGCGCATCACTTCGTCGGTGCCGCCGGCGACGCGCATCCCGGGGATGCCGAGCATGAACTCTGACCAGGCGTAGGTGCCCCACTCGCCGCTGTCCGCGACCAGGCGGGGGCCGAGGAGCTCACCGAGGGTTTGCGCGATCCGCTGCATGTTCTGGGTCAGCGCCAGCTTCGCGATGGACATCTCGGGCCCGGGGAGCTGACCGGATCGGATCTTCGCCATCGCCCGCAGGTTCGTGTACCGGGCGACCGTCATGCGGATGTAGATGTCCGCGAGTCGCTGCCGCACGATCGGGTCCTCGTCGAGCGCATAGTGCAACGCCATCTCGCGCAGCCGGGTGAGGCTCAGGCTGAACCCCGCGGCGCCACCCCCGCCGATGGACGCCCGTTCGTTCATCAACGTCGTGAGCGCGACGGTCCAGCCTTCGTCGACGTCACCGAGGCGGTGGGAGTCGTGTACCCGGACGTCGGAGAAGAACACCTCGTTGAACGAGGCACCGCCGGTCATCTGGCGCAGCGGGCGCACCTCGACGCCGGGGGCTTTCATGTCGACGACGAACATGGTGAGCCCTTTGTGCTTGGGCTTGTCCGTCGAGGTGCGGGTGATGATCTCGCCGATGTCGCTGTAGTGCGCTCCCGAGGTCCAGACCTTCTGGCCGTTGAGGATCCACTCTTCACCGTCGCGATCGGCCCGGGTTTGGATCCCGGCGAGGTCGGAGCCGGCCGCGGGCTCGGAGAACAGCTGGCACGCGACGAGGTCCCCCCGGTACAGGGGGGCGAGGTAGCGGCGCTTCACGTCCGGGATGGCGTGGGCGAGGATCGTGGGCGCGACCATGCCGAGCCCGATACCGAAGATGGTCTGGGATTCGATGGCGTACCGGGCGGCGAGCTCCCGGTAGGCCCGCTCGTAGGAGGCAGGGAGCGCCCGGCCGCCGTACTCCTCCGGACCGGTGATCCACCCGAACCCCGCGTCGAACTCAGTGGCCTTCCAGGCCTTCGCCGCCTGCACGTCGGCAGCTTCTTGCTCGGGGGTCTTCTCCTCCAGGATGGACACGTTGTCGGAGCCTTTGCCCCACTCGAACTTCTCCTCGACGCGTGGTTCGGCGTGGGCGTCGAGGAAGGCCTTCGCTTCGGTCCGGAACTCGGCTTCCGAGATCACCGTGTCGTCCTCCTGGGGAGACCGCCCGCCGAGGGGTCGGCGAAGCGCGAGCGGCGGCGTTCCGAGCTGCCGCTCTCCGCAGGGTACGTCGTGGCGTCGCGCACCGTTCGCCACACGTCGTCCAGGGACCGCAGCGCCTCCCCGGCGCCGCGCAGCCGCTGGATCTGGCCTCGCACCTTGAGGCGGCGGCTGACCGTTGCGTCCTGCGCACGCAAGGACCCCTGCTGGAGGCTACGAGCGGTGTCCTCGTCGGCGACGAGGACGAGGTCGGGTGCCGCCGCAGGGCCGATGGACACCCGGGCCCCGTCGGGCGTGAACGAGAAGTGGTACACGACGACGACGTCGCCCCGCTGCACGCGCTGCTCGACGACGAGCGGTTCGGGTGCGCCGATCCCACCGAGAGCCGACGCGTCACGCGCCGCACGGTCGAGCTCGACGATCCATGCCTCGGACAGGAACTCGGCCACGCCCGGAGCAGCGTACCGACGCGTGGCCACCCCCGTGTTGAGTGCGACTCGCTTCGGAGACCTCCCGGGACGGCGGCCTACCATCTCGCAATGGCTTCGACGGTGCCTGCCCGTCGCCACAGCTCGGCACCCCCGAGCCTCGCCGACGTCGGTGCCCGTGCCGAGGCACGGATCGTGGCCCTCCTCGACGGCGAAGTCGAGCGCTGGTCCGCGGTCGACACGGCGCTCGTCGCCCCCATCGGCGCGCTGCGGGAGCTGGTCCTAGCCGGCGGCAAGCGGCTCCGGCCGGCATTCTGCTACTGGGCGTACGTCGGGGCGGGCGGATCGCCGGACGCGTCGCTGGTCGTCGACGCGGGCGCGGCGCTCGAGCTGCTCCACACCTTTGCGCTCGTCCACGACGACGTCATGGACGGCTCCGACCTGCGACGCGGGGTCCCGGCGATCCACCGGGCGTTCATCGACCGGCACGGCGCGTCCGGCTGGCGTGGCGAAGCGCGCCGATTCGGGGAGGGTGCCGCCATCCTGATCGGTGACTTCGCCTTCGTGTACGCCGACGTGCTCTTCGCCGACGCGGCCCCACCGGCCCGGCGGATCTTCGACGAGCTCCGCGTCGAGCTCTGCGTCGGGCAGTACCTCGACCTCGTCGGGACCGCGAGCGCGAGCAGCGACCCGGCGCAAGCCCAGCGGATCGAGCGATACAAGTCCGGCAAGTACACCGTCGAACGTCCGTTGCATCTCGGCGCGGCGCTCGCCGGTCGGTTGGAGGAGCTCCGCGCCCCGCTGAGCGCCATCGGGCTCCCGTTGGGCGAGGCGTTCCAGCTCCGCGACGACCTCCTCGGCGTCTTCGGGGACAGCACCACCACCGGCAAACCGGTCGGTGATGACCTCCGCGAAGGCAAGCTGACGCCGCTGGTCGCGGTCGCTGCGGCGCACGCCGATCCGGCCGGCACGGCGCTTCTCCAGCGGCTCGGCCACCCCGACCTGTCGGACACCGAGATCATGGCCCTCCAGGCGTTCCTGATCGACTGCGGCGCCCGCGACGAGGTCGAGCGGGCGATCGAGGGTCTCGTCGCGAGGTCCCTCGCCGCGCTCAACGAGGCGCCCCTCACTGCGGAGGCCCGGACCGCGTTGCAGGAGCTCGGCACGTACGTCGCCTGGCGCGACCGGTAGCGAGACCACCCATGCGGGTCGTGGTCGTGGGGGCAGGTCTCGGAGGCCTCGCCGCGTCGTGCCATCTCGCGGGACGCGGCCACGACGTCGTCGTGTTCGAGCGCGACACCGAGCCGGGCGGCGTCGCCGGGCGCCTCGAGGGGGGCGGCTACCGCATCGATACCGGCCCGGCGGTCCTCACGATGCTGGGGATCCTGGACGACACGTTCCGGGCCGCGGGCGCCACCCTCGACGAGCACCTCACCGTGCAGCCCCTCGACCCGATGTACCGCGCCTGCTTCGCCGACGGCTCCGAGCTCCACGTCCGTGCCGGCACCGAGGCCATGGCGGGTGAGATCGAGGACTTCGCCGGCTCGGGCGCGGCGGAGGGGTTCCGCCGGTTCAGCGCCTGGCTGCGCGACCTGTACGAGGCTGAGTTCGGGTCGTTCATCAACCGGAACTTCGACTCGCCGTTGGGCTTGGCGCGCCGACCCGGCGACTTGGCGCGGCTGGTGCGGCTCGGCGCGCTCGGCCGGTTGGCGCCCAAGGTTGCGAGCTTCTTCGACGATGAGCGGCTGCAGCGGGTGTTCTCGTTCCAGGCGCTGTACGCGGGCCTGTCGCCGTTCGACGCGCTCGCGGTGTTCAGCATCATCACGTACATGGACACCGTCGAGGGGGTCTCGTTCCCATCGGGTGGCATGCACGAGGTCGCCCGTGGCCTCGCGGCCGCCGCCGAGAAGGCCGGCGCGTCGTTCGCGTACGCATCCCCGGTGGAGCGCATCGACCGGGGGGCGGATGGCGTCGTGAGCGGGGTGCGGCTCGCCACCGGCGAACGGGTCGCAGCGGACGCGGTCGTGTGCAACGCCGACGTCGCCGCGACCTACCGGACGCTGCTCGGCCTCGCCGCCCCCCGACGGGTGTCGCACGGTCGGTATTCGCCGTCGTGTGCGCTCTGGCTCGCTGGGGTCCGCGGCTCCCCACCGCCCGGCGCGGCGCACCACAACCTCCATTTCGGACGGCCGTGGCGCGCCGCGTTCGACACGTTGCTGCGGGACGGCCGACGCATGCCTGACCCTTCCATTCTCGTGACCGCGGCCAGCGTCACCGACCCGTCCCTCGCCCCCGCCGGTGGGACGACGCTGTACGTATTGGAGCCCGTACCGAACCTGGACGGTGCCGTGGCCTGGGACACCGCCGAGGAGGAGACACAGGCCGACCTCAGGGCGCGGGTCGGCGCGCTCGGTTACCCGGTCGACGACATCGAGCTCGAGGCGTTCATCGGGCCGCCCGGCTGGGCAGCCCGCGGGCTCGAGCGGGGAACCCCCTTCGCGTTGGCGCACCAGTTCTTCCAGAGCGGACCGTTCCGGACGCCGAACATCGACCGCCGCATCCCCGGGCTCGTGCTCGTCGGGATGGGTACGGTGCCGGGCGTGGGAATCCCGATGGTGCTCCTCTCGGGTCGGTTGGCGGCCGACCGCGTCGAACGCTGGGGTGGGTCATGATCACCCTCGACGAGTCCTACGCCCGCTGCCGCCAGCTCAACAAGGCGTACGGGACCACGTACTACGCGGCGACGCTGCTCATGCCCCGCGTGAAACGCCACCACATCCACGCCCTGTACGGGTTCTGCCGGTACGCCGACGACATCGTCGATGACCTGGGCCCGGTCCCCGTCGAGGAGCGCGAGCGGGCCCTGACCGAGTTCGGGGACCGGCTCTTCGCTGATCTCGAGCGGGGCGACTCCGACGACGCGGTGCTCAAGGCGGTCGTGCACACCGTCAACGCGTTCGACCTCAACCCTGACTGCTTCCGACGGTTCCTGCGCTCCATGACGATGGATCTCACCGTCGCGACCTACGAGTCGTTCGATGACCTGCTTGATTACATGGACGGCTCCGCCGCGGTCATCGGCGAGATGATGCTCCCCATCCTGGAGCCCACGTCGGCGGCGGCGCTGCGCCCGGCCCGCGATCTCGGCCTGGCGTTCCAGCTCACCAACTTCCTCCGCGACGTCGACGAGGACCTCGACCGCGGACGGGTGTACATCCCCCAGGAGGACCTGCGCCGCTTCGAGGCGGACCCGTGGCAGCGGCGCGTCACCCCGGAGTGGCGGGCGTTGATGGCGTTCGAGATCCGCCGCACCCGCGAGTACTACGAGTCCGCCGATCTCGGGATCCCGTTGCTGCCGCCGTCGTCGGCCCGGTGCATCCGAGCCGCGCGGCGGCTCTATTCGGAGATCTTGGACCGGATCGAGCGGGTCGGCTCCGACGTGTTCACGAAGCGAGCCCGGGTCCCGACGGCCCGCAAGGCGCTCGTCGTCGGGAGCAGCATCCTCAAGCTCGGTGGTGGTGACTGACGGCGCGTCGCGTGTCGTCGACACCGCGCTGCTCGGCGCGCTCCCGCAGCGTGCGCGGCACCACCGGTGCGAGGAACCCGTACGGCGCCTGCCCGAAGAGATGGTGGATGTTGTGGGCCTGCCGGAGGCGGCGCCCGACCCGGTCGGGTACCGGCAGCCACGGCACCCTCCGATGGATGACGAGGTCGTGCACGACGAGATACGCCGCGCCGTAGGCGGTCACCCCGACGCCGATCGGGACGAGCACCGACCCGGCTCCGACGTAGACCCCGACCGAGAGGACCATGATGGTGAGCAGCGAGAACACGACCGGGAAGAGGTCGTTCGCCTCCAGGCGCCGGCGCGGCGGGAGGTGATGGCTGCGGTGCCAGCCCATCCCGAACCCATGGAACACCAGCCGGTGCGTCAGCGTGGTCAGGGGCTCCATCACGACGAGGGCCCCGACCGCGAGGGCTATCGCGGTCACGACCGCAGGGCCTCACGCCGGGCGGCGGCGTCCCACAGCAGCATCGCCAGGGTGAGCAGCACGAACCCGAACAGGTAGTCCTCGACCGGGATATCCCACGGGAACCGCCACCCGGTCGTCGCGGCGCGGTCATACACCACGATCGGGGCCGACAGCTTCGTCAACCAGCCGTTCACGGCGATCATGAACCCGTAGCAGATCGCCAACGCGATCCAGTACGCCCGGGTGCGCAGCAGCCCGGTGCGGAGCACCACGACCTCCAACGAGATGACCGCCACCACGGCGACGACCGCTGCCACCGTGTACTCACGCACGCGCCGAGTCCCTCAGGAGCCGCCGGACCGATTCGAGGGTCAAGAGCCCACAGATCGGGATCGCGATGAAGAACACCAGCTCCTCGATCGGGACGTCAGCCGGCAACGACCAGCCGACCAGGTAGCGCTGGTTGAACGACCAGTGGTGGCGGGCGATGGCCACGATGTCCCACGCCACGAAGATGACGACGGTGGGGACGAGCGCCATCAGCAGCCGGCGGGGACGCCGCCAGACACGCGCGCCGAGCACGAGCTCGAGGGGCAGCGTGACGATCAGGCAGGCAGCCATCAGCGCCAGGTACTGGAACTCGTCCATGCACCGCAGATTGTGCCCGGCATCGCGCGCGGACCGCGGGCGGGGCATCGCGTAGGTGCTCCGGTAGGCTCACCCGCGATGGCGTCGGCGACACCTGCAATCGAGGTCGCCGAGCTGGAGAAGCGGTACGGGGACGTCCGTGCCGTCGACGGCTTGTCGCTCACCGTCGCGTCGGGTGAGGTGTTCGGCCTCCTCGGACCCAACGGTGCCGGCAAGACGACGACCGT
>DATISY010000105.1:0-12507 GCA_035468285.1 Acidimicrobiia bacterium | reverse complement strand
CAGGCTGCTTCGAGCGGGGCTCCGGCGACGGCCGCGTCCGCTACCTCCACGCCCAACCGGGCGCGGCGGCGGAGCTCCTCGCCACCGCGACCGCCTTGTACGGCGCCGAGGCGTGGGTGCTCGGCCGGGAGGAGCTGCTCGACGACGGCTGGCTGGGTCCGGCGCCGTCACCCGCCACCCGCCGGCGGGTCGGCGATGTCGTGCTCGCCGCCCGAGACCCGGTCGCCTACCTCGACCCGGCCCTGCCCCGCGAGGCCGGGCTCATCTCGGCCCACGGGTCGATCACGCCCGCCGAGATGCTCGTCCCCCTCGTCGCCGGCCGCGGCCGGGCCTGACCCCGCTTCGCTTGCGGCGCGGCGCCCCCAGGCGTAGGTTCAGAGTTACACGCTTGTAGTTCTCCACAGGGCACCGGGAGCCTGTGGACAACCGACGGGCGCCGAGAACGGGGACCGTGAAGCAGTCGTTCGCACACCTGCACCTCCACACCGAGTACTCGATGCTGGACGGCGCGGCCCGGGTCAGCGACGTGATCGCGACCGCCGCGGCCGACGGGCAGCCCGCGGTGGGAATCACCGACCACGGGAACATGTACGGCGTCCTCGAGTTCTACAAGGCGGCACGCGAGCACGGCATCAAGCCGATCATCGGCATGGAGGCCTACTTCGTCGCGACGAGCCGCTTCGACCGTCCCCGCCGCGACGACCACGACATCTTCCACCTCACCCTCCTCGCCGAGACCAACGCCGGCTACCGCAACCTCATCAAGATCTCGTCGCTGGCGTACCTCGACGGGTTCTTCTACAAGCCCCGCGTCGACTTCGAGCTGCTCGAGCAGTACGGCGAGGGACTCATCGCGACCAGCGGCTGTCTCGGCAGCGCGATCTGTCAACGCCTCCTCGTCGACGACCACCAGGGCGCCCGGGAGCTCGCCGCTCGGTTCCAGGACGTCGTCGGCCGGGAGCGGTTCTTCATCGAGCTGCAAGACCACGGCCTCGCCGACCAGCAGCGCGTCAACCCAGGCCTGCTGCGCATCGCCCGGGACCTCGGCGCACCCCTGCTCGCCACGAACGACAGCCACTACACCAGCCGCGAAGACGCCGAGGCGCACGACGCGCTGCTGTGCGTGCAGACCGGCTCGACCCGCGACGACCCCAAGCGGCTCAAGTTCGAAGGTGAGGAGTTCTATCTCAAGTCCGCAGCGGAGATGCGGGCCCTGTTCGCCGACTACGAAGAGGCATGTGACAACACGCTGTGGATCGCGGAGCGGGCCGACGTCGAGATCGAGTTCGACAACGCCGTGCTGCCCTCCTTCCCGACCCCCGCGGGCCACGACGAGGACTCGTACCTGCGCGACCTCACCCTCGCCGGCGCGACCACCCGGTACGGCGACCCCGTCCCCGCCAACGTCGCGCAGCGCATCGACTACGAGCTCGGCGTCATCAAGACGATGGGGTTCTCGGCGTACTTCCTCGTCGTGTGGGACCTCGTCCGCTACGCCCGGGAGCGCCGCATCCGGGTCGGCCCCGGCCGGGGGAGCGCGGCCGGGTCCTGCGTCGCGTTCTGCCTCGGCATCGTCGACATCGACCCCATCCGCTACGACCTGCTGTTCGAGCGGTTCCTGAACCCGGGTCGGGCCCAGATGCCCGACATCGACATGGACTTCGACTCCCGCTCCCGTGGCGAGATGATCCGTTACGCCGCGGAGCGCTACGGCGCCGACCACGTCGCCCAGATCGTCACCTTCTCGACGATCAAGGCCCGAGCCGCGGTGCGGGACGCCTCCCGGGTCCTCGGCTACCCGTACGGGATGGGGGACCGGATCGCCAAGCTGATGCCGCCCCTCATCATGGGACGGGACACGCCGCTGCGCGCCTGCCTCGAGCTCGTCCCGGGACAGGACGACGGCTACAAGATGGCGGTCGAGCTCCGCGAGCTGTACAGCGCCGACCCCGACGCCCGCCGCGTCATCGACGTCGCCCGGGGCCTCGAAGGGCTCCGCCGCCAAGACGGCATCCACGCCGCCGCGGTGGTCATCACCCGCGAGCCGCTCACCGAGTACCTCCCGGTGCAACGCAAACCCGAGCCCGGCCGGGACCTCGCCGACTCGCCGATCGTCACCCAGTACGAGATGCACGGCGTCGAGGACCTCGGCCTGCTCAAGATGGACTTCCTCGGGCTGCGGAACCTCGACGTGCTCGAGATCACCCTCGATCTCATCGAAGCCTCGACCGGCCAGCGCCCCGACATCGACCACGTCCCGCTCGACGACCCCCAGACCTTCGACCTGCTCCGCCGGGGCGACACCGTCGGGGTCTTCCAGCTGGAAGGCGCGCAGGTCCGCTCCCTGCTCCAGCGCCTCGCCCCCACGAGCTTCGAGGACATCGCCGCGCTCGTCGCCCTCTACCGGCCCGGCCCGATGGCCCAGAACTGGCACACCGAGTACGCCGACCGCAAGAACGGCCGTCGCCTCGTCGACTACCCGCACCCCGACCTCGAAGACATCCTCCGACCCACCTACGGGCTGATGATCTACCAGGAGCAGCTGATGCGCGTCGCGCAGCAGCTCGCCGGGTACACGCTCGAAGAGGCCGACAACCTCCGGAAAGCAACCGGCAAGAAGATCCGCTCCCTCATCGCCCAGGAGCGCTCCAAGTTCGTCGACGGCTGCGTCACCCAAGGTCACGCCCGCGCGTTCGGCGAGAAGATCTTCGACACCATCGAGCCGTTCGCCGACTACTCGTTCAACAAGTCCCACTCCGTCGGGTACGGCTACCTCGCCTACCAGACCGCGTTCCTCAAGGCGAACTACCCCGTCGAGTACCTCGCTGCGCTGCTCACCAGCGTGCGCACCAACAAGGACCAGACCGCGGTGTTCCTCAACGAGTGCCGCCAGCTGGGCATCCCGGTCCTCGTGCCCGACGTGAACAGCTCGGTGTCGGACTTCTCGGTCTCCGTCGACGGGGACGGGACCCGTTCGATCCGGTTCGGGCTGTCCGCGGTCCGCAACGTCGGAGAAGGCGTCGTCGCGATGATCGTCGCTGCCCGCACCGAGGGGGGCCCGTTCCTCGACTTCTATGACTTCTGCAACCGCGTCGACCCGTCCGCGCTGAACAAGCGGACCATCGAGTCGCTCGTCAAAGCGGGCGGGTTCGATTCGCTGGAGCACCCCCGCCAAGGGCTGCTCCACGTGTTCGAGCCCATCGTCGACCACACGGTCAGCCGCCGCCGCGAACGCGAAGCCGGGATCATGAGCCTCTTCGGGGACGGCACCACCGACGGGGGCGACCCCGGCGGCCTCTCGGAGCGGGTCGACATCCCCGACACCGATTTCGACCGCAAGACCCGCCTCGACTTCGAAAAGGAGATGCTCGGCCTCTACGTCAGCGACCATCCGCTGCTCGGCACCGAGCGGGTCCTGCGCCGCCACATCGACTGCACCCTCGCCGAGTTCCGCGACGCCCGCGAAGGTGAGCTCCGCACCGTCGGCGGGATCGTCACTGCGCTCTCCCGCAAGTACACGAAGAAAGGCGACCTGATGGCCACCTTCGTGCTCGAGGACCTCGGCGCCGCCCTCGAGGTGATGGTCTTCCCCAAGACGATGGCGGACCACGGCCACCTCCTCGAAGACGACGCCATCGTCTGCGTCAAGGGCCGCCTCGACCGCCGCGACGACCAGCCCAAGATCGTCGCCATGGAGCTCACCCGCCCCGAGATCGCCCTCGACGGTGCGCCACCCGTCCGGGTGCGCATGGCGCTCGTCCGGCTCTCCGACGAGCGTGTCGACCAGCTCACCGACGTGCTGCGCCGCCACCCCGGGGACAGCCTCGTCTTCGTGCACCTCGAACGACCGGAGAAGACGACCGTCCTGCGGTTGAGCGACGACTTCCGGGTCGATGCGACCAACGGGCTGTTCGCCGACCTCCGCATCCTGCTCGGCCCCGACTGCATCTGCTGAGCGACACCCCGCGGGCGCGCCGGGTCCGGTTGACGGTCAGGTAGGTGCGGAGTGTCGGCCCACCCACTTGCCGACGAGGTACGCGACGACGGCGACGATCACGTAGCCCGCCAACGCGATCACCGCGTGGGCGACACTCAACGCGGAGCCGAGCAGCAGCCAGGCGAGCAGCGCGAGGCCGATCACACCCACCACCCGCAGCGACACGGGAGCGCGAGGGCGAGGCGGGTCACTCACACGCCGCAGCGTACGCCCGTCACCGGGCGCGACGGTCGCGTCGTGCCATGCTGGGTGCATGGAGATCGGAGTGCTCGGAGCGACTGGCCCGGCCGGTCGGGGCCTCGCCGCACGGCTCTCCGACGTTGGCTTCGACGTGATCGCCGGTTCTCGTGATCAGGTGAAGTCCAGCACCGTCGTCGATGAGTTGCGCGACCGGTGGGGGAGCCGGGTGGCGAAGCTGCGGCCCGGGACGAACGCGGCCGCGGCGGGCGCCCGGGACGTTGTCGTGGTCGCCACCACCTGGGAGGCCGCGATCGACACCACGGAGGCGCACGCCGCGCTGCTCGCCGGCAAAGTGGTCATCGCGATGGCGAACGGGCTCCAGCGCGTCGACCGCGAGTTCCGCGCCGTCCTTCCCCCCGAAGGCTCCGTCGCGGTCGCGATGCAGGCCCGCGTCCCCGATGCTCGGGTCGTCGCCGCGTTCCACTTCATCCCCGCCGACGCGCTGGCCCAGCTCGACACGCCGATCGAGAGCGACATCATCGCCTGCGGTGACGACGACGACGCCCGCCGCACGGTGCGGGGGATCGCTACGTCGATCCCGAACCTGCGGGCGTTCGACGGTGGCTCGCTCGCCAACGCCATCGGCATCGAGGCGTTCGCCGCCGTACTGCTGACGGTGAACGTCCGCCACCACGGAAAGGGCACGTTGCGACTCCTCGGCCTCGAAGCAGGCGAACCGTGACGATCCAGCTGTTCGACACCGCGGACCGGCGCGTCGTCCCCTTCGAGCCCGGACCGATCGTCCGCATGTACGTCTGTGGGATCACCCCCTACGACTCGACCCACCTCGGGCACGCCGCCACGTACCTCGCCTACGACCTCCTCGCCCGCCGCCTCGAGGACCTCGGCCACGAGGTCCGCATGGTCCGCAACGTCACCGACGTCGACGACTCCATCCTCCCGAAAGCCCGCGAGCTCGGCGTCCCGTACCTCGAGCTCGCCGAAGCCGAACTGGCCCGCTTCCGCGCCGACATGGACGCGCTCGGCATGCGCCCCCCGGTGGCCGAGCCCCGCGCCACCGAGGCCATCCCCGGGATGATCGAGATGATCGGCCAGCTCCTCGACGCCGGCCACGCCTACCTGACGCACGGGACCGTGTACTTCGACGTCTCCACCTTCCCCCGCTTCGGCGAGCTGTCCCACTACTCCCGGGACCACATGCTGCGCCTCGCGTCCGCCCGCGGCGGACGACCCGAGGACCCGCACCGCCGCGACCCCCTCGACTTCGTCCTCTGGCAGCCGTCCCTGCCCGACGAGCCGGCCTGGCGCGCCCCGTTCGGCGTCGGGCGACCCGGCTGGCACATCGAGTGCTCCGTGATGTCGACCGCCAGCCTCGGTGTCCCCCTTGACCTCCACGGCGGGGGCACCGACCTGATCTTCCCCCACCACGAGTGCGAGATCGCCCAGAGCGAAAGCGTGACCGGCCAGCCCTTCTCCCGACACTGGATGCACTCCGCGATGGTCAGCTACGAGGGGGAGAAGATGAGCAAGTCGCTCGGCAACCTCGTGTTCGTCAGCGACCTCCTCAAGACCGCCGACGCCCGCGCCATCCGGCTCGCGCTCATGCGCCACCACTACCGCGCCGGGTTCGAGTGGTACGACACCGACCTCGAGGAGGGCAGCGCGCTGCTGCACCGGCTCCTCGTCGCCGCGGACCGCCCCGCCGGTCCCGACCCCACCCCGTTCGCAGCGCGGGTCCGGGCCGCCCTCGACCACGACCTCGACGCGCCCCACGCCGTCGAGGCCCTCGACGACCTCGCCAGCGCGGTCCTGTCCGGCGGTGACGACCCGACCGCACCCGAGGTGCTCCGAGAGCTCGGCACGCTCGTCGGCGTCGCCCTCGACCGGCCCGTCGAGATCTCCACCGGGGCCTGACACACCGTCAAGTACCGTCGGCATCGACCATGGATGACGACGACATCACCATCACCCTCCCCGACGGGTCCACCCGCGAGTACGCCAAGGGCGTCACGCCCCTCGACGTGGCCGCGTCGATCGGATCCCGCCTCGCCAAGGCCGCGATCGCCGCGACCATCGACGGCGAGGAGGTCGACCTCGACCGTCCCATCGACCACGACGCCACCGTCGCCGTCATCACCCCCACGACCCCCGAAGGCCGCGAGGTGCTCCGCCACTCGACCGCGCACGTCCTCGCCCAAGCCGTCACGGACCTGTTCCCCGGCGCGCGCTACGCGATCGGGCCCGCGATCCAGGACGGCTTCTACTACGACTTCGAGCTCCCCGGCGGGCAACGGTTCACCGACCAGGACCTCGAACGCATCGAAGCCCGGATGCGTGAGATCGTCGCCGCCGACCAGCGCTTCGTCCGCGAAGAGCTCGACCGCGACGAAGGACTGACCCGCTTCGCCGACCAGCCGTTCAAGCAAGAGATCATCGAACGCGTCGACCGCTCCGAGGTCGGCAGCGGCGCCGTCATCTCCGTCTACCGCAACCCCCGAGACGGCGCAGCCGACTTCCTCGACCTCTGCCGCGGTCCCCACGTGCCCCGCACCTCCCGGCTCGGCGCGTTCAAGCTGATGCGCGTCGCCGGCGCCTACTGGCGCGGCGACGAGCACGGACCCGTCCTGCAACGCATCTACGGCACCGCCTGGGAGACCCCCGCCGCGCTCGCCGAGCACCTCCACCGCCTCGAGGAAGCCGAGCGGCGCGACCACCGCCGCCTCGGTGCCGAGCTCGACCTCTTCTCCTTCCCCGAGGAGATCGGCTCCGGGCTCCCCGTCTTCCACCCCAAGGGCGGCACCGTCCGGGCAATCATGGAGGAGTACTCGCGCCGCCGCCACGAGGCGGCCGGCTACTCGTTCGTGAACACCCCCCACATCACCAAGGCGAACCTGTTCGAGACGTCCGGGCACCTGCAGTGGTTCGCCGAGGGCATGTTCCCGCCCATGCTCGTCGACGAGGGACCCGGGGAGGGCACCCCCTACTACCTGAAACCGATGAACTGCCCGTTCCACTGCCTCATCTACCAGAGCCGGATCCGCTCCTACCGCGAGCTCCCGTTGCGGCTCTTCGAGTTCGGGACGGTCTACCGCTACGAACGCTCCGGTGTCGTGCACGGCCTCACCCGCGTGCGGGGACTCACCCAAGACGACGCCCACATCTTCTGCACGCGTGAACAGATGGGCGCCGAGCTGCGCTCCCTCCTCGTCTTCGTCCTGGAGCTGCTCCGCGACTTCGGACTCGAGCACTTCGAGCTCGAGCTGTCGACCAAGCCGCCGGGGAAGGCGATCGGCAGCGACGCCGACTGGGACGCCGCCACCGAGGAGCTACGCGCGGTGGCCCAGGACATGGGGCTCGAGCCGGTGCTCGACGAGGGTGGTGGCGCATTCTACGGCCCCAAGATCTCGGTGCAGGCCCGCGACGCCATCGGGCGCAGCTGGCAGCTGTCCACCATCCAGCTCGACTTCCAAGAGCCCGGTCCCGAGCACTTCGACCTCCACTACATCGGCGCCGACAACGAGCGGCACACCCCGGTCATGATCCACCGGGCCCTCTTCGGTGCCGTGGAGCGGTTCTTCGCGATCCTGCTGGAGCACTACGCGGGTGCGTTCCCGGCCTGGCTCGCGCCCGTGCAGGTATCGGTCCTGCCCGTCGCCGACCGTCACCACGCGTACGCGTTCCGGATCGCCGACCGGCTCCGCGCGGAGGGGTTCCGCGTCGAGCTACTCGACGCCCACGACGACACCCTCGGCGCCCGGGTCGGGCGCGCCAAGCGGGACAAGGTCCCGTACGTGCTCGTCGTCGGTGACGAGGACGCCGACAACGGCACCGTCGGTGTCAACGGCCGCGGCAGCGACCACCCCGAACGAGGCGTCCCCGTCGACGCGTTCATCGAGCGGTTGGCGGAGGAGGTCGCAGAGCGCCGGTGAGCTTGGAGCGGCTCTGGGCGGGCTGGCGAGCGACGTACATCGAAGGCGTCGCGAACGTCGCCCCGCCCCTCGACGGCTGCCTGTTCTGCGCCCTGCGGGACGGGACGGGCGACGACGATCAGGTCGTCGCCCGTGCGGACCACACCTTCGCGGTGCTGAACCTCTACCCGTACGCGTCCGGGCATCTCCTCGTGGTCCCCAACCGTCACGTCAGCGACCTCGAGGCGCTCACCCCCGACGAGGCCAGCGCGCTCATGAGCATGACGCAGCAGGCCACCGTCTCCGTCAAGGCCGCCTACCACCCCGACGGGGTCAACCTCGGCGTGAACCTCGGAAGGGCCGCCGGCGCCGGCGTCCCCGGCCACCTCCACGTCCATGTCGTGCCCCGCTGGATCGGCGACACGAACTTCATGACCAGCGTCGCCGAGGCCCGCGTGCTCCCCGAGGCGCTCCCCCGCTCCTTCGAGCGGCTCCGCGCCGCATGGCCCACGTAGGGTCGCCCCCGTGAGCGGACCCGCACCGGACGCCCTCCCCGCCGAGCTCGACGTCACCGCGTACGTCGGCCCGTACCTGTTCCCGACACCGCGCCGCCGTCTCGTCGCCGCCGCGATCCTCGTCGCCGTCGCCCTGGTCGGCCTCGCCGCGTACGCCGCGAGCAGCAACGGCGGACTCCTCGCCGGCGCCATCCTGCTGCTCGTCGTCGCGGGCTACCACGCCCTGACCGCGTGGCCCCTCACCGTCGACCAGACCGACGCGCTCGTCCTCGCCACCCGCACCGTCGGGTTCCCCGTCGGGCACGCCTCCGCGCAGCTCACCTGGCGCGGCCTGCGCTCCCGACCGACCTGGCGCATCCTCCTCTACAGCGCCGACACCCCACCCTCGATGCGGGGCCTCGTCGAGCTCGACGCCGTCGACGGGACCGTCCTCGGTGACTACACCGAAGCCAACCCCGAGGATTGGTCGGCGTACGCGCGGACGTGAGGATCGCCTACGAGGCGGCGGCACCCGCCAGCTTCGACACGAGCTGGGTGGGCACGGGGTCGTAGTGGGAGTGCTGCATCACGAAGCGCCCCCGACCGCCGGTGAGGGAGCGCAGGTCGATCGCGTAGCGCAGGATCTCTGAGGTCGGGACGAACGCGACGACCTCGACTTCGCCGACGCCGATGCTGCTGGAACCCTGGATGCGCCCTCGTTTCGAGTTGAGGTCTCCCATGATGTCGCCGAGGGAGTCTTCGGGGGCGGTGACGACGAGCTCGCTGATCGGCTCGAGGAGGATCGGGGTGGCCTTCGCCATCGCTTCCTTGAAGCCGATGGAGCCGGCCATCTTGAAGCTCATCTCCGACGAGTCGACCGAGTGGTACTTGCCGTCGTAGCAGGTCACCGCGACGTCGACGACGGGGTACCCGAACACGCCCCCGGACTGCATCGTCTCGGCGATTCCCTTCTCGACCGCGGGGATGAACTGGCGGGGGATGGCTCCCCCGACGACCGCGTCTTTGAACTCGAACCCGGTGCTGCGCTCCTTGGGCTCGACGCGCAGGAACGCCACCCCGAACTGGCCGTGGCCGCCGGTCTGCTTCTTGTACCGGCCTTCGGCCTCGGCGGTGCTGGTGATGGTCTCCCGGTAGGCGACCTTGACGTCGTCGGTCTCGACCGCGACGCCGAACTTGCGTTGGAGCCGCTCGAGGGCGATGCCGAGGTGGGTCTCGCCCATCCCCCAGAGGAGGGTCTGGTGGGTCTCGGGGTTGCGCTCGATGCGCATCGCGGGGTCCTCGTCCTGGAGGCGGTGGAGCGCGTTGGCGAGCTTGTCCTCGTCGCCCTTGGACTTGGCGCGGATCGCGATGGGCAGGACCGGCTCGGGACGCTCGAGCCGCTCGACGTCGATGGCCGCGCCGCGGGCGCCGAGCACGTCACCGGTGGTCGTGTCGTTGAGCTTGGCGACCGCGGCGAGGTCGCCACCCCCGACGGTCTTGATCGGCTCTTGCTCCTTGCCGCGCACCGAGACGAGCTGGTGGATCCGCTCGTCGGAGAGGGTGCGGTCGTTGGCGAGCGTCGCGTCGGCGTCGACGGAGCCCTGCAGGACCCGGAACAGATTGACCCGACCGATGTAGGGGTCGACGACGGTCTTGAACACGAACGCGGCCGGGGGACCGTCGGTGACGACCGGGGCGGGTCCGTCCTCGGCGATGAAGCGGGCGAGCCGGTCGACGCCGATCAGCTTCGTGGCGCTGCCGCACAGCACGGGGAACACGGTCGCGTCGGCGATGCCGGTGGCGAGGGCGTGCTCGAGCTCCTCGACGGGGATCGTCTCGTCAGCCAGGTAGCGCTCCATGAGGTCGTCGTCGGCCACGACGATGCCTTCGATGAGCGCGTCGTGCACCGAGTGCTCCTCGGTGGCCATGTCCTCGGGGACCGGTGCGGGGGTGCCTTTCCCGGTGGTGCCGTCGTAGACGACCGCGGTGTCGGTCAGGAGGTCCACGACGCCGTGGAAGGCGGTCTCTTCGCCGATGGGCAGCTCGAGGGGCGCGACGCCGGTGCCGAACTTGTCCTTGAGCTGATCGAGGGTGCGGGTGAACGAGGCCCGTTCCCGGTCGAGCTTGTTGACGAAGATGGTGCGGGGCATCCCACGGGCTTCGGCGAGGCGCCAGACCGCCTGGGTCTGGACCTCGACACCCTCGACGGCGGACACGACGAACACCGCGAGGTCCGCGACGCGCAGCGCGGCGGCGACGTCGGTGATGAAGTCGGCGTACCCGGGGGTGTCGAGGACGTTGACCTTGTGGCCCTCCCACTCGAAGGGCTCGAGGGTGAGCGACACCGAGATGGTCCGCTTCTGCTCCTCGGGGTCGAAGTCGCTGACCGTGTTGCCGTCCTCGACCCGACCCATGCGGTTGATCGCGCCGGCGACGAAGAGCAGCGCCTCGGTCAGGGTCGTCTTCCCGGCGTGGCCGTGCCCCACGAGCGCCACGTTGCGGATCATCGGCGACGGAACGGTCTTCACGCTCGCACCCCCTGCGCTGACGTGCCGGGGATCGTACCGGTGCTCGGGCCCCATGATCCCGGGTCCGGAGGGCCCCTGGTACCCTCCGATCAGTTCGTGCGGAACGTCCCGGCACGCCCGATCGGGCGGGGCCGCAGGACGGACTCCGCCACCGGGAAGGACTCGCGGCCCATGCTCGACCGACGATGGCGCGAGAAGGCCGAACTGGCCCTGGAACCCGCGGGGAAGGCCCTCCACGTGGTCGGCGTCTCCGCCGACGGGCTCACCGTCTTCGGCCTGTTCGCCGCCGCGGGCACCGCGGTCCTGATCGCCAACGGGAACCTCCTCCTCGCGGTCTTCGGGATGATCCTCACCGGTCTCCCCGACCTCCTCGACGGGTCCGTCGCCCGCCAGAGCGGCACCGCGGGACGGCGGGGCGCGTTCTTCGACTCCGTGTGCGACCGCGTCGCGGACGCGCTCCTGCTAGGCGGGGTCGCGTGGCACTTCACGAGCGAGAGTGCCGAGCTGCCCATCCTGGCGTTGGCCGTCGTGGCGCTCTCCATGCTGGTGTCCTACGAGCGGGCCAAAGCCGAGGCGCTCGGCCTCAGCGCCCGGGGCGGCATGATGGAGCGCGCCGAGCGGATGGTGCTCCTCGGCGTCGGCCTCGCCTTCGACATCCTCGTGCCCGTGCTGTGGATCATGCTCGTCCTGACCGCGCTCACCGCCGCGCATCGATTCGTGATGGTGTGGCGCCAAGCCACCCACGACGACGCCCCCTCGCCCCCCGTCGCCACCGACGACCACTCGTCCGGGCGACCCCGGAGCCTCCGTGGCCGGCGCACGCGCCCGCGCCGCCTACCTCGGGTATCGGGCCGGCGCTGAGGTCGCGCGGGTCCTCCCACCCGCGCTCGCTCATCCGCTCGCCCGCGTCGCCTCGCGCACTTGGATGGCGACCTCGACCCAGCGACGCCATCAGGTCGAACGCAATCTCGAGCGGATCGCGTCGACCCGTCCCGCCACCGACGGGCCCCGGGGTCACACCGACGCCGTCTTCGCCCACTACGCCCGCTACTGGTACGAGCTGTTCCGCCTCCCGTACGAGGACCTGACACGACTCGACGACCGGGTCGACTGTGACGGGTTCGAGCACCTCGAGGCCGCCGCCAGACGCCATCGGGGGCTCTTGTTGGCGTTACCGCACCTCGGCAACTGGGATCTCGCCGGCGCCTGGCTGGCCAGCCGGGGCTACCCGGTGACCGCGGTCGCCGAACCGGTCGACCCACCGAAGCTCTTCGACTGGTTCGTCGCCACTCGGGAGCGGATCGGCATCCAGGTCGTCGCCCTCAGCGCCGACGCCGGATCGGTGGTCCTCCGCGCCCTGCGTGACGAGCGGGTGGTAT
>DATISY010000104.1:0-16051 GCA_035468285.1 Acidimicrobiia bacterium | reverse complement strand
TGCGGTTCGTGCTCGCCACCGCCAACGCCGAGAAGGCCCGCGAGATCGAGGATGTGGTCGCGAACACCGGGTTGCCGATCGAGCTGCTCCCACGCCCCTCGGAGATCCCCGTCGCCGACGAGGACGGCGACACCTTCGAGGCCAACGCCCGGCTGAAGGCCCGTTCGGTGCGCGACGTCACGGGGGAGGCCGCCATCGCCGACGACAGCGGACTGGAGGTCGACGTGCTCGACGGGGCGCCTGGTGTCCACTCCGCCCGGTTCGCCGGCCCGCGCGCCACCGACACCGACAACGTCGCGCTGCTCCTCGATCGGCTCCGCGACGTACCGCTCGAGGACCGCCGGGCCCGGTTCGTCACGGTCGCGGTGGCGAGCTTCCCTGACGGGCGCGAGCTGGCCGCGATCGGCACCGTGGACGGCACCATCGCCAGCGCCCCTCGGGGCGGCGGGGGCTTCGGCTACGACCCCGTGTTCATGGCCGACGCCGGCGACGGCCGGACGTTCGCGGAGATGAGCCCCGGGGAGAAGCACGCCTGCTCGCATCGAGGGCGGGCCTTCCGTACGCTCGCCGACGGACTCGCGATCTTGGACCGAGCGGGTCATCTCGACCCGCCGGACGCCGACGATGAGCGCCCGCCCCCCGGCCCCGAGGAGGTGTGACGTGGCCGTCATCGACGTCGCCGGCTTCGTCGCCGACCTCAAGGACCACGCCGTCGAGCACGGCTTCCACGTCCACGACGAACGACATTTCGTCGAGAGCTACTCGCTGCGCCAGACCTGGGAGGTCGACGTGCACCCCGAGGAGGGTTGCGAGGGCCCGGTCGATCTGTACCTGTCGTTGGAGATCGACCCCCGTGTGCTCCTCGGGTTCGAGGACGCCGTCATGGCCCGCCCGGAAGGTGACGACCCGCCCGACGACTACGACTTCCCCCTGAACTTCACCTGGGGTCTTCCCCCACTGCCCCACAACCCCGACCTGTTGGTCCTGGCGACCGACCTGGCCGGCATCGGCGGCCCCGAGCTGCCACTGGATGTGTCGGCCATCGACTCGATCCCGTCGGCGACAGACTCGCCGGAGCGGGCACTGCGCGTCGTGGCGCACCAGCGGGTGTCGCTGCTCCGCATCCGTGACGGGGAGGCGGTGTCCTGCGAGCTGCTCGACCGGTGCCTCGAGGTGAGCCGGTTCCTCCTCGCCTGCGCCGACGGGTGGCTCGGCTGAGGGCCGTCAGCCGAGCAGGGTCTCGTCGAAGAGCTGGGCGCGTCCCCGCCCGTCGTTCTTCGCCCGGTAGAGCGCGACGTCGGCGTCTCGGATCAGGTCCCCGATCCCGGCGTCTGCGCCCTTCGAGAAGGCGATCCCCACGCTGACCCCGACGTGGATGGTGTGGCCGTCGATGACGAACGGCTGTGAGATCTGCTCGATGATCCGGGTGGAGAGCTCCAGCATCTGGGTCTCACTCCGAGGGTGCTCGCAGAGGATCACGAACTCGTCACCGCCGAGCCGGGCGACGACGTCACCGGCGCGGACGGCTTCGCGGAGTCGGCGGGCCACGAGACCGAGGAGGACGTCGCCGGTGTCGTGGCCGTAGCTGTCGTTCACGAGCTTGAAGCCGTCCAGGTCCAAGAACAGCACCGCCAAGGCCTCGGAGATACGGCTGGCGCGGGCCATCGCACGGTCCCCGAGCTCCCGGAACAACGCCCGGTTGGGCAGCGCCGTCAACGCGTCGTGGGTCGCTTCGAACTCGAGCCGGCGTTGCGCCGCCTTGAGCTCGGAGATGTCATGCGCCACCGTCGCGATCCGCACCACCGTGCCGCTCTCGTCGCGCTGGGCCTGGACGGTGGCGGTGACGGGAATGGGCCCACCCTCCTGGTCGAGGAGCTCGAGCTCGCCCGACCATGCGCCCCGCCGGCGGACCACCGGCATGATCTCGGTCCGGAGTCGTTCCCGGGACCGCTCCGACGACAGCTCGCCGACGTAGCGGTCCTCGCGGGCGCCGAGCAGCGTGCGACTGGACCGGTTCGCGTACACGATGCGGCCGCCTGGGTCTGAGACCACCACGAGCTCGTTGGCGGCCTCGAGGATCTCGACCAGGTCCGCCGCGCGCCGCTCCGCGGCCCGTCGCTCTGTGACGTCACGCCCGTGCGTGACGACACCCTCGACGCCGGGCTCGTCGAACAGGTTGGTCAGGATCGCCTCGAAGACCCGCCACGACCCGTCGCGGTGGCGGGCCCGGTACTCGATCGGCGCCACCGGCTTCCCGCCGAATTGCGCGATCGCTTCGCCCTCGATGTCGGCGATGTCGTCGGGGTGGATGAGGTCCTGGGCCGGGGTTCCGACCAGCTCGTCGGGCGCGTACCCGAGCAGCGTTGCCGACGAGGGACTGAGATAGGTGACCGTCCCGTCGGGGGCGTTGACGGTGATGAGGTCCGAGGCGTGGTCCACGAGCGCGGCGAAGCGGGCCTGGGCCTTCCGCAACGAGGATTCGGACTCGACCCGGTCCGTGATGTCGCGCACGTTGAGGACGATCCCCGGCAGCGCGGGGTCGTCGAGGAGGTTGCGGCCGATCGCCTCCACCCACCGGTAGCTGCCGTCGTTGTGGACCACGCGGCACGTCACCATGTCGATCGCGCCCGGCGGCGAGTCGACGAGCTTCGCAAACGTCGCAGCCACGCGCTCCACGTCGTCGGGATGGACGAGGTCGATGCCCTGCTTGCCGATCCCGTCTTGGGGGCTGCGGCCGAACAGCCGCTCGCCCGCAGGGCTCAGGTAGCTCACCCGGGCCTCCTCGTCGAGCACCACGATGAGGTCGGACGAGTGCTCGACGACGACCGCGAGGCGTTGCTCGGTCGCGCGTAGCTCGGCCTCGGTACGCACCCGGTTCGTGATGTCGCGGATGTTCCAGACCACGCCTCCCACCGCGGGGTCGTCGGTACGGTTCTGGCCGATGGCTTCGACGTGCCGGTAGGACCCGTCGGCGTGACGAACCCGGAGGGTGATGTTCACCCGCCGTCCTGGATCGGTGAAGAGCGACGCCAGCGTGGCGCTGACCCGAGGGAGGTCGTCGGGGTGGATGCGGAAGAGCCCGTCGGTGCCTTCGACGTCGTCCGTGGCCCGTCCGAAGATCGTCTCGTACGCCGGGCTGATGTAGTCGATCGCTCCCGTTTGGTCCATCAGGACGATCACATCCGAGGACTGCTCCAACAAGGCGCGCAGGCGCGCGTCGGCGACGCGGAGCTGTTCCTCGGCGTCGAGCCGCTCGGTCACGTCGCGCGAGCTGAGGACGATACCCCTGACCGCGGGATCGTCGGTGAGATCCCGACCGACCGTCTCGAGCGCGTGATACGTCCCGTCCGCGGCCCGGACGCGCACGATGAGGGTGTCGGTCGCTCCTCGTGTCCCGTGGCGGAGCTCGTCGAGGGCGACCCCGGCAGCGGCGACGTCGTCGGGGTGGAGCAGGGACAGGAAGCCCCCGTCGGGGTCGAAGCCCGGCGGGTAGCCGAGGAGTCGCGCGACCGCGCCGCTCGAGGATCGCCATGTCCCGTCGGCGTCGAGCACGGTGATGATGTCCGACGCCTGCTCCACGAGCGCTTCGAAGTCTCGACGGGCCCGATCCTCGGCGTCACGGGCCGCTCGCACCTCGGTGATGTCGGTGACGTCGGAGCCGTAGTGCGTTATCCGGCCGTCGTCGCCCACGACGAGCCAGACGGTGAACCGGACCCACACGATCTCGCCGTCGGGCCGGACGAGCCGGGTCTCGACGGTCGCGCTCTCCGCTCCGCCCGCCCCGAGCACTGCGAGCTCGTCGCGGACGCGCTGCTGATCCTCGGGATGGACGAGGTCGATGCCGAGGGTCCCGATCAGGGCGTCGGCGTCACGGTGCACCATGCGCACGAACGCGTCGTTGACCAGCAGCCATCGCCCCTGGAGGTCCACGAGCGTGCGACCGATCGGGGAGTGACGGAACGCCGCGGTGAAGCTGTGCTCGAGCTCGTGGACGCGCCGCTCGAGACTCAGACGCTCGCTCAGGTCGCGGGCGGTGAGGACGATGCCGTTGACCGGCGGCTGGCCGAGGAGGTTGGTGGCGGTGACCTCGATCGGGAGCCAGGTGCCGTCGGCGTGGCGAGCCCGGACCACGATTGGTGTGCTGCCGTCGCCGCCGGCTCGTAGCTGCTCCAACCCGACGCGGGCCCTCGGTTCATCGTCGGGATGGATGAGCTCGAGCACCGCGGTCCCCACCGTCGTCGACCGATCGGTCCCAAAGGTGTTCTCGGTGGCGGAGTTGGTCCACATGATGGTCCCGTGGCGGTTGACCACGATGATCATGTCCGGGGAGCGCTCGACCAGCGCTACGAGGCCGGGCAGCAGGTCGGGCGAACCCGCGTCGGGGTCTCCGCCCGCCGGAGGCTGTGCGCTCGTCGTCATCGTGGGCTGATCCTCACCTGGCCTGGTGCCGTTCCCTGAGATGATCGGCTCGCTCGGCGACCGACCTGAGAGGGGACTGGAGCCCGATCGCCGGCTCCCGAACGGTGGATGCCGGCCGGTCGGGCCCGAGGCGTCTCGACCGGCGAGCTCGCGTCGCGCCCGTGACGTTAGGCCGCGTCGCGCCGGCGTGCCGCGAGCGGCCTGGCGTGGGAGCGGCCAGAATGGGTTCGTGCCGATGCGCAGCGACTGCCGTCACTACGAGACGCGCACCTACGGTCCCGGGGAGGTCGTCCATCGCTGCAAGCTCGACCTCGCTCCCGAGGCGCCCTGGCGGTGCCCGGACGAGGGCCCCAGCTTCGCCAAGCGGCGCATGGACGCCGGCTGGCACTACGGCAGCCTCGGCGCTCCCGGCCGGGGCGCCCAGACCGAGCCCGCGGGTGACGATGTCGCGGCGCTCCTCGACGCGGCCCAGGACATCGTGAACAGCGCGGCGCCCGACATCCTCTCGGATTTCGACGGCAAGAAGAAGCGGCGGCGGCGCCGCAAGGACCGCTGACCGCTGGGTCCACGCCCGGCCGGCGGGGTCAGCCGGGCCAGGGGTGCGAGCGGGGGGAGTCGAACCCCCACACCCCGAGGGGCACCGGGACCTAAACCCGGCGCGTCTGCCATTCCGCCACGCTCGCCTCACCTCATTCTCGCGCCCTGGACCCCGGCGACTAGCGTGCCCCGGCGTGCCTGACACCCCTCCCGCCCAGGTCCCCCTCGTCGACTACCTCGTGATCGACGACGGCGAACCCCACCTCGTCGCCCAGGAGTCCGTCGAGAGCGGCGCCCTCTACTTCGACCGCCGCAACGCGGACGCCAAGTCGGGCCGGCCCGGCTTCACCGCCCGCCGCCTGGCCAACACCGGCCGGGTCCGCACCTTCACGATCGTGCACCGGGCCGCCCCGGGCGTCCCCACCCCGTACGTCTCCGCCGTGGTCGACCTCGACGGCGGCGGCGCGGTCAAGGCCAACATCCTCAACGTGGAACCGGACCCCGAGCACGTCCAGTTCGGCATGCCGGTGCGGCTGACCACCTTCGTCGCCGGGACGGACGACAATGGGACCGAGGCGATCGCGTTCGCCTACGAGCCCGCCTGACCAAGGGAGCGTGTGATGGCCGACAACGACGTCTGGATCCTGGGTGCCGCCATGACCAAGTTCGGGC
This sequence comes from Acidimicrobiia bacterium, assembly GCA_035468285.1. GTDB lineage: Bacteria > Actinomycetota > Acidimicrobiia > IMCC26256 > PALSA-555 > PALSA-555. The sequence goes on along the minus strand of DATISY010000104.1, from coordinate 10,423 downwards.
GCTACACCGACAAGGACGTGATCGACCTGGCGTCCGAAGCGTCGATGGACGCCATGAACGACGCCGGTGTCACCATCCACGACATGGGAGTCATGGGTGCGGGCAACCTCATGGAGGCCGCCAGCGGCATCGGTCAGCGAATCCAGAAGCAGATCGGTCAGACCGGCATCCCCGTGTACAACGTCGCGAACGCGTGTGCCACCGGTGCGACCGCGATCCGTTGCGTCACCATGGCGATCAAGGCCGGTGAAGCCGACATGGGCCTCGCGGTCGGCTGCGAGCAGATGGGCAAGGCCGGTCTCCTCGGGGCGTCGGCCCGTTCCGACAAGCAGGTCTACGAGCCGTCGGGCCGGTACGGCGCCGTGATGAGCGTCGAAGGGCGACTCGGGACGACGTTGATGCCCGGGGTCTTCGCGCAGGCGGGCATGGAGTACGCCGGCACCAACGACGGCGTCGGCTTCGAGCAGTTCGCGAAGGTCGCGGAGAAGAACCATGCCCACTCGGTCCTGAACCCGTTGGCGCAGTATCAGAAGGCGTTCAGCCTCGAGCAGATCATGGGCGCCGACATGATGGCGTACCCGAACACACTGCTGATGTGCTGCCCCACCGGTGATGGCGCCGCCGCGCTGGTGCTCGTCTCCGAGGAGCGGCTCAAGACCCTCTCGGACGAGCAGCGCAAGCGCGCCGTGAAGGTCTCGGCGTCGGTCATGACCTCCGACCCCTGGACCGACACCGACCAGGTGCAGCCAGACGTCAACACGCTCACGCGCGCCGCGGCCAAGCAGGCCTACGAGGAATCAGGCGTCGACCCAAAGGACCTCGACCTCGTCGAGCTGCACGACTGCTTCGCCACCGCCGAGCTCATCCACTACGACAACCTCGGGCTCTGCGAGCCGGGTCAGGCTGGCAAGTTCATCGACGAGCGAGGCCCGTGGCGCGACGGGACGACTCCCGTCAACGTCTCCGGCGGCCTCATCTCCAAGGGTCACCCCCTCGGCGCGACGGGCGTCGCGAACCTCTTCGAGGTGACAACCCACCTCCGCGGCGAAGCCGGCGACCGGCAGGTGCACGGCGCGAAGGTCGGCCTGACCCATGTCATCGGGCTCGGTTCGGCGTGCGCGGTCCATGTGCTGGAGAACGCCACCGTCTAGCTCGACGGGCGTCCCGGCGGCGGGCGGCTACGAGCGGGTCAGGACCGGCGTCGGGAGTGGCGCCGCGGGCAGGTCCACGGTCACGAGCAGGCCCCCGTCGGGTTGGGCCTCCGCGGTCGCGGTCCCCTCGTGGGCGCGGGCCACCGCGTCGACGATGGAGAGCCCGAGCCCGAAGCCTCGGTGGTGTCCCTCGGCGGTCGGGTCGAGGCGACGGAACCGGTCGAAGAGGCTGGCCACGACCTGGGGCGGGACCGGCGGCCCGCTGTTCGCGACGCGCAGGAGCGCGTGGTCGCCGTCCGTGGTGGTGGTGACCGCGATCCACCCGCCGCGCTGGTTGTACTGCGACGCGTTCTGGACGAGGTTCTCCACGAGGCGTTCCAGCAGCGCCGACGCGCCCCGCACCGGCGCGGGGTCGAGGCTCAGGTCGAGGGCTAGCTCCTGACGGTCGGCGTCGGGCGCGAGGCGATCGATGACGCGGGCGGCCAGGTCGGCCAGATCGACGGGCTCGGGCGCCGGCGGCGCCGCGCCGGTCCGGGCGAGCGTCAGCAACCCGTCGACGAGCTGCTCGCTGCGGATTGTCGCATCGCGCACCACCTCGCCCATCGCGCGCAGCTCCGCCGCGGTCGCGTGCGGGTCGGCGAGCGCGACGTCGACCTCGGTGCGGATCACGGACAACGGGGTGCGCAGCTCATGGGAGGCGTCGGCGACGAACCGCTGCTGGCTCATGAACGCCCGGTCGAGGCGCTCGAGCATGGCGTCGAACGTGTCCGCCAGCTCCTTGAGCTCGTCGGAGGGCCCCTCGAGCCCGATCCGCTCGTGGAGGTTCACGTCCGAGAGCCGCCGGGCGGTGGTCGTGATGGTGTGCAACGGGCGGAGCATCCGGCCCGCCACCACCCAGCCCAGCCCCACCGAGACGACGGCCATGACGCCTAACGCGATCCCGGACTCGACGAGCAGGCGGTGCAGGTTCTGGTTCGTGATCTCACGCTGCACGTCGCGGAACGCGTTCCGGCGGCCCGCAGCGTCGGGGTTCGGGATGGTCCTGGCCGGGTTGGGGGGCAGCTGCCCCGCGTCGACGCCGAGGCGATGCGCCAGGGCCGCCCGAACCTGTCCCGGATTCGTCGTGACGCTGTGCCGGACGAGCAGGTAGGTCATCCCGAGCAGGATGCTTCCCGCGGCGATGAACAGCGCCCCGATGAGCAGCGTGAGGCGAAGCCGGATGGTCAGGCCGCGCGGCCGGCTGGTCATCGGACCCGGTACCCGGCGCCGATGACCGTCTCGATCACCGACGGTGAGCCCAGCTTCTTGCGCAAGGTCATGACCGTGACCCGGACGACGTTCGTGAACGGGTCGGCGTGCTCGTCCCAGACCTGGTCGAGCAGCGTCTCGGGGCTGACCACGGCGCCGTTGGCGACGAGGAGCGCCTCGAGGACGGCGAGCTCCTTTGGTGTCAACGGGATCGGCTGACCGTCGCGTCGCACGTCGTGGCGGGCCGGGTCGACCCGGAGGTCGCCGCGTTCCAGCACCATGTTCGGGACCGTCGGCTGCCGACGACCGAGGGCCCGGACCCGGGCGACGAGCTCCACGAACGCGAAGGGCTTCGGCAGGTAGTCGTCGGCGCCGAGGTTCAGCCCGGTGACGCGGTCCTCGAGCGTCCCCGAGGCCGTCAGCATCAGGATCCGTGCCGCGCTCCCGCCAGACCGCATCGTCTCGCAGACGGCGTCGCCGTGGACGTGGGGCAGGTCGCGGTCGAGGACCACGACGTCGTACGGCGTCATCGCGGCCTTCTCGAGTGCGAGATCGCCGTCGTGGGCGACGTCCACCGCGACTCCTTCCCGCCGCAGCCCGCGGGCGATGGCATCGGCGAGCTGCGCCTCGTCCTCGACGACGAGCACCTTCACCGTGTCTCGCTACTCGTAGCGGAGGGCCGACGCGGGCTCAAGCGCCGCCGCCTGGTTCGCGGGTCCGACGCCCGCCACGATGCCCACCAGGGCCGACGCCACGAACGCGAGCAGCGCCGCCCAATACGAGACCTGGGTCTGCTGCGACGAGATCGACGGGAGTAGGTACGCGAATCCGAGCCCCAGCAGCACCCCGATCGCGCCGCCCACGGCGCTGAGAACGGTCGCCTCGGTCAGGAATTGCACAATGATGTCACGCCGACGGGCCCCGAGCGCGCGTCGCACCCCGATCTCCCGGGTGCGTTCCCGCACTGCGACGAGCATCACGTTCGCGACGCCGATCCCGCCGACGACCAGGCTGATCGCCGCGATCGCGGTGATGAGGCGCGTGAAGTCGGTGCTCGACTGTTTCTGGGCTGCGACCACCGTGGTCGGGTTGATCACCAGGAAGTCGTCGGCCGCCGTGGCGCTCAGGTTGTGGGCGGTGCGCATGTCCGACTCGACGGCGGCCCCGAACGTGCTGACCGCGCCCGGCGCGGCCTGGACCCGGATCTGGCTGATCGTGGCGTTGGAGCCCACCAACCGGCCCAGCATGGTCTGCATCGGGATGAGCGCGCTGCTGTCGGGGCTCAGGAACCCGACGCCGCCCTGGGGTTCGAGGACTCCGACGACGACGAACGACGAGCCGCCGATGCGGATCACGGTGCCGGGGGCGCTCGACGGGGTCAGCCCCAGGTCCGAGGCGAGCGTCGCGCCGAGCACGGTGACGCGCAGGCCGTGCGCCGCGGCGAAGCTGCTGAAGAACCGGCCTGTCTGGACGACGAGGTGGTCGGTCCGCTGGACGCCGGTCGTGGTGCCCTGCACCGCGGCGGTCTGGCTGACGCCGTTGTAGGAGAGGTTGAGGTTGCGCTGCACGATCGGGGCCGTCGACGCGATCTGGCGGTCCCGGGCCAACGCCGCGGCGTCGCTGAACGTCAGCGGTGTCCCACTTCCGGCGGCGCCGCGGAGCCCGCCGCTGAACCCGCGGCCCTGACTGACGGTGAGGGTGTCGGCACCGAGGCCGGCGAACTGGGCGCTCACCGCGTTGGCGGAGCCGTTCCCGACGGCGACCAGCGTGACGATCGCCCCGACGCCGATCACGACGCCGAGGACCGTCAGCGCGGAGCGGACCACGTTCGCGCGCAGCCGCCCCAGTGCCAGTCGTGCCGACTCGAGGATCATCAGCCGCCGGTGCCGCGGCCACCACCACCACCACCCAAACCGCCGCCGCCGCCACCGAAGCCGCCGCCCCCACCACCGCCGAGGCTCGTGGGCGCGGTGCTCGGGGTCGCTCCGAGCTGCTGACCGCCGGTGACGACGACGTCACCGGGCTGGACCCCGGCGAGGATCTCGGTGTCCGTGTTCGTCACCAAGCCGACGGTCACCGGGCGGGTCACCGCCTTGCCACCGATGACGACCTGCACGGTCGGGTTGGTGGTGGTGCCCCCGACGGCCGCGCTCGGCACCAGGACCGTGTTCGTCCGGCTCTGCACCGCAATGTGGGCTTGACCGGTCATGCCGGCCTTCGCGCCCGGCGGGAGCGCCTTGAGGACCAGGTCGACGCTGTACTGGACCGGCGTGCTGTTCCCCGCGCCCGCGGTCGAGGTGGAGGTCTCGGACTGGGCGGGCAAGCTCTTGACGGTCGCGGCCTCGGTGGTCCCGGAAAGGGCATCGAAGGACAGCTGCGTCGGCTGCCCGACTTTGACGCTGGACACGTCGGACTGGGCGATGTCGGCCTGAGCCACGAGGGCGCTGGGGTCGGCCACGGTGGCAATCGCGCCGCTGGCGGTGGCGCGGCTGCCGACCGTCGCCGTCATGCTGAGCACCACCGACTTAGGTGGGAACCACGTGAAGAACGACATCGCCGCGCTGCCGGTCTCGGGAACGTTGTTGGCGAGCTGCCACTGCTCCAGGGCGTTCAACGTGCCCGACCCGAAGACTCCCGGATAGTCCCCGTTGATGCTGTCCCCGACGCTGTTCAGCGCGTCCTGGAGCGCCTGGACGTCGGGTCCGTAGTCGCCGTCGAACAGGTCCCGGTACAACGGCACCGAGCTCGGGATCCCGTAGACAGCGGCGCCGTTCACCGAGAGGAGCGGCGCGAGCGTCGGGAGCGTCTGACCGGCGGACAGGTTCACGCCCGTGACCGTGCCCCCCGCCGAGGGGACGGTCGTCCCCGCGGTCGGGAACGACAGCGTGCTGCTCTGCGCCAAGGACAGCGTGAACGCGGCGTCGACGTTCTGGGAGAGGTCACCGCGACGGGCAACGGAGGTGATCAAGCGGGTCCCACCGGTGCTGCCCCCGGAGCTCGACAGCGCGATGACCACGCCGATGATCACGAGGACCGCGACGACGGCACCGATGATCGGCCCCCGTCCTCGCGGCATGCGCCATGCCGGCATCGCCACTCCTCTCGACGTCCGCAACGTATTGGGCGAGGGATAAGACCCCCGTAAGGGGTGAGGCTGGCCTTATCGAGCCTTTACGCACGTCCACGTAGCGTCCCCCTCATGGCACACGCAGTCGGGGTACCCGACCCGGCCCAGGTGGTGCGGATGCGCGACATCGCGCGCACCTACCGCCGAGGCAACGTGCTGGTCCCCGTGCTGCGCGGCGTCACGTTCGACGTCGAGCCCGGCGAGTGGGTCGCCATCATCGGGCCTTCGGGGTCCGGCAAGTCGACGTTGCTCAACATCCTCGGGCTCCTCGACCGTCCCAACGCGGGGACGTACGAGCTCGAGGGCGAGGACGTGTCCCGGCTCGGTGACACCAGCCAGGCCCGGCTGCGCAACCGCTACATCGGGTTCGTGTTCCAGTCCTTCCAGCTCATCCCGCGGACCAGCGCGCTCGAGAACGTCGCGACGCCGCTGCTCTACCGGGCGGTCCGCCGTGCCGAGCGGCTCGAACGGGCCCGCGAATCGCTCGAGAAGGTCGGGATGGGTCCCCGCGCCGACCACGACCCCGGGGAGCTCTCCGGCGGTGAGACCCAGCGGGTCGCGATCGCGCGGGCGCTCGTGACCGACCCCGCGCTCCTCCTCGCCGACGAGCCGACCGGCAACCTCGACACCGCCTCGGGTGACGACGTCATGGCGCTGCTCGGTGAACTGCATCAGCAGGGCCGCACCATCGTCATGATCACGCACGAACCGTCCGTCGCGCAGCTCGCCGATCGGCGACTCGTGTTGCACGACGGCCAACTCGACACGGCCTGACCGGCCCCAACAGGAGGAACCTCACTGTGACCGCGACCCCGACCGACGCCGCGATCCCCGCTCCCACCGAGGAGGAAGGGCACCGCATCTCGGCCCAGATGATCTGGGTCGCCATCGCCGCGCTCGTCGTCGGGCTCGTCGCGGGATTCTTCATCGGCCGCGGGACGGCCAGCTCCGGTCCGAGCTCCCTCGCTGACGCCGTGACCCAGACCGTCAACGGCTCGCTCCCCCGTGGTGATGTCGCCGGTGCCCTGCAGAAGAGCGGAGGGTTCCGGGCTCTCCTCGGCACCGGTGGCGGACTCGGTCGCGGCGGCGGGACCGGTGGCGGCACCGGTGCTGGTGGCGGCACGGGCCCTGGTGGCGGCACGGGCGCAGGTGGCGGCGCTGGCCGCGTCGGCGGCGGCGTCGCGGGCACGGTGGCTTCGATCAACGGCAACGTGATCACGATCACCACGAACGCCGGACCCGTGAAGGTCACGATCTCGGGGGCGACGACGTACCAGAAGTCGGTGGCGGCCACCCTCGGTGACGTCACCGCCGGCGAGCGGGTCACCGTCCGGCCGGACTTCACCGCGCCGAGCAGCGGCGGCCAGGTCAACGCGGGCACCGTCATCATCCAGCCCGCCGCCGCCACCCCGACCAGCCAGTGAACTGAGCCCCCGAAGTCCGAACACGACCTCCCTCGGTGCCTACCATGGCGCCGAGGGAGGTCGCATGCTCGCTGAGGGAAGCCTCGCACCGGACTTCGAGCTGGTCGACCAGGACAACCGGCCCGTCTCGCTCTCCGGCCAGCGCGGACTCTGGGTGCTGCTCTGGTGGTACCCGATGGCCGACACGCCTGGCTGAACGATCCAAGGCAAGGGCCTGCGTGACCAGGCCCTCGAGTTCGAGCAACTCGACTGTGTCGTCCTCGGCGCCTCGTTCGACGACACCGACGCGAACCGGGCGTTCCGAGAGAAGTTCAACTTCCCGTTCCGGCTTCTCTCCGACTGGGACGAGCAGGTCGGGGTGGCCTACGAGGTCCGCGACCCCGGGACCGAGAAGGTGAAGTTCGCCAAGCGGATCGCGTACCTCATCGCCCCGGACAGCATCGTCGCTAAGGCCTACGAGGTCGGTGATGTCAACACGTTCGCCGCCGATGTCCTGACGGACCTGCGTCCGCTGCAGCACCGCTAGTCGACCCGCGAGTCGTCAGATCGCGGTCCATCCGCCGTCGACGGGGAGCACCGCCCCCGTCACGAAGCTGCTCGCATCGCTGGCAAGGAACAACAACGCCCCGTCGAGCTCGTGCTCCTCGCCGCCGCGGCCCATCGGCGTGCGCTGACGCATCCACCGCCGCGCGCGCTCATCCCCGAACATCAGCTCCTCGGTCATCTCGCTCCGGAACCAACCCGGCGCCAACGTGTTCACCCGCACCCCCCGCCGGGCCCACTGCGCGGCCAGCTCCCGGGACAGGTTCACCAAGCCGGCTTTGGACGCCGCATAGCCCGCATCGGGGATCTGGCCGACCCCGAACAGGCCCCAGATCGACGCCACGTTCACGATCGAACCCTCCACCTCGGCTTCGATCATCCACCGGGCCGCCGAGCGCGCCAGCTCGAAGGGTGCCACCAGGTTCACGTCGAGCTCCCGACGGAACGAGTCCAACGGCTGCTCCGTCGCCGGCTCGATGTGGTCCACCCCCGCGTTGTTCACGACCACGTCGACCCGCTGGAACCGGTCGAGGGTGGCATCCAGCAGCCGGGTGGGCCCGTCCGGGTCCCCGAGATCGACCGGCACCGGATGGGCATCACGGAGCTCGGCGGCCAGGCCCTCGAGCCGATCCGCCCGGCGGGCCGCGAGCACCACCGACGCGCCCGCCGCATCCAGGACCCGCGCGAACCGGGCGCCGAGCCCCGCGCTCGCCCCGGTCACGATCACAACCCGCCCATCGAGCCGGAAGCAGGACAGCGGATCGAACGAGCTCACCAACACCCCCGGCCACGACTCGGACGGATGACAGTATCGGCGGCTCCGCGCGACGCTCCCGCCGGGCACGGGTCCCCGCCGACACTGCCGCCATTGCCCACCGACGAACCGTCGAGACCGGCTGCGGTGATGGGGCGACGCCATTGCGACGGCTCCCCATCGCCGGGTCAGGCTCGGCATCCTCGGCCGGCGGCCCCGACCGCCCATCCTCAGCCAAGTGGTTGACAACCGCACCGCGGCGTCCCAACTTGTGATCAACCAAACGGTTGAACACGGAGGAATGGGTGTCGGCTGATCCGCTCTCTCGGGTGTTCTCGGCCCTCGCCGATCCCACCAGCCGGGACATGGTGGCGAGGCTCTCCGTCGCCGACGCCACCGTCAACGAGCTCGCCGAGCCCTACGACGTGACGGTCCAGGCCGTCTACAAGCATCTCAAGGTGCTCGTCGGGCACGGCGCGAGTCCGACCGATACCGATGCAAACGGCAGGACGGTCGCGGCGGCGGCGTCCAGCGACTGGATCCATCATCTGCTCGGCACTGCCTGACCGCGTCCGCGAAGGCCGCACGTCTGGCAGGGCCATTGTGTACGCCCCCGGGGACTCGAACCCCGAACCTAGTGATTAAGAGTCACTTGCTCTAACCAGTTGAGCTAGGGGCGCTTGGCGGTCATGGTAACCGTGATGCTGGGCTGGGCCTCGACTGGCTTTGCGATCTACGGTGCGGGATCGTGGAGGTTCTCGTGACCGGGGCGAGCGGCTTCATCGGGTCCCGTTTGCGTTCGGCGTTGATCTCCGCCGGTCACCGTCCGATCGTCGCGGTGCGCGGCCGCGAGGTGCCGGCGGGTGTCGACGGCATCGCTTGGAACCCCGAAGATGGCACGATCGACGCGCAAGCGTTGGACGGTGTCGGCGGTGTGGTCCACCTCGCCGGGGCCGGGATCGGTGACCGACGATGGACCGCTTCGCGTAAACAGCTGATCCTCGAGAGCCGAACCAAGTCCACGGGGCTGCTCGCCTCCACCGTCGCGGGGCTGGTCCGCAAGCCTTCGGTGTTCGTGTCGTCCTCGGCGGTCGGCTACTACGGCGACCGCGGCGATGAGGTGCTCACCGAGGACAGTGCGGCCGGCGAGGACTTCACGGCCCAGGTCTGTCGGCAGTGGGAGGCGGCAGCGGCCCCGGTGGCGGACGCCGGCATCCGGCTGGTCACGATCCGAACCGGGATCGTGCTCGGGAGAGCGGGCGGCATGCTGGCGCGGGTCCTCCCCCCGTTCCGGATGGGTCTCGGAGGTCGTCTCGGATCGGGACGGCAATACCTCAGTTGGGTCTCCCTCGACGACGAGGTCGCAGCGATCCTCCGAGCGTTGGAACAGCCGGCGCTGACCGGCGCGGCGAACATCACGGCCCCAACTCCCGTGACGAACGCCGAGTTCACCGCCACGTTGGGCAGGGTGTTGCACCGGCCAGCGCGCCTCCCCACACCGTTGGCGCCGCTTCGCGCGGTGTATGGACGCGAGCTGGTGAAGAGCCTGCTGCTCGGCGGACAGCGGGTGCTACCCGCGGCGTTGACCACGGACGGTTTCGAGTTCGCCCACCCGACGCTCGAGCGAGCCTTACGGGCGGTGCTGGACCGTCCGGACAATTCCTAAGTGGTGCTGCGGCTCTGGGTCGACACCGACGTGGGGGACGACCCCGACGACGCCATCGCCTTGTTGTGCGCGGTCGGGCATCCGGGAATCGACCTGGTCGGGGTGAGCACCGTCGACAGCGACCACGACCGCCGGGTTTCCGTCGCCCGGACGCTCGTCGACGCTCCCGTGCACGCCGGCGACGAACCCGCGCTCGCCGAGGCGGTCCGGGCCGCGGCGCCCGACGCGGTCTTGGCGATCGGACCGTTGACCAATGTCGCGGTGCTCCTCGCCGCCGGGCCGATCCCGCCCGTCACGCTCATGGGGGGCGCGCTGGCACCCGTCCGGCATTGGGGCATGACGATGGAGACGGAGCACAACTTCGGACGCGACCCGGGCGCGGCGGCGACCGTGCTCGAGACCGCCGACCCGCTGGTCGTGCCCCTCGACGTGACCGTGTCGACGTGCCTCGACCGCGACACGCTCGGCCGACTCGTCGCCGCGGCGCCGGCACTCCGGGATCCGACCGAG
>DATISY010000103.1:0-23327 GCA_035468285.1 Acidimicrobiia bacterium | reverse complement strand
GTCGCCTTGCGCGTGCGGTCACCGGTCTGGAACCAGAAGGTGCCGTCGTGCCACAGGGCGCCGATTCCGGTGACATGGGGGCTCCCATCTTCGTTGACGGTCGCCAACCAGCAGGTGTGCCGGTTGGGGCCGCCGGTGTCGGGAGCCTGGGAGACACCTTCGTCCAGCCGTGCCGCGACGCGGTCCCAGTCGAGCAACGGCAGCTGGTAGAGATCAGCGAGGTTCTTCGCTTCCATACCGGTCCGACGTTACCGGCGCGCCGACGCATGGCCTCGCGGATCCCGCGCCGCGTGACGGGCTCGACGCGGGTACGCCGTCGCCGTCGCGGCGTCGAGTAGAACAAGCCGGTGCGCTCCCGCCGCCTGCTCCTGGCTGCCGTGCTGGCTGTCGTCGTCGCGGCGTGTGGCGGGGGTGGCGGGACCGTCGCCGCGAAGCACAAGGCGGCGCCGCCGACGACCACGACGAAGGGGCCGCCGGTGGCGCCGCTCACCGGGCTCCCGGACCCGACGGGTCAGAGCTTCCTCCGGCCGGCGCTCTCCGTAAAGATCGAGAACGCCCCCGAAGCCCGACCCCAGACCGGGCTCCAGAACGCGGACGTCGTGTACGAGCAGATCGTCGAATACGGCATCACCCGGTTCATGGCCGTGTTCAACTCGAACATCCCGCCGGTCGTGGGACCGATCCGCTCCGGTCGGATCATGGACCCCGACCTGGCCGCCCCCCTCGGTGGGATCTTCGTGTATTCGGGCGGGATCCAGCAGACCGAGGACGCCATCAAGGCGACGCCCGGGGTCAACGTGATCGTGGACACCGGCTCCGGTGGCGCCCTGTTCCGGGACAACTCGAAGGTCGCGCCGCACAACCTCTACGGACACACCGACCAGCTGCTCGCCAACGGCGGGAAGCCGGCGCCGCCCCCTCCGCTGTTCCAGTATCTCCCCGCCGGTGTCCCGTTCGTCGGAGACAACGTGAACGCGTTCACCATCAAGTACGACCCGACCTTCGGTCAGCCGACCTACACGTGGGACGCCGCGATCGGAGCCTGGCGCCGTTCCGTCGGCGCGACGCCGTTCCTGACGGCCGATGGTGGCCAGGTCGCCCCGAACAACGTGATCGTCCAGTTCGTCGGCTCGTACCTGCCGAGCCCCGAAGGGGGCAGCTTCAACACCGTCGGCGCGGGCGACGCGTGGATCTTCAGCGCCGGCAAGATGATCCGGGGCAAATGGTCCCGCACGGCCCAGACGTCCCCGACGTCGTTCACCGACACGAACGGCGTCCCGGTGCGACTCACGCCCGGCCGGACCTGGGTCGAGTTCGACTCGGCGCTCGCCGCGTTCGGCGGCGTGACCGTCGTCCCCGGGGCACCCACACCGACCACGTCACCGAAGACGACGCCGACCACCACGAAGAAGAAGTAGGAGAGCAGGGGCTGGCGTGGAGCTCGCCGGGGACGTGGCCGGCTCCTGGGAGCACGGGTTAGGTTCAGCGCGATGGCGGGGCTGAGCGTCGGGATCGTCGGTGCCGGTGGCGTGGGGGTCGCCGCGGCGTCCGCGCTCATCATGCGAGGGTTGGCCAGCCGCGTGACCATCTACGGTCGCGACGGCGGCGCCACCCAAGGGCTCGCGTTGGACTTCATGCACGCCCGACCGTTGCTGTCCCACATCGACGTTCGGGGACGGCAGCTCGACGACATCGAGTACGAGGACATCCTCATCATCACCGCAGGGCACCACACCACCCCGGGTGAGAGCCGCCTCGATCTGCTGCTCCAGAACATCGCGGTCATGGACCATGTCGCGAGCGCCGTCGAGGCAGGCGAGCTGCCCCGTGTCGCGCTGGTCGTCACCAACCCGCTCGACGTGATGACCGAGTACCTGACCCGCCGGTGGGCCGATCGGCCGGTGGCCGTCATGGGGTCCGGGACCGCGCTGGAGACCCTCCGGCTCACCGACCGCGTCGCCCGAGAGTGCGGGGTGCACCCCCGCAGCGTGCACGCCTGGGTCGTCGGCGAGCACGGGGACTCGTGCGTGTTCCTCCTCGACTCCGCCGTCGTCGGGACGCTGCCCCTCGTGGAGTACGCCGCGCAGCGCGGCATCGACCTGTCCCCGGACCGCCTTGCCGACATCGAACGTGATGTGCGCGGTGCCGCGTACGAGGTCCGGGACCTGAAAGGCGCGGCGGTGCAAGGGATCGGGCTGACGGTCAGCGGGCTGGTGCACGCCCTCGCCCACGAAGTCGGCGCGCTCATCCCCGTGTCGACACGGGTCGGTGACCGGGTGTGCGCCAGCCTGCCGTGTGTGCTCGGGCCGGACGGCCCGAGCACACCGTTGTGGCCGAAGATGACCGACGAGGAGCGCCAGGCCTGGGAGTGCTCGCTCGATGTCCTGGCCGCGGCCAACCAGTCCCTCCCGATCTGACCGCGCGGGCCTCCACCCGTGGTTCGGGCGGCCGGAGGGGCCCGACGGCGGCCGACCCGATGCGCCGGGCGGGGGCGGGGTAACAAGGACACGACGCGCAGCGCATCTGTCTGGAGGCACCCATGCGGCTCGGACTCCACGTTCCTGACTTCACCTGGCCGGGGGGACCGCCGCGACTTGGCGCCGATCTGGGTCAGATCGCCAGCACCGCGGAGGACATGGGGTTCGACCGGATGAGCGTGATGGACCACGTCTGGCAGATCGGCATCGTCGGGCCGCCGGAGCACGAGATGCTCGAGGCCTACACGACCCTCGGGTTCCTCGCCGGGCACACCAGCCGGATGAAGCTGATGACCCTCGTCACCGGCGTCGTGTACCGGGAGCCTGGCCTCCTCGCCAAGATCGTCACCACCCTGGATGTCCTCTCGGCGGGCCGGGCGTGGCTCGGGGTCGGCGCGGCGTGGAACGAGGACGAAGCCCGCGGCTTGGGGCTGTCCTTCCCACCGACCGCGGAACGGTTCGAGCGCCTCGAAGAGGCCCTGCAGATCTGCCTGCAGATGTGGAGCGACGACGACGGCCCGTACCACGGCAAGCACTACAAGCTGGCGCGGACGCTCAACGCACCGCAAGCCCTCTCAAAACCGCACCCCCCGATCCTCATCGGCGGGTCAGGCGAGCGGAAGACGCTCCGTCTCGTTGCCCGCTACGCCCAAGCCTGCAACCTCTTCAACACGCCCGACCTGGAGCACAAGCTCGACGTCCTACGGGCCCACTGCGACCGGGAAGACCGTGACTACGACGACATCGAGAAGACGGTCGTGTTCCAGTTCGACGTCGGCGCGAACGGCGACAACGTTCCCGAGATGATCGACCGACTCGGAGCACTGGCCGCCCTCGGCTTCGACGTCGCGCACGGACACGTCCGGGACGTGTCGCGCCTGGAGCCGCTCCAGATCCTGGGCCGCGACGTCATCCCGGCTGTCGCGGACGCCTAGCACGAGGCGGGCGACGGGCTACGTTCGGTCCGTGGTGAAGGTCAGCGCGAGGGGTGTCGTGGGGGCGTTGGCGGTCGCGCGCGTCGCGATCGGCGTGGCGTTCATCCGTCCCGCAGCGCGCGGGACCGGAGGCGCGGCACCGACGCCCGGTGACACCCTCATGCGGCGGAGCTTTGCCATCCGGGAGTTCGTGCTGGGCGTCGGAGGCCTGCTGGCGGTGGCCGGTGCTGGGCGACGACCGTCGAACGTTCGGCTGTGGGCGGGTCTCGGCACGCTCACCGATAGCGGTGATCTCTGGGCCGCCCTGGCCGGACACCGGGAGGAGGGATGGTCAGCGCACGTACCCGCGCTCGCTGCGACCGCGGGGCTGGCCTGTGAGCTCTGGGCCCTCCGCGCCGCGGCACCCCACTGACTGGCGGCCGCCAGAACCGGGATGGTCGCGTCGGTGGCCGTCCGCGCGCCGGGAGGGCAGGCTGGAGGCGTGGCAGACGCGGCACGACGGCAGGTGGTCATCCTGGCGCCGATGCCCCTCGAGATGGAGGCCATCGTCACCGCCTTCGGGCTGACACCGGGCAGCGGCGAGCAGGCTCCCTGGTTGGGGCGGGTCGGCAGCTCGACCGTGACCGCGATCCACGTCGGCATGGGTCCGGCGACGACGCGGGAGGCGACCGTGCGGGTGCTCGACGAGCCACCCCCGGGTGGGATGCCCGTGGAGCACGTGATGATCGCCGGCATCTGTGGCGGTCTCGACCCCGGCCTCGCGGTGGGGACGGTGCTCAACCCTGAGTTCGTCGTCGAGCACGCCACCGGGAACGCGTATCGGCACACGCCGCCGGGTGATGCCCCCCGGGTCGGCAAGCTCGTCACCACCGAAGGTGTCAGCCTCGATCGGGAGCTGAGTCGTCGCTTCTTCGAGGAGGGCTTTCTCGGGGTCGACATGGAGTCCTCCGCGGTGGCCGAGGTGTGCGAGACGCACGGTTGCGCGTGGTCGGTGTACCGCTGCATCGGTGATCGGCACTTCGACGGTCTGCTCGACGAGCGCATCATCGCGATGGCGAACCCTGACGGTTCCGGCAACATGGCGGAGATCCAGCGGCTCCTCGCCGCGGAGCCTGAGCTGGTGACGCAGCTCGAGCAGCTGAGCCACGACTCGGCGCTCGCCGCCCGCCTCGCGGCCGAGGCCGCGGTTCGGGGCTGCCACGCGCTCGATTCCTGACGACGACCGTGCCCGCGACGAGGCTGGGCTCGCCAGCCGGGACCAGGGACCGTCGCCACGACGGGTGGTCAGGGTGTCGCGAGACGGATCCAGGTCGCGCGTGCGACCGCGCACACGTTCCCGTCGGGGTCGAAGATCGCGCTCGCGGAGTGGACCTTGCGTCCCGACCGGTCGAGCAGCCAGCTCATGATGACGTGCGGCGCCCCTGGCTGCGGTCGACGATCGACACGGGCCGCGATCCGACCCAGCACATGGGGTGGTGGATGCGCGTCGTCGAGGTAGATGACGGCCGAGCTCGGGCAGTCGAGGGCAGCCCAGACGATCGCGTCGCTGACCTCGCTCGGGGTCCACGGCGCGGCGAACGAATCGGTGCCGGGCACACGACCGGCGAAGATTCGCAAGCCGTCCCCCGGTGCCCGGTCGGGACCACACGTGAAACACGACGGGAAGGGATGGAGCACGCCGTCCCGAAACGGTGAGCTCGAGCTGGCCTCCGACGCGGCGTCGAGCGCGATCGGCGCGCCGACCTCGACGTCCAGCGTCGTCGGGACGGCCTCGGCGACGACGTCGGTGCCGTCCCGCAACACCATCCGTTCGGGTTCGCGCTCGACCTCGAGGGGACGGTCGAGGGGCGGCGGACGCCGCAGCGTCACTTCCCCGATGGCGTCGAGATAGGTGGCGAGCGTCCCGGCCGCGTAACCGCCGTTGGCGCTCCCCGGCGGCCCGCAGAAACGCCGGGGGAGCGTGACCGTCACCACGAGCAATCTCGACCCGAGAGCGCCGAGCTCGGAGACGCGCTCACGCGCGTGCGAGGAGCCGCTTGACCTCGGAGGCGCCCTCGATGGCTGTCTCGGGATCGGGTGACTGCGGGATCAGGTTGAACGTCGTGCAGCCCGCGGCGACGTACGGGGCGAGGAACTCGGCCACCTCGGCCGCGGTGCCGTACGGCGAGTAGCGCTCGAAACGTTCGAACGGCGTCCGGTAGAAGCGTTCCATCGCGGTCGCGAGGAGTGGCCGGGCGCGCTCGGTCTCCTCGGCGATCCCACACCAGACCTGCATCGCGTGGTCCCGCGGCGCCGGGGACCGTCCCGCCTTGCCCGCTTGGTCCTCGATCCGGGCGACGACCTCCGCGAAGCGGCGAGCCGAGTTCCAGATGCCGATCCACCCGTCACCGAACCGTGCCGCCCGGGCAACTGCCGCGTCGGAGCGGCCGCCGACGATGATGGGCACTGCCGGATGGGGTGCGGGGACGATCAACGCGTCGTGGAGATCGAAGAACGCACCGTGGAACGTGACGGGCTCGCCGGTGAGGAGGGCGCGCAGGACGGTGAGGCACTCGTCCATCCGACGGCCGCGGGTCCGGGGGTCGACGCCGCAGCTCTCGAGCTCGTGCGGGTCCTCGCCCCCGATCCCGACGCCGAGCACCAGGCGACCGGGGGCCAGGGACGCGAGATCGGCGACCTGGCGGGCCACGAGCGTCGGGTGGCGCAACGGTAGGAGGTAGACCGCGATGGACACCGGCATCGTCGGGTGCACCGTCGCGAGCGCGGTGGCGCTGACGAGCCCGTCGAAGCCCGCGCCGACGAAGAAGCTCACGTGGTCGCCGGTGCAGACATGGTCCAGACCGGCATCAGCCGCCGCAGCGACGAACGCGCCCTGGTCGCCGGATGCGGGCGCGGCACCCTCGAGCGGCGGGAACACGCCCAGCCGGATCTCGGGCATGGCGCATGGTGTCACATCTGCCCGAAGCGTGACAGGCTCCCGGGTGGGCGGGCCGATCGTGTCGCCGGCGTGCTCGTGTCGAGCGCACGCCCTCGAGTCGTCCCGACGCGAGAGGAGCCCGGCGCGCGCGACCGGGCTCCTCGGCTGGGAGCGAGCACGCACACGGGCGGTGCACGTGCTCGCCGGAGTCAGGCGAACGGTCGGGGAAATCGGCGCACTGGCCACCTCCCGGATGGGCTCACCCACATCCTCGCGCTCCGAGACGGGTGGCTCAACGGGCACGCCCGCGTTGCGAGCGGCGGTGGTGAGCCGGCCGGTCCGGGTCCTGACGCGGACCCGATGGCGACGCCGGGCCTGGACGTGGGCTCCGCCGAACCGTCGCGAACGGACGGCGGGGGATCCCGCGCGAGACTCCGGCGTGGACGCCCGGGTTTCCCTCGTGACGCTCGGGGTGGTGGACGTCCACCGGGCGTGGGCCTTCTACGAGGCGCTCGGATGGCCGGGGAATCACCCGACGGTGACGTGGTCTTCTTCCAGGCCGGGTGCCTGATCGTGGGGCTCTGGGG
Source organism: Acidimicrobiia bacterium (assembly GCA_035468285.1). Taxonomy (GTDB): domain Bacteria; phylum Actinomycetota; class Acidimicrobiia; order IMCC26256; family PALSA-555; genus PALSA-555. The sequence goes on along the minus strand of DATISY010000103.1, from coordinate 16,411 downwards.
TCGGCGCCAGCTCGCCGAGAACAGCGTCGTGACGGACACGGGTGGGGTGGCGTCACCCTCGCCTACAACGTCGGGTCACCCGCCGAGGTCGACACGGTCCTCGCCGAGGCTGAGGCCGCCGGCGCCACCATCGGCCGGCCGGGCGCGGAGACGTTCTACGGCGGGTACTCCGGCGTCTTCATCGATCTCGACGGGCACCCCTGGGAGGTTGCGCACAACCCCGGCTGGGTGCTCGGCGCCGACGGCTTTGTCCGGCTCCCCTGACCCGGTCGGGTTACGCCGGGGCGTCCCCGGTGTCGAGATGCGTCGCGAACCAGTCCCAGATCTTCTGCCATCCGTCGACGGCCGCCTCGACGCGGTAGCTCGGCCGGTCGACGGAGAAGAACGCGTGTCCCGCGTCGGGGTACGAGTGGAACGCATAGGTCTTGTCGTGCGCCCGGCACGCGGCCTCGATCTGGGCGACCTGGCCCGGTGAGGGATTGCGATCCCGGGCACCGAAGAGCCCCAACAGCGGGCCGGAGAGGTTCGGGGTCAGGTCGATCGGTGCCACCGGCTGGCGTTCCGTGAGATCGTCGGGCGAGGCGACGACGCGGCCCCCGTAGCAGTCGACCACGGCGTCGACCGGGATGCTGCAACCCACGAGGTAGGCCTGCCGGCCACCCGAGCAGTGGCCGATGACCGCGGCGCGGCCGGTCGCGTTGGGCATCGTGCGCAGGTACCGCAACGCGGCGCCGACGTCGCCGACGCAGCGGCCGTCGGGGACGCCGCCCGCGGCCCGCACCGCCGCCGCCGCGTCGCTCGGCGTCGCGTCGGGGGCTTCCCGGAAGTGCAGGTTGGGGCAGAGCGCGGCGTAGCCGTGCACCGCGAACGTCCGGGTCATCTCCTTCGTCGCGGCGTCGTAGCCCGGCATGTGATGGATCACGGCCACACCCGGGTAGGGGCCGGGACCGAGCGGCCGGGCCAGATAGGCGGGGATCTCGTCGCCGCCGTCGCCCTGGATGGTGATCGTCTCGGCGAGCACCCCGTCGTACATCCGCTGCTCCTTCGTGCCGTCGGCCGGGCCCGGAGATCCGTGCGCAGCCCGGGGAACTCCCGGTGACCCTATGCACGCGCCGCCGGCCCGGTCGGCGACCGTCAGGACACCGGTCACACCACGGTGACCGGGCCTGTGACCGGCGAGACTGGGCCCGCGCGCCGGCACCGCGGATCGGTACGGTGAGCGCCCCCAGAGCGATGGATGACCATGGCGAAGCTGCGTGTCCACAACTTCGCGGTGTCCCTCGACGGCTACGCCGCCGGACCCGATCAGCGTCTCGACCATCCGCTCGGCGTCGGCGGCGAGCAGCTGCACGAGTGGGTGTTCGCGACGCGCAGCTTCCGTCGGATGCACGGCATGGACGGCGGTGAGGAGAACGCAGACGACCGGTGGGCCGCGCAAGGCGAAGCCGGCATCGGTGCGACGATCATGGGCCGCAACATGTTCGGCCCGATCCGCGGCGACTGGGGTGACGGCGACTGGAAGGGCTGGTGGGGTGACACGCCCCCGTTCCACCATCCCGTCTTCGTCCTCACCCGCCATCCCCGCCCGTCGTTGACCATGGACGGCGGGACCACATTCCACTTCGTGACGGACGGCATCGACGCGGCTCGCCAGCAGGCGATCGACGCCGCCGGCGGCCAGGATGTCCGGGTCGGCGGGGGCGTCGCGACCATCCAGGCGTACCTACGCGCTGGCCTGCTCGACGACGTGCACCTCGCCATCGTGCCCGTGCTGCTCGGTCGGGGAGAGCGACTGTTCGAACCGCACGACGAGCTCCCCGCCAGCTACGCGTGCGTCGAGATGGTCGGCACGCCGTCGGTCGTCCATGTGCGCCTCGCCCGCACCGGGACGGGCTAGGACTGTTCCAGCGTGTCGCGCAGCTCGGGGAGCGCCTCGACGTCGAAGCGTCCGAGGTCGAACGGGACGGTGCCCTCACCCGGAAGATCCAGCAAGAGGCGGCTCTCGCTGAACCGGGCGGGGACGACGTCGACGAACTTGACGTCGGCGATCGGGAAGTCGGCCAGCAGCCCACGCGGGTACGGGGTCCGGCCGGCGCTGATGACATAGAGCCGACGGTTGGTGAGCACGATCGGCCGGTAGCGACGATACGAGGTGTAGACCCCGGTGCGGACCTTGCCCCCGGGTTGGCGGGGCCGCTTGGGCGTCGACGCGAACGGGAGGACGGCGACGACCTGCTCGCCTGGGTCCAGGCGGTGGCCGATGGCCTCGATCACCTGTTCCCGCTGCTGAGCGTCGCGCCGCCCGGCCATGATGCTGCTCCCTGCCTGGTCGTCGCGGACGGATGACGCTACCGGATTCAACGTCCGGTCAGCCCGGGAGCCTCCAAGCGTGGCGACCGGCTCCTGGGTTGGCGCCATGAGGGGCGCCCTCTCGCAGGGATGTCTTGCTCGGCAGTCAGCATCGCGCTTGTCGCCGTCCTTGCACGGGGTCGAACGCACCGCGCGGCAGGCCTACGCTGAGGTTATGGACGGTTCAGTCCCGGCCATGCCCGTGGTCTGCTCACTCGATGCAGTCGGCGGTCGCGCCCAGCTCGACCGGTGGGCGGCGCTCCGGACCCTGCACCAGGGCACCGAGCCGGTGCCCAATGGCGTGCGGCTCTGGTTCGCCGCGGCTGCGGCGGACGCGGTGCGGGCCGCGGCCGTGACCGAGGCCGCGTGCTGCGCCTTCCTGCGTCTCAGCGCGGTCGAGGACACGGGACGCGTCCGACTCGACATCACCTCCGAGATCCCGGGCGCCCGACCCGTGATCGACCTGCTCGCCGCGACCGCCAGCGGCGACGCGCCGGGCTGACCGCGGCCCCGTCTGACAGGACGGTGACGTCCGACGAGACCTGACATGGGGGGCAGACGCACCATCACGACGTCGGTGATCCTCGCGCTCGCGGCGCTGACCGCGACGCCCGCGACCGCGTCGGCGTCGACGCAGCCCGCGTCGGGTGGCGCCACCATGCGCACCGTGACGTTCGTGGACACGACCCGTGGCACGCCCGCCGTCTCCGAGCCTCGCCGACCGGCCCAGCGGAGCCGGACGTTGAAGACGGCGATCTGGCTGCCCCGCCACCCGTCCGGCGCCTACCCGCTGATCGTCTTCGCGCACGGTTGCGGAGGGAGCGCCGCCGACTACGCCCCCCTGCTCCAGGGCTGGGCCGCGGCCGGGTACGTCGTCGCGGCGCCCGACTTCCCGGTGTCGAGCCTCCACACGCCGGGGGTCGCGTGCGTGACCGACATCGCCAACCAGCCGAGCGACGTGAGCTTCGTCATCAGCCGGGTCGTGGCGCTCGACCGGGCTCCCCACGGCCTCGGTCGGGTCATCGATCGGGCCCACATCGGCGTCGCCGGCCATTCCCTCGGCGGCGTCACCGCGCTGGGCGTCGCGTTCCGGTCGTGCTGTCGCGACCGGAGGATCTCGGCCGCGATCGCCTTCGCCGGCACCCCGTTGATTCGCGGCACAGACTTCCGCGGTATCGACACGCCCCTGATGCTCGTGCACGGCGACGCCGACACGACGATCAGCTACTCGGCTAGCGTCGCCATGTTCGGGAAGGCGCCGGGATCGCGGGACCTTCTCACCGTCCTCGGCGGGATGCACACCGGCTATCTCGGGGGCGCCGACCCCGTGTCCCGGGCGGTGCTGCGCGCCACGCTGGACTTCTGGGCCGGGTACCTCCGGGCCGACCCGGCCGCGCTCGCCCACCTCACGGCCGACGCGACGATCCCCGGCGCGACCACCTTGCAGCGAGCCGGCTAGGCCCCACACCGCGTGTCTCCGTCAGGCCGGGCGGGTCTCCCGGAGACGGACGAGTGGGATCCGACGGGGCGTCTCGGACTGGTAGTCGTTGTAGTACGGACGGTCGGCGGTGAGCGCCGCCCACGTCGTCTCGTAGTCGACGCCCTCGAGCGTCTCGGGGCGCGACCAGAACTGGCGCCCTTGGACCTTGCAGAGAATCTCGGGGTTCGCGTCGGGGTCGGCCAGGTTCAGGTACCAGGCCGGGTGCTGCGGCGCACCCGCGAACGACGCCACGACGATGCGGTCCCCATTGGCGTCGAGCCAGTAGGGGAGCGTCACCTTGTGCTCGCGGCCCGACCGGCGGCCGGTGGTCACCAGGATCACGTGGTGCATCCCCGCGGCGACCCACAGGACGTCGTCGTCCGAGGACTCCTGTGCCGCGACGTGGGCGCGGCTGATCGCCGGGATCTCCTCCCGGGGTGGACGTTCGAACGGCTCGTTGCGCTGATCGGGCATCGCTAGGCCAGCGCGGTGTAGCAGGCGTCGACGAGGTTGTGGCTGCGCTGGTCGCCGGTGACGCCGACATCCATCCGGTTCATGACGTACCCGAACGCCAGCTCGGCGTCAGGGTCCGCCCATCCCACGGACCCGCCCGCGCCGAAGTGGCCGAACGAACGGGGGCCGCCCAGCTGGATCAGTCCGGACGGGACCATGAACCCGAGACCGAACTGGACGTCGAGGTCGAGGAGCACCCGGTTCGGGCCGTGGGTGCGCTGCGTCGTCGCGTCGCGGAGCTGGGTGGGAGTGAGGAGTCGGACGCCGTCGACGGTGCCGACGCACGCCGCGTACATCCGGGCGATGGACCGGGCGTCACCGATGCCGCCGGCCGCGGGGAGCTCGGCCGCATGGACGGCCCGGGTGTTCCAGATGCCACGGTCGGCGAACGCGCCACCCGCGGTGAGGCCTTTGCCCAGCATCGAGTCGGGGCCGATGAGGGCGGCGAGGGCCGCGGACCCAGGATCGTCGGCGTCGGCGTCGGCGTCGGCGGTCACGAGCTCACCGACGAGTCGGGCGACGCGGGGCTCCTCACGCTCGGGGAGCCCGATCCAGAAGTCGAGGTCGAGGGGTTCGGCGATCTCGTCGTGGAAGTACGTGCCGATGGTCCGGCCGGTGATGCGGCGCACCAGCTCACCGACGAGGTAGCCGTACGTGACGGCGTGGTAGCCCTGCGCGGTCCCCGGCTCCCAGTGGGGCGCCTGGCGCTCGAGGGCGTGGATCATCGGATCCCAGGAGAGGGCCTCCTCGAGCGTGAGGGGTTCGTCCACCCACGCGAGACCGGCCTGGTGCGACAGCAGGTCGCTGACCGGGATTCGTGCCTTGCCGGCCTGACCGAACTCGGGCCAGTAGTCGACGACGGGGGCGTCGACGTCGAGACGGCCCTCCTGGGCCAGACGGTTGGCGCAGATCGCGGCCGCGCCTTTGGTTGTCGAGAACACGAGCTCGAGCGTGTCGCGAACCCAGGGCTGCTCGGTCGCGGGATCGGTGATCCCGCCCCAGAGGTCCACGACCAGTTCGCCGCGGTGATACGCCGCGAACGCGGCGCCGATCTCGAGACCGTTCGCGAAGTTCTTCTCGAACGCGTGGCGGACCCCGTCGAAGCCGGGAGCGGCCCATCCGTCGGTCGTCACGGTGACGTTCCTAGCAGCGTGCCGATCCGACCGCCAGCAGCGTGGACTGGGCTTCCGGGGGATGGTGCCGGCGGTGGCTCGGGCTGCCGTCAGGACGCGCCGGTAGGCTCGGCCCGTCACGGGAGGTGCGTGTGCGTGCCGACGACATGATCCTGGTGTCGGTCGACGATCACATCTGTGAGCCGGCCACGATGTTCGACGCCCACGTCCCGGACCGCTACCGGGAGTTCATGCCCCGGGTCGTGGACGAGCCCGACGGTTCGCAGCAGTGGTACTACGGCGCGGTACGGGGCCGGAACCTCGGCCTGAACGCGGTCGCGGGCAAGGCGCCCGAGATGTTCAACGTCAACCCGACCCGCTACGAGGAGATGCGGCCCGGTTGCTACGACGTCCATGCACGGGTGCGTGACATGTCCGCGGGCGGCCAGCTCGCCGGTCTGAACTTCCCGAACTGGACGGGGTTCTCGGGTCAGGTGCTCAACCTCGGGCCGGACCGCGACGTCAACCTCGTGATGATCAAGGCGTACAACGACTGGCACGTCGACGAGTGGTGCGGGGCCTATCCCGACCGGTTCATCCCCTGCGGGATGCTCCCCCTCTTCGACGCGCACGAAGCGGCCCGAGAGGTGCGGCGCCTGGCCGGGAAGGGCTGTCACGCGGTCACGTTCTCGGAGAACCCCGCCGGGCTCGGGATGCCGAGCATCCACACCGACGCGTGGGATCCGCTCTTCGCGGCGTGCTCCGACGTGGGCACGGTGCTGTGCTGTCACGTCGGCTCGTCGTCCAAGAGCGCGTCGACCGCGCCCGACGCGCCGCCACCCGTGCCGATGAACCTCTCGTCGGTCATGGCGATCTATACCCTCGGTGACCTGCTGTGGGCCGGGTTCTGGCACCGGTTCCCCGAGCTTCGCTTCGCGCTCACCGAGGGTGACATCGGGTGGATCCCGTACTTCTTGCAGCGCGGCGAGCACACCCTCGAGCGGCACAACGCCTGGATGGGTCATGAGCCCCCGCAGGGCCGCGGCCCCACCGAGGTTTTCCGGGACCAGATCCTCTGCTGCTTCATCAACGACGCGATCGGAATCGAGCTCCTCGACCACTTCAACGTCGACAACGTGTGCTGGGAGTCCGACTACCCCCACTCGGACAGCAGCTGGCCCCACGCCCCGGAGCAGCTGGTGCCGCTGATGGAGCATCTCGGCGATGACGTCGTCGCCCGGCTCACCCACCGCAACGCCATGCGCCACTACCAGTTCGACCCGTTCCGGGCTCGGGAGCCGAGCCAGTGCACGGTCGGGGCGCTGCGCGCGGCAGCCAGCGACGTCGACACCGTCACCCGGGTGGGGCGCCCCGCCGACGCGCGCGATGTCGAGACCTGGCGACGCATGACCGGCGCGGCGGCCAAGTCGACCGCCTGACCAACCCCGACGGCAGCGGTCAGCCCGGCGTCGCGCGCACGGCTTCGTCGATCGCGTCGAGATGCGGTTGGCGGTCGGCGTCGTCGAGGAACGACGCGAGGAACGAGTTGCGGGCCACCTGGACCAGGTCGTCTCGCGTGAGTCCGAGCGCGCGGGCGGTGGCGACGTAGTTGTCGGCGATGTAGCCACCGAAGTAGGCGGGGTCGTCGGAGTTCAGGGTGACCCGCACGCCCCGCTGCAGGAGCGTCCCGACGTCGTGCTGTTCGAGGGACGGAAAGACCCGGAGCTTGACGTTGGAGAGCGGGCAGACCGTGAGGGGGGTCTGCTCGGTGACGAGGCGGGCCAGGAGCCGCTCGTCCTCGATGCACCGGACGCCGTGGTCGATCCGTCGGACGTGGAGCAGGTCGAGGGCCTGCCAGATGTAGTCGGGGGGGCCTTCCTCCCCCGCGTGGGCCACGGTCACGTATCCCTCGGCGCGGGCCCGGTCGAAGGCGGCCCGGAACTTCTCGGGCGGGTTGCCGAGCTCGGCGGAGTCGAGGCCGACGGCGGTGATCTCGTCGCGGAACGGCGCCGCCTCGTCCAGCGTGGCCAGGGCGGCCTCGGCCGGGAGGTCGCGGAGGAAGCAGAGGATGAGCCGTGACGTGAGACCCAGCTGTGTCTCGGCGGTGGCGAGCGCGGCGGTGATCCCGTTCACCACGGTCGCGAACGCGACGCCGCGCTGGGTGTGGGTCTGCGGGTCGAAGAAGATCTCGCTGTGCCGGACACCCTGCTCGACGGCCCGGCGGGCGTACGCCGTGGTCAGGTCATAGAAGTCCTGCTCGGTGACGAGGACCCGGCAGCCGGCGTAGTAGATGTCGAGAAACGACTGCAGGTCCTCGAAGACGTATGCCTGGCGGACCGCGTCGACGTCGGGGTACGGGACCGTGACCTGGTTGCGGCCGGCCAACTCGAAGAGGAGCTCGGGCTCCAGGGTCCCCTCGATATGGAGGTGCAGCTCCGCCTTGGGCAGCGTCCGGACGAACGCATCGTCGGTTGTCGGCGCGTCGGTCATGCGCGCAACGTAGCCCCCGCCGTCGTCGTGCTCGCGTCCCGAGCGTGCGTGGGTGGTGTCAGCCGGTCGTGGCTCGACAGCACGCCGGCCCGGTCGGGAGCCCCTGGAGGTGCGCGGCGAGCGCCGTGAGCTGGGCTTGGAGCACCGGCGCGCCCTCGACGACGACCGTCGGCAGGGGAGCGGACCGGGTGGGCGGGGGGCCCGGCGACGCCGTCCCGGACGCGGGGTGACGGGGCGCGCCGGCCCAGGTCCGATCGACCGCCACCCGCGGGCCCACCCGCCCCGGGGTGGGGGAGGCGGCGAGCGTCCCGACGACGGTTCGGCCGTGCCGCCCTTCGCTCCAGAGCAGCTGCCGGCCGCTCGGGTCGAAGTAGAACTCGGGGATGATCGCGTGGAGGTCGGTGAGTCGCCGGGTGGCGTGGGTGGCGAGGTCCAGCTCGTAGAGGTCGGTGTGGAACCCCGGGTCGGCGATCGTGAGGAAGAACATCGGGCCGAACGTCTCGTTCTGCATCGGCGCGTCGAACCCGGTCTGCTGAGCCGCGGTGATGACGGTCTGATACCAGCTGGGTGATCCCCGGCTCGACATCCAGATAACGTCCTTCATGTCGGGGGTGAAGACAGCCTGCTCGTCCCAGGCGGTGTTGTTGTCGGTCAGGTGCACCGACTGGGGGTGCGTGAGCGTCGCGCCGTGACCGTGGACGCGCAGGAAGTAGAGCTCGAGGTTGAGCCATCCCGACCCGCTCTGGCCCATGGCGGTGTAGAGGAACCCGCTGCCGTCGGGGGCCCACACCTGCGTCTCGTAGCCGGTGTTCTCGGCCGGCCCGACGGTCGTGACGTCGGCCAGGCGAGGGCGTCCTCCACCCGCGACGAAGTCGCCGACGAGCATCGTCCAACGGGTCCCGCCCGCCGCGATCGGGTCGAAGGCGACATGGGTCCAGACGATCTGGCGGCCGTCGGGGGACCACGCCGGGTGGTAGTTGTCGTACACCGTGCCCGGTGGCTGCGACGTGAGCGGCGTCACGTGCGAGCCATCGGGTCGCATCACGTACAGGTTGGCGCCGACGCCACCGAGACAGGGGGCGCCGAGCGTCACCGTCTGGCCCCGCCACGAGCAGAACAGGATCCAGTCCCCCTGGGGGCGTTCCTGCGGGAACCCGTTCGGTCCGGGCTGGCCGCACGTCAAGCAGCGCCGCTGCGAACCGTCGAGATGCGAGACGGACACCTGCTCGGTGCCCGACGCGTCGGGCTCGTTGGACAGCACCCGCCCGTCAGGCGTCCACGAGGGATCCTGGCCGAACGTGAACGGGTTCGTGCGGACCGAGAAGGGAGCCGTGAAGTACGGGCCGGGCGAGCCGGGGCTCGCGCCCGCCGACGCCGGAAGTCCCGCCGCGACGAGGAGCATGGCGACGGCCAATCCGACTGCGCCGCGCCCCGATGGTCGAAACCGGCGGGGGGTCACCGTCGTCGAGGCGCCCGCGGCGTGGCGTGCCGGCATCGCGGCAGTCTCGCAGGACCGCGGGCGCTGGAGGTCGAACGTCGCGGCCCGTGAGGGTGGGGCCGGGCGCGCCTACCGTACGGGCGATGGGTGCGACCCTGCTCGGGATCCGAGCCAACCTCGAGGTACGCGAGGTCCCCCGCTCGGTGGCGTTCTTCGAGCGGACGCTCGGGCTGCGACCCGTGGTGACGATGGGGGAGCCGGTGACGTTCGCGATCCTCGCGGCGGACGACGCCTCGCTGGCGCTCGCCGCCACGGCTGAACCGGCGGTCGCCGCGATCGCGGCGTGCTACGTCGATGTCAGCGACGTCACCGCCGCGTACGAGCGCTGCCGCGACGCGGGCGCCGAGATCACCGCCGAGGTCACGACGCACCCCTGGGGGATGCGGGACTTCGTGCTCCGCGACCCCGACGGGCACCAGATCGCGGTTGGTCAACGCGTCGAGCGCTGAGCACGCAATGGGCCGTGGCCGACCCCGGGAACGGCGTCGAGGCCCGTCGTGATCGAGGGGGTGGCGGCCGGCGCGGCCGCCGTGCTCGCGACGCTGGCCGCGGTCCACGTCTACTGGGCGTTGGGTGGGCATCGCGGTGGGTCCGCGGTCATCCCGACGGTGGAGGGGCGGCCGATGATCGCGCCGGGACCGGCGGCGACGTTCGTGGTCGCGGGGCTGCTGACCGTCAGCGCGGTCCTACTCGTCGGCGGTGGCGTCGGGTGGTCCCCGCGGGTCGTGTTCCGGGCCGGGTGCGGCGGTGTCGCCGTCGTCCTCCTTGCCCGCGCCGTGGGTGACGGCCGATGGATCGGCTTCTCCAAGCGGGTCCGGGACACCGCGTTCGCCCGTCGCGACACGCGCCTCTACTCGCCGCTGTGTCTCGTGCTCGGTGTCGCGGCGGCGGCTGTGAGCATCGCGTAGCGGAGCCGTCGTAGAGTGCGGCCGTGACGACGATCTACCACGACGACGACGCCGACCTCGCCGCGCTCGACGGATCAACCGTCGCGGTCGTCGGCTACGGGAACCAAGGTCGGTCCTGGGCGCTGAACCTGCGGGACTCGGGTTTCGACGTCAGCGTCTGCGTGCGCGCCGACGCCAGCCGGGAGCAGGCCGTCACCGACGGGTTCACGCCCACCGACCTCGCGGGCGCGAACGGCGCCGACGTGGTCTGCGTCCTCGTGCCCGATGACGTCATCCCCGGCGTAGGCCTCGAGCGCGGCGCCGACGCGCTGACCGTCGTCGCGAGCGGGTACACGCTGGCGTTCGGCCGGTTCGGGCCCGACGGTGACGTCGGGATGGTCGCCCCCCGCATGCTGGGCCCGGAGGTGCGGCGCTGCTACGAGGAGGGCATCGGGTTCATCACCGCAGTGGGGGTGCAGCACGACGCGACCGGCCGGGCCCAGGAGCGTGTCCTCGCGGTCGCCAAGGCGATCGGGGGGCTGCGCCAGGGCGCCATCGAGCTCAGCCCCCGCCAGGAGGCGATCCTCGACCTGGCGGTCGAGCAGGCGCTCTCACCCGCGCTCGGCCTGGTCAACAACGCGTTCGTGCGAGTCATGACCGAGCAGGGCATCCCCCTCGAGGCGGTGATCACCGAGCTGGTCCTCTCGGGCGAGTTCGAGCGGACGATGCGCCTGGTGCGGGAAGGTGGCTACGCCGCCCAGTTCGGGTTCCACTCGCCGACCAGCCAGTACGGCCAGCTCACCCGCCGCGACGCGTACGAGGACCTCGATGTGATGACGACGATGCGGCGCCTCGTGGACGACATCTCGTCGGGTCGGTTCGCCGACGAGTGGGACGGGGAGCGAGACGCCGGGTATCCGAACCTGGAGCGGCTTCGCGAGCAGCGCGCCGGGGCGGCGGTGCAGCAGTTCGAGGAGGCGCTCCGCAGAGAGCTCGGCGAAGGGGCCATCCACCGGTGAACGGACCGTGAAGGAGGTCGGGCCGTGCTGTTGAGCGGTGTCAACCACGTGGCGATCCTGACGAAGGACCTGCCGCGGTTCCACGCGTTCTATCGGGAGGTCTTTGACGCGACCGTCTCGGCGGAGATACCGGAGCGGGAGGGCGTCACGTTGTCGTTCGTCGACATCGGGCCGACCGCGAAGCTCAACGTGTTCCAGGTGGCGGACAATCACGAAGCCGAGCGCCAGACGCCGATGTTCGGGCGCGGCCGGATCGACCACCTCGGTCTGCACGCGGACTCTCTGGAGGCGTTCGATCTGATCCGGGACCGGCTGATCGCCCGGGGCGCCACGGACGGGTTCGTGACCGACTTCGGGGAGATCCTGAGCCTGTTCTTCCGTGACCCCGACGGGCTCGAGGGTGAGGTGTGCGTCGAGAACCCGCACGCCGAGCCGGGCGTGGTCAACCCGCCGGGGACCCCAGCCTCGGGCTACGCCCGGATCAGCGACCCCTAGACCGCCACGTCGGCCGGTTCGAGCGGCTCGGGCTCGGCCGAGGTGTCCACGAGCGGGCTCCCCTCGGGGACCCCGTCGACGTAGACGACCCGGCGGGTCCGCACCGCGGGCACGACCGGGCCGGGGACGATCACCCCGGTGAGGTTGAGCGGATCGGTGGCGTTCACGGTCACCCGTTCACCCGAGCGGGTCTGCTTGCGCACCTGGGCCAGCTGTTCGACCGCGGCGGGCAGCGCGTACTGCTCGCCGCTGAACCCGGTCACGAACCGGCCACCGCGCACGAGGCCCCGGTCTTCGAGCCGACGGAGGGCGCGCTGCACGTCCCGCCACGGGAAGCGGATCGAGTCGTGGACCGCGAGGTCACGGAACACGACACCCCACCGGTTGAGGAGCAGCTCCGCGACCGCTTCCGCCAGCTCGTCCCGGTCGACGTCGGTGCCGGTCGGCGGCACCAACGACCAACGGCCCGCGCCCGTCGTGGCGACGTGGCCGCCCCGCATGAGCCGCGACAGCCGGCGGGTGTCGGGCCGGCGACGGTCCGCGATCCGGGCGCGGACCGCCCCGAACCCGTCCGACGTCACGAGGCCCCGGGCGACGCCGTCCCACAAGGCCCGCTCGATGTCGGCGGGGAGACGGCGCGTCGCGGTGACGAGCTCGGTCGCGAAGCACGCGCCCCGAGCGTGGAGCACCTCGAGGATCTCGGCCGTCGCCCCCACGGTGGGTTCGCTGGGGTCGCCGCCGGCCCGGGCGGCTTCGAGGAGCCACCCCAGATCGTCGCGGAACACGATCGAGATCGGTGTCGCCTTCGACGGCACACCGGGTGGTGTCGCCCCGTCGTCGCGGGCCCGGGGCGTGAGTCGCAGCCACCCGACCTGCCCGTCGTGACAGAGATGGTCGAGGAGCCCCGGTCGATAGTCCCGCAGCCGTCGGCTGAGCAGCTCGGGTTCCCACGCGACTGCCGCGGTCTCGAATCCCTGCAGTTGGTTGATGACCGCGACCAAGCCGACGTCACCTGCGACCTGGGTGCCCGGCGCGACGTGCTGCCAGCGGAGCGCGAAGCGCATGAAGTCTTGCGCGCTGGCGGCGTGGACCCGGTCGCGTCGGCTGCGCCGCGAGTACGCGTGCATGCGGGCCAGGAGCCGACGGGCGACCCACTCGATGTCCGATCCGGTGTAGCGGCCTTGGAGCGCGAAGCCCTCGTGCTCGAGGATGGCCAGTCCCGCCGCGACCCGCCCTGCCGGCAGGGTGGTCGTCTCGGCGAGGGCCTCCGCGGTCGTGATCCCCGAGATCTCCAGATGACCGCGGAGCACGGCCGCCACCGCGTCGTCGTCGCCGGCGACGGCGCGTCGAGCGTCCTCCTCGGCTTCGGTCGCGCACCACAGCTCGCCTCCGTAATGGTCGATGAGCTGGCCGCGTCCCCGGTCGACGAGCTCGCGCCACAAGAGGTCCCAGTCGCCCCGGGGGTGCGCGACGACGAGGGAGCACAGCAGGTCGTGGAGGTCGTCGGCCGTCGTGGGCTCCGGCGTCACCTCGGCCTGGACCTGCTCGACGGCGGCGGGCTCGAGCGCGCCGATCGACGTCAGGTCGACGCTCAGCCCGCGGCGCAGCGTCACGGCGCGGGTGCGCCGGTTGGGGAGCTCCTCGTCGTCCAGGAACGCGTACGGGCGGGCGGTGATGATCTCGTGGGCGAGGACGGACGGCTCGGTGGTGTCGCAGCAGCGCACCGTGATGTCACCCGTCTCGATGGCGACGAGCAGGGCGCGCAGCCCGTCCACGTCGAGCGCCTCGTGGAGGGTGTCGGTGATGGTCTGGCGGACGAGGACCTGGTCGGGGATCTCGATGGGCCCCGTGACGTTCTCCTGGCAGGCGGCGGCCTGTGGGAACACGGCGGCCATGAGATCGTCCGCTTCCATCCGTTGGATGGGGGGCGGGTTCCGGCGCCCGCCACGGAACCGCAGGACGATGAGCGCCCGGTTCAGGTTCCACCGCCACCGGGACAGGAACATCGGGGAGTCGAGGATCGCCTGTCGCAGGGTCTCGTCGACCGTCCGGCTGCTCACGTACCGGGGGACCTCGTCGAGGGGGAAGCTGTGGTGCGGCCCGAGGGACAAGACGATCGCGTCGTCGTTCGCGGCGGCCTGGAGCTCAAAGTTGAACGTGCGACAGAACTTCTTGCGTAACGCGAGCCCGAGCGCCCGGTTGATCCGTCCGCCGTGCGGCGAGTGGATGACGAGCTGCATCCCGCCGGCTTCGTCGAAGAACCGCTCGAGGATCAGCTGGTCCTGGGTGGGGGTCGCGCCGAGCGCGGCGCGACCCACCGCGAGGTAGTCGATGATCATCGTCGCCGCGTCCGAGCCGATGCCTGCGGTCTCGGTCAGCCAGCGGCGGGCGCCGTCGGGGTCACTCGCGCCGAGGAACGCGTCGATCTGGTGGCGCAGGTCCGAGACCTCGGTGGAGAGCTCGGCGGTCCGAGCGGGCGCTTCGCCCATCCAGAACGGGACCGTCGGTGGGGCACCCGCGGCGTCGCGGACGCGCACGACACCGGACTCGACTCGTCGGATCTGCCACGAGTGCGTCCCGAGGAGGAAGATGTCACCCGCCATCGACTCCATCGCCCAGTCCTCGTTGACGGTGCCGATGAACGTGTCGTCCGGTTCGGCGACGACGCGGTAGTCGCCGATCTCGGGGATCGCCCCTCCCGAGGTGAGCGCGGCGAGGCGCGCGCCCTTCCGGCCGCGCAGCTCGCCGTTCACCCGGTCGTGATGCACGTACGCGCCCCGGCGGCCGCGGCCGGTCTGGACGCCGTCGGCCACGAGGTCGACGACCTCGTCGAACTGGGCCCGGGTCAGGTCCGTGAACGGCGCCGCCCGTCGGATCAGCTGGTACAAGTCGTCGGTCCGCCATTCCTTCGCCGCGGTCTCCGCGACGACATGCTGAGCGGCGATGTCGAGCGGCAGGTGTGACAACTCGATGCTGTCGAGCCGGCCGGCCCGCACCGCGACGAGCAGCGCGGCGCATTCCACGAGCTCGTCTCGGGTCAGCGGGTAGAGGCGACCCTTGGGGGTGCCGGCCCGGCTGTGGTTGGACCGGCCGACCCGTTGCAGGAGGGTCGCGATGCTGCGGGGCGACCCGATCTGGCACACCAGCTCGACCGGTCCGATGTCGATGCCGAGCTCCAGGGACGCGGTGGCGACCAGCGCCTTGAGCTGCCCGGCGCGGAGTCGCGTCTCGACCCGGTGCCGGCGATCTTTGGATAGGCTGCCGTGGTGCGCGGCGACGACGTCGTCGCCGACGCGTTCGGCGAGGAGGTGCGCGAACCGCTCCGCGAGCCGCCGGGTGTTGACGAACACGAGCGTGGTTCGGTGCTCGTCGACGAGCTGCGCGATGCGGTCGAGGACGTCAGCCATCTGCTCCGCGGAGGTGACAGCCTCGAGCTCGCCGTCGGGTAGCTCGAGCGCCAGGTCGAGGTCGCGTTGATGCCCGGCGTCGACGATGGCTGGCTGGGAGCGGTCCCCGACGAGGAGCGCGGCGATGCGCTCGATCGGTCGTTGGGTGGCGGACAGCCCGATCCGTTGGGGGCGCCGATCGCAGAGTGCTTCCAGCCGTTCGAGGGTGACCGCGAGGTGCGCGCCGCGCTTGTCGCGGGCGACGGCATGGATCTCGTCGACGATGACCGTCTCGACCGTCTGGAGCCGCTCACGGCTCTTGGCGCTCGTGACGAGCAGGTACAGCGACTCGGGGGTGGTCACCACGAAGTTGGGCGGGTTGCGGAGCATCGCGGCTCGCTGGGAGCTGGTGGTGTCACCGGTTCGGACCGCGACGCGCAGGCCGGGCGGATCGAACCCGAGCTCGCGGGCGATGTCGGCGATCTCATCGAGGGGACCGTCGAGGTTCTCGGCGATGTCGACCGCGAGGGCTTTGAGGGGCGACACGTACACGACCTGGGTGGCGGTCTCGACCGGCTCGCCCGCGTCATGGCGCCGGTACAGGTCGTCGATGCAGACGAGGAACCCGGCGAGCGTCTTCCCAGATCCGGTCGGCGCGGCGATCAGCGTGTCGGTGCCCCCGGCGATGTGTTGCCACCCGGACCGTTGTGGCACCGTCGGCCCGTCGGGGAACCGTCGTCGGAACCAGGTCGCGACGGCCGGGTGGAACCGATCGAGGGGACCCGGGGCCGCGTCGGGGCCGGGGTCGGGACGCGTCGAAGCAGCCGCGGTGGCGGTCATCGTGGGTGCCGGTCGGTCCGGCCCGCAGGGATGGGCTCCACCGTTGCCTTTCTCGATTCGTCCGGCTCGGGTCTTGCGGCCCATTCTGGCGCGGCCCTGTGACAGCCGGTGCGGCTCGTCCGCCCCGCCCGGCCCGAGGCCGAGACCCGAGACCGTCGGCGCTTGTGGGCGCGGGCCGGCCCATCGCATAATCAGCCCGCGGTGGATGAGGGGTGGGAAGCGGGTCGCCCCCGACGGGTGGGGGGAGCGGGCGCGGCCGGTCGGGCCCGGGCCGGCGCAACGGACACCGCGACCCGGGCCTGCGTACCCCGACGTGTCAGGCGAGCGGCGCGACCCCACGGG
>DATISY010000102.1:0-6350 GCA_035468285.1 Acidimicrobiia bacterium | reverse complement strand
TCGTCGAGGCGGGATTGGACGTCGGGGGCGAGACCGTGGGCCTCGTTGCCGACGACGAGGGCGATGGGGGTGGTGACGTCGAGGGTGTCGCTGGCGCGACCGCCGCGGGCGGTCGTCCCGACCGTGTGACGGCCTTGGTCGTGGAGCGCGTCGAGCGCGGTGGCCGGGTCGGGCTGCTCGACGATGGGCAGGCCGAGGATCGCGCCGGCGGATGAGCGCACGGCCTTGGGGTTGTGGGGGTCGACGGAGGCGCCGGTGACGACGACCGCGGTGGCGCCGGCGGCTTCGGCGCTGCGGATCATGGTGCCGAGGTTGCCGGGGTCGGCGACGTCGACCGCGACGAGGACGTCACCGTCGGGTGGGAGCTGGGGGTCGGTGGGCAGGGTGGCGACGGCGAGGACGGGTTGGGGGGTGCGGGTGGTGCCGACCTTCTCGAGGACGCCTTCGCGCAGGTCCTGCACCGGGATGCCGGTGGCGGTGAGGCGGGCCAGGAGGGCGGGGAACGCGGCTCGGGCGCCGTAGCCGAGGTAGACGGCTTCGAGGGGGGCGTCCCGGTCGAGGGCGGCTTCGAGGAGCAGGGGGCCCTCGAGGAGGAAGGCGTGCTCGGTGCGGCGCGCGTGTCGGTCGCGGGCCAGGGCGCGGAGGCGCTGGACCTCGGCGTGGCGTGCGCCGAGCCCGCGGTTCGTCAAGCGGCTTCGAGCGCGGCGCGGGCCTGGGTGACGAGGGCACCGAACGCGGCGGTGTCGCGCACCGCGAGGTCGGCGAGGATCTTGCGGTCGACGTCGATGTCGGCGGCTTTGAGGCCGGCGACGAACCGGGAGTAGGAGATGTCGTGGTCGCGGCACGCGGCGTTGATGCGGACGATCCAGAGGCGGCGGAACTCGCCTTTGCGGGCCCGGCGGTCGCGGTAGGCGTACTGGCCGGAGTGGAGGAGCTGTTCGTTGGCGGCGCGGATGTGGCGGCTGCGCGCGCCGGAGTAGCCCTCGGCGGACGCGAGGATCCGTCGGCGGCGCTTCTTCGAGTGGACGGAACGCTTGCCGCGTGCCATGACTGCTCCTGTTGGTGATCGGTGGCTCCGTCGGGGCGCTAGGCGCGTCCGAGGAGACGCTCCACGTGCTTCTTCTGGCCGCCGGTGACCTGCTTCTGGCGTCCGAGGCGCCGGGTGCGGCGGCTGGACTTCTTCTCGAGGAGATGGGATCGGTACGACTGGCGGCGCAGGATCTTGCCTCGGCCGGTGATCTTGAACCGTTTGGCGGCGCCGCGGTGGGTCTTCTGCTTCGGCATCAGGTCTCCTTGGCGGACGCGCTGATGGACGGTTCGGGTTCCCCGACGGACGGGGTCGAGGTCGACGCGGCGGGTGCCGCGGCTTTGGCGGCCTTGGCTGCGTTGGCCTTGCGGTGGTCTCGCTTGAGGGGATGGAGGACCATGGTCATGTTTCGTCCGTCTTGGCGGGGGGCTGACTCGACCATCGCGATCTCGTTGACCTCGTCCGCGATGCGTTCCAGGATCTTGAGGCCCAGCTCGGGGTGGGCCATCTCCCGGCCCCGGAACATGATGGTGAGCTTGACCTTGTTGCCTTCAGCGAGGAACCGTTCGACGTGGCGCATCTTGGTCGTGTAGTCGTGCACGTCGATCTTGGGTCGGAACTTCATCTCCTTGATGACCACCTGGGTGGCCTTGCGGCGGGACTCTTTTCGCCGTTGTTGCTGCTCGTACTCGTAGCGCTTGTAGTCCATGAGCCGGCAGACCGGCGGGTTCGCGTTGGGAGCAACTTCCACGAGGTCGAGCTCCGCGGCGCGGGCAATGGCGATCGCCTCGGGGAGGGGCTTGACGCCGAGCTGTTCGCCTTCGCCGCCGATCAGCAGCACTTCGCGGGCTCGGATGCGGTCGTTGATCCTGGTTTCGTCTGTGGCTATGTCATCACCTCGGTAGTTGCCGGACGCGAACAGTGGCGGACGCAGGAAGCATCCGCCACCACCAGGCTCGGGGCTGAGGGCCCCGGCTCGAAGGACGGACCCGGACTCGGTGTCGCCCGCAAAGACGGGTCCCGGCCGGGTGGGGACGGTCTCTCGCCAGTCTGGCGTTCGGCGGAAGGACGTCCCACTTCCCACATCGGTTGTCGAGCAGCGAGGATATCAGTGTGAGCGGATTATGGACACCCTCCGGTGAGCACATCCCCACGGACCCTGGTCCCGGTGGGGCCAGCGGGTCCGGTCCTCCCCCCAGCGGTGGGCCCGGCGGGCCCGGTGCTGGGGCCGGTGGGCCGGACGGTGGGGCCGGTGACGGGGCCGACGAGGCGGCGTTGGCGGCGGAGATGCGGCGGGTGCGGGCCGAGCTGGCCGCGACGCCGGTCGTGGACCTGATCGCCAACCACGTGGTCGGGCTCTGGCAGCTGGCGGTGCTGCACCTGGTCCCCGAATCGGAGGGTGAGGCGCCCCGGCTCGAGGACGCGGCGCTCGCGATCGACGCGGTCGCGGCGATCGTGGAGACGTTGGGGTCGCGGCTGGGTGAGCATGAGGAGCCGTTGCGTGACGCGTTGACGCAGCTGCGGATGGCGTTCGTGCAGGTGCAGGAGCGCAGCTCGGGGGGGTCGGGCACGTAGCATCCCTGCTCGCATGCCCTCGCGCATCGAGCAGTACGCGCTGATCGGTGACACCCAGACCGCGGCGCTCGTCGCTGACGACGGGTCCATCGACTGGATGTGCGCGCCCCGCTTCGACAGTCCGGCGTTCTTCGCCGCGTTGGTCGGGGACGAGTCCCACGGCCGGTGGCTCATCGCGCCCCAGGCAGGCGGCCGGGCGGCGCGGCGTCAGTACCGGGACGGGACGTTGATCCTCGAGACGGAGTTCGAGACCCCGGAGGGCGCGGTTCGGATCATCGACTTCATGCCGATTCGCGACGAGCACATCGACGTGATCCGCATCGTGGAGGGCATCCGGGGGACGGTGCCGATGCGGATGGAGCTGGTGCTCCGGTTCGACTACGGGTCGATCGTCCCGTGGGTGCATCAGCACGACGGGGTGTTGCACGCCATCGGGGGCCCGGACGCGGTGGTGTTGCACAGCCCGGTGAAGACACGGGGCGAGGACCTGCGGACCGTGTCCGACTTCACGGTGCGGGCCCGGGACCGGGTCGGGTTCGTGCTGACCTACCAGACGTCGGTGGAGCCGCTCCCGGGCCGGGTGGACTGCGAAGGGGCGCTGAACCGGACCAGCCAGTGGTGGCGGCGCTGGTCGGCACGCTCGAAGTACGACGGTGAGTGGGCGCCGCTGGTGCAACGGTCCGCGATCACGTTGAAGGCGTTGACCTACCAGCCGACCGGGGGGCTGCTCGCCGCGGCGACGACGTCGTTGCCGGAGCGGGTCGGCGGGGTCCGGAACTGGGACTACCGGTTCTGCTGGCTGCGTGACGCCACGTTCTCGCTGTACGCGCTCCTGACGCTCGGGTACGAGACCGAGGCGCGCGCCTGGCGGGAGTGGCTGGTCCGGGCGGTGGCGGGGTCGCCGGAGCGGATGCAGATCATGTACGGGCCGGCCGGGGAGCGTCGCCTGACCGAGCTCGAGCTGGACTGGCTCCCCGGGTACGAGGGGTCGCGGCCGGTGCGGACCGGGAACGCGGCGTCGGCGCAGTTCCAGCTCGACGTGTACGGCGAGGTGGCGGACACGATCCATGTGAGCCGCAAGCTGGGCATGACGATCGAGCGCAGCGTCTCGGGGGTCGGGATCGCGATCCTGGACTTCTTGGAGGACGGGTGGCGTCAGCCCGACGAGGGGATCTGGGAGGTTCGGGGCGGCGCGCAACATTTCACGCACTCGAAGGTCATGGCCTGGGTGGCGTTCGACCGGGCGGTGAAGTCGATCACGTTGCTCCACGCCGACCTCGGCCGCGACGTCACGCACCTCGCCGCGGTGCGCGACGAGATCCACGCCGAGGTGTGCGAGCAGGGTTTCAACACCGAGCGGGACGCGTTCGTGCAGTACTACGGGTCGGACGCGCTCGACGCGAGCCTGCTCATGATCCCGCTGGTCGGGTTCCTCCCGCCGGACGACGAGCGGGTGGCGAGCACCGTCGCGGCGATCGAACGGGAGCTGATCTGTGAGGGGTTCGTGCAGCGTTACGAGACCGCCAACGGCGTCGACGGGCTCCCGCCGGGTGAGGGGGCGTTCCTCCCCTGCTCGTTCTGGCTGGCCGACAACTTGGCGTTGATGGGCCGCATGCCGGAGGCCCGGGCGCTGTACGGGCGGCTCATCGGCCTGTGCAACGACGTCGGGTTGCTCGCCGAGGAGTTCGACCCGGCGGCGGGTCGGATGCTCGGGAACTTCCCGCAGGCCATGTCGCACGTGGCGCTGGTGAACACCGCGTCGAACCTGAGCGGGACGATCGGGCCGGCCCGGAGTCGGAGCGGGATCAAGGGGACGGTCCCGGCGAACGGGGCGGGCTGACCGTCAGACGGCCCGGATCGTGGCCGCCTCCCAGGCGCCGGCGTGGCCCGGCACGACGGCGAAGGTGACGGTGACACTAACGGGGATGTCGCGGGTCCCGTCGGCGATGGCGGTGCAGTGGAACCCGTACCGGGTGCCGTCGTCGGTCTCGACGATGCCGAGGCCCCGGCGGTTGTCGTAGGCGGCGACACGGCCGTGCTGGTCGGGCACGTCAGTGCACGATCTTGGCGATGGGGAGCTCGATGATCCCCGTCGCGCCGCGTTCCTTGAGCTCGGGGATGAGGATGTTGATCTCGTTCTTGGCGACGACGGTCTCGACGGCGTACGCGTCGTCGCCGAAGAGCTTCGAGACGGTCGGGGCCTTCAACGCGGGGAGCAGGTCGATGACCGCGGCGAGGCTGGCCTCGTCGACGTTGAGCTTCAGCAGCACCCGCCCCCGGGCTTCGAGCGCGCCGGTGAGGAGCGTCTGGAGCTGCTCCATGGCCTTGCGCTTGTCGGGGTCGGCGTGGGCCGCGGGGTTCGCGATCAGCTCGGTGTAGGAGAGGAGCATCGTGTCGATGACCTTGAGGCCCGCGGCGCGCAGCGCCCGGCCGGTCTCGGTGATCTCGACGACGGCGTCGGCGATGTCGGGCACCTTGGCTTCGGTGGCGCCGTAGGACAGCGACACGTCGGCGTCGATGCCGTGCTGGGCGAAGTAGCGGCGGGTCAGCTCGGGGTACTCGGTGTGGACCCGGACACCGGCCGGGAGGTCGGTGACGGCCTGGGCGGGCGCGTCGGCGGCGACGGCGAGGACGACCCGGATGGGTCGGGCGGTGGCCTTCGAGTAGTGGAGCTCGGCGAGGGAGTCGACGGCGGCGCCGGTCTCCTCGATCCAGTCGCGGCCGGTGATGCCGAGGTCGAAGCGGCCGTCGGCGACGTACCGGGGGATCTCCTGGGGGCGGAGGATCCGCACGTCGGTGACGCGGGGGTCGTCGATCGTGGCGCGGTAGTCGACGTCGGAGGAGCGTTGCACCGCGAGGTCGGCGTCCTCGAACAGCTCGAGGGTGGCGTGCTCGAGGGAGCCCTTGGGGAGCACGAGGCTCAGCATCGGGGTCCCGCGCCAGCCGGGAGGGTGCGGAGGAGGGCGACCATCTCGAGGGCGGTGGTGGCCGCCTCGGCGCCCTTGTTGCCCTCGGGGCCGCCCGCCCGGTCGAGGGCCTGCTGGGCGTCGTGGGTGGTGAGGACCCCGAACGCGATGGGGACGCCGGTGTCGAGCGCGGCCTGGGCGATGCCGGCGGCGCAGGGGCCGGCGACGTACTCGAAGTGGGCCGTGTCGCCCTGGATCACCGCGCCGAGGGTGATGACGGCGTCGACGGTGCCGGAGCACGCGAGCCGTTTGGCGAGGAGCGGGATCTCGAACGCGCCCGGCACCCAGTAGACGGGGACGGTGGCCGGGTCGAGGCCGTGGGCGTCGAGGGTGGCGAGGGCCCCGTCGAGGAGGGGTGCGGTGACGTGGTCGTTGAAGCGGCCCGCGACGATCGCGAGGCGCATGTCGGACGCGTCGACCGGTTCGGCCGGTGGTGCGTACTCCCCCACTCAGATCCCGCCGTGTCCGCCGTCGATGTCGAGGTAGTGGCCGAGCTTGTCCTGCTTGGCCCGCAGGTACGAGATGTTCTCGTCGGTGGGTTCGGTGCGCAGCGGGACCCGTTCCACGATCTCGAGACCGTAGCCCTCGAGGCCGCCGTACTTGGAGGGATTGTTCGTCATGAGCCGCATGGTGGTGATGCCGAGGTCGACGAGGATCTGGGAGCCGATCCCGTACTCGCGGGAGTCGACGGGGAAGCCGAGCTCGACGTTGGCTTCCACGGTGTCGCGACCCTGGTCCTGGAGACGGTAGGCGCGCAGCTTGTGGCCGAGGCCGATGCCGCG
>DATISY010000101.1:0-56379 GCA_035468285.1 Acidimicrobiia bacterium | reverse complement strand
CGACGAGGCCAGAGAGCTCCCGCAGCTCGCTGTCGAGGTCGTCGAGGAGATGCTGGCGCGACGGGCCCGCCAGATCGGGGTGCAGGCGGAGCGTGTCGACGTTCGCCCGCAGACTCGTGAGCGGGGTCCGCAGCTCGTGGCCGGCGTCTTGAACCAGGCGCTGCTGCTGGGTTCGAGACCGGTTGAGCGCGTCGAGCATGGACCCGAACGCCCGAGCGAGGCGGCCCACCTCGTCCTTCCCCCCCGGGGGGACGGGGATCTCGAGCTGGCCGGTGGCGCCGACCGCTTCGGCGGCGTCGGTGAGCCGCAGCACCGGGCGTGTCGTGCGGCGGGCGATGACCCAGCCCGCCAGGGCGGCGAGCGCGATCACCGCGACGCCGACGGCGAGCGCGAGGTTCCGGATCGATGCGAGCGCGTGCTGCGTGGCGTCGAGGCTGCGGGCGATCTGGATGGCGCCGCCGCCGGGGACGGCCACGACCACCACTCGGTAGGGATGACCGTCCACGTGTATGGTCCGAGCCGCCGAGACCGCCTTGCGGGTCGCGGTGGTCGTCGGCGCCGACCCGGTCGGCGGAAGGCTTGGCGGTGTCGACGACCCGGTGCCGATGGTGGGCCCGAGCGGCGTTCCCCGCTCGTTCTCCGAGGACGGGTACCGGGTCGCGGCGTCCCGCGCGCCGTCGTCGACGGTGAGTCGCACCGCGCCGGTCCACGCGAGGACCTGGCCGGTCGAGCTGACGCACTCGAGGGCTGACGCGGGGAGTCCGGCGAGAACGCCGCCGAACTCCTGGAACGAGCTGCCGTTCGGGAACACCTGCGTTCGGCTCAGCCCGTCGCAGAGCGAGTGCGCGGTGTTGCCGTCCGGGTCGGAGAGCCGGACGGCGAAGCCGACGAGCGCGGCGTCCAGGTCGTCGTGGAGACGCCGGTCCGTGGCGAGATAACTTGCGACCGACACGATGACGACGGACAGGGCCGCGAGGACCGCGAGGGACAGCGCGAGCCGCGCCCGGAGCGTCATGAGGCTCGCAGCGTGTACCCGACGCCACGCACGGTGTGAATGAGGCGCGCCGCATCGTCCGCTTCGGTCTTTCGCCGCAGGTACCCGATGTAGACGGCCAGGGACTTCGAGTCGGACCCGAAGTCGTAGCCCCAGATCCGCTCGTAGATCGTGGAGTGGCTCAGCACGATCCCCGCGTTGCGGACCAGGAGCTGCAGCAGGTCGAACTCCGTCTTCGTGAGCTCGAGCTCCTGGTCGCCCCGCCAGGCCCGCCGCGCTGCTTCATCGACCCGAAGGTCGGCGACACGGAGCTCTCGTTCCGGTGTGTCGTACTCGGCACGACGCAGCAAGGCGCGAATCCGGGCGAGGAGCTCGTCGAGGGCAAACGGCTTCGGCAGGTAGTCATCAGCACCGGCGTCGAGCCCCGAGACGCGGTCCGACACCTCGGTCCGGGCGGTGGCGATCAGGATCGGCGACCGGGAGCTCTGCGCCCGGAGGCGACGGCACACGGTGAGCCCGTCGACGTGCGGCATCATCAGGTCCAACACGACGACGTCTGGCGTCTCGGCAGCGAAGGCCTCCAACGCGGCGGCCCCGTCCCCGACGGCATGTACGTCGTAGCCATCGAGCTCCAACGCCCGCACCAACGACTCTCGGGTCGCCCGATCATCTTCGGCCAAGAGGACGCGGCTCGCCACAGCTGGTGGTCTATCCCTTCTAGGTGAGACCAGGGTAAGGACCGGGCGTCCCGTGCGGACGGACCGGTACGCGAGCGGCGGACCATCTCGGGCACCACGTCGTCGTGTCGGGCGTCGTCGTCGCGGCGTGCCCCCTCTTGCCCGACACTTCAACCGGCTCGACAGCGCCCTTACCTCCATCGGGCAGGGTCACGGCCACCTCCGATGTCGGTGGCGACCCAGCAGCCCACGAACAGGAGCAGCGTGTGAATCTCACCCGGAACGCCGTCCTCGCGGCCGCGATGGCGGGATCGATGCTCGGCGGTGGCGCCATCGGCGTTGCCGTGTTCGGTGCGAACTCGGGAAGCGCCCAGACCGCCGGCACCTCGACCACCGCTCCCGCCGCGACCAACGGCGCACCCGGCGGCACGTTCGAGCCGAACGAGGACCCGACCGACGAGAAGGGCGAGAGCGCGCAGCGCGAAGCGCGAAGCCCAGGAGAACGTCGGCCAGATGCCGACGGCCTCCGAGCTCCCGTCGTGCGGGGGGTCGGCGTCCCCGGCCGGCCCCCGCGCGCGACCATGCCCGTCATCCCCCATCGAGTAGCCGTCCCGCGGGCGGTCGGTGCTGGCACCCTGTCGAGAACCGATCCCGAGGAGCCGACATGACCCCCGATCCGGTCGCCGATCCGCCTCGACGCCGCTTCCATCACTGGAAGCGGTGGGTGCTCGGCGGCGTCGTCCTCGTCGTCGTCCTCGCCGTCGCCGTCCCGTACATCTATATCCACTTCATCGAAGGTCCCGCCCCGGCCCGCTTCTCGCTTTCCAAGACGAAGACCTCGACTGGTGGCGCCGCGGCCGTGCGTCTGGCCGGGACGTGGAAGGTCGCCGGAGGGTCCCAAGCCGGCTACCGCATCGGTGAGGTGCTGTTCGGCCAGTCCAACACCGCTGTCGGTCGCACCACCGCGGTGACCGGGCAGCTGACCATCGGTCCGGCCGACAGGGTCGATACCACGACGATCACCGTCGACCTCACGAAGGTGAGCAGCGACCAGAGCCAACGCGACGACCAGTTCCAGAATCGCATCATGAACACGGCTCGGTTCCCGACGACGTCGTTCGCCCTCACCAAGCCGATCCCGGTGGGTTCGCTCCCGGCGCCCGGCACCACCGTGCATGTGAGCGCGGCAGGGACGCTGACCCTCCATGGCGTCACGCGTCCAGTGCAGGCCGCTGTGGCGGCCCAGGAGACCGGGTCGGCGATCCAGGTCTCGGGCTCCATTCCCATCACCTTCGCCGACTGGAACATCTCGAATCCCAGCGGCGGCCCCGCCAGCACCAACGACCATGGGCTCATCGAGTTCCTACTCACGTTCCACCACGCTTAGAGAGCCCGAAAGGGGGGAGGACATGGCGCGGCGCACCCGACACCCCAACGCTCGTGTCGACCTCCCGTTCCGGGCTCGGCCCGCACGCCGTGTCGCCGCGTTCGCCGCGGGGCTCGCGGTTGTGGCGGCCAGCGCGTGCGGAGGGTCGTCGACGGCCCCCGAGCCAGGGGAGCATGAGACGAAGCACGACGAAGTGACCGACACGTTCCGGGCGCCGAGCACGCTGCCCCTCGGTTCCCGTCTCGGCCCCGCGGGGGCAACCCGTTCGGGCGCTACGCCGCCAGCGCCGTCGCCGCCGACCCGATGAGATCCCGGAAGTTGTCGCAGTAGAACCGTCGGCGGATTGTCTCGTCGAGGTCGCCGAGGGAGGCCTCGAAGCGCTCGAGCGGGCGGCGGCCTCCCTCGACGTGGGGGTAGTCGGAGGAGAACATGCAGATCTCGGGGCCGGACTCCTCGATGATCCACCCGACGTCCTCGGTCGGGTACGGCGTGACACGCACCTGCCGCCGGACGAACTCGGTCGGTCGGAGCGTCAGCGCCCGCAGGCGAGCTTCATGTCGGACGAACGCGTCGAAGGCCGCTTCGAGCTGGCGGATCCAGGACGGCAGCCAGATCGCGCCCTGCTCGATGACGCCGATCCGCAGCGTCGGGAACCGGTCGAGGACGCCGTCGAAGATCATCGTGGCGAGCGTCTGCGCCGGGGGCCCCGGGATGCCCATGTAGTCCACGGAGCGGAAGTTCTCCTCGCCACCGTGGAAGTCCGGAGGGACGGGCAGGCCGTTGCGGAAGTAGGCGGCGTCGATGAGGTCGCCGGTCCCTCCGACGTGGAAAACGACTGGGATCTGGGCTGCTTGCGCACGGGCCCACACCGGGTCGAGCCCGAGATGGCTCGGCGAATGGTCGCGCGGGCAGCCTGACGCCACGAGGAGCGCGGCGGCCCCCATCGCGATCGACTCGTCGGCGATCGCCGCGGCGCGATCGAAGTCGGCCAGCGGCACGTAGCAGGTGGGCAGCAGGCGGGGATCGGCGGAGCAGAACTCGACCATCCCACGGTTGTGGGCTCGTGCCGCGCCGTACGCGAGGTCGACGTCGTCGCCGTGCTCCCAGTCCCGGAGCCGACGGTTGTGGAACGTGTTGAAGACCAGCTGGCTCGAGAAGCCGAGCAAGTCCAGCGCCCGAGGTCGGTCCTCATGCAGGAACGACCCCGTCGCGGCGAAGTTCTTGCGCTGCATGATCTCGGCGGCTTCGTCACGCCGGTAATCGTCCGACCGGTGACGCGCCGCGAGACGTTCGAACGCGGTCGTGAGGTCCCGGAGCTGCTCGTCGGGATCGCCGGTCTGGCGCAGCTCGTTGCCACCCGGGTAGGTGAGCGGCGGGATCCGATCGCGGATGTCGGGATCGGCATGGTCCCGCAGCCACGTCGGTGTCTCCATCAGGTGCGCGTCCGCGTCGTGGACGACCCGGCCGGTGCTGTACGTCATGGGTCCTCCCCCGAGGCCGGCAGTGCAGCGTAGCCACGGGCGCCGATCGGTACCGTGGTCTGAGTGCCGAGCCCGCATCCACAAGGACGGATCGTGGAGCTGGCGTCGTTCCCATCGCGCTTCGAGGCCGACGTCGTCATCGCGATGCTGGCCACGAACGGGATCCGCGCCATCGCCGACTACGGGGACAGCGACGGCTGGGCGCCTCACCTTGCGCTCTACCAGGGTGCGCGAGTGCTCGTGCTCGACGACGACCTGCAGAGCGCCCGCGCCCTCCTGGACTCGACAGCCCCGCTGGATGAGCCGACCGACAACTAGGCCCGCCTCGGTCCTTGCGGGTGTCGCGGGCCGCCTGGCACAGTTGCCTGGCACCGCCGCTCACCGCCGGCGGATGTCCGAACGGCGAAGGGACGACGATGGGCGAGAAGCCGAGCTACCTCGGGCTGCTGAACGCGATCGCGCTGGCCGAGACGCGCGCGCACGCCTACCTGACGGCCTGGGCTGAGGTGACGCCGGACCCCGAGGTGCGGGCCGTGCTGCGAACCGTGGCCGCCCGAGAGGGCGAGCACGGGATGAGCTTCGCCCGGCGGATCAACGAGCTCGGCTTCGAGGTCCGCGACGACGACAACTCGAGCGTCGCGACGCGGATGGACATCGCGCGCTCCGACCGTAGCGATCTCGAGAAGCTCGAAGCGCTCGAGGTGCTCCAGTTCTGCTCCGACGACGAGCCCGATGTGTTCGACGGCATGTTCCGGGATCACTCGATCGACATTCAGACGGGCGCTCTGCTCGGCCGTTACATCGCCGAGGAGCGCGACACGCTGCGCCTCCTCCAGGGGTGCCGCGCCCAGCTCCAGACCCGCTCGGCGGCGCCCCCCGCGGGTGACCGGCTCGCCGGGCTGGAGGAGAAGCTCGACGCCGTGTCCCGCGCCGTCGACGAGCTCCGCCAGATCGTGTGCGCGCAGGCGATGCCCGCGACGAGCGTCTGAGCCCACCGGTCACCCCGCGCAGGGGAGGTCCGCGCCCCGCGTCGTGCCCGGGAGCTGAGCCAGGAATAGGGTCAGGGCGGCCTGCGCCTGGCAGCTCCACGTGGTGTCGAGGACGCCGAAGCTCTCTTCGTCACCCGCGACGCGCGTGATTCCTCGCGACTGGGTCCCGTTCAGCGGCCACCAGGCCCAGCCGAACCGGTTGCCGGTGATGAATCGGGCAAGGTTCGTGATCCAGGCGTGGGACTGGTCGTGGTCGTCGCCGCACTGCAGCGTCGCGGTGTGACAGGTCCCGAACTCTCCGACCCAGATCGGTGTCGGCGCGGACCCAGAGGCGAGGAACCCCCAGTGCTGGTTCAGCTGGGCGGCGAGGCGGACGGGGTCGGCGTTGACGTCGCTGGCCTGGTCCTGGCTGTAGTTGTGCGGCGAGTAGACGAGCTGGTGGCCATGCCCCGCGGGGAGCACGACCGGTGCGGTCGCGGCACCGTCCAGGAGGAGCGAGTACGCGACGCCTTCGACCATGACGAGCAGGCCCGGGTTGACCGCGAGGACACACGCCGCGCCGCGTTGGGCAGCGTCGTGCCAGTCCGGATGGTTCTGAGCCGGCGGCCGGCAGCCGGGTGACGGTCCGGTCTGGGTGCCCCAGGCGGCGCTGCCCCGGGGTTCGTTCCGGAGGTCGACGGCGATGACGTTGCGGTACTGGAGGCCGCCGTAACGGCGGATCATGGTCTGCCAGTCCGCGAGCCACTGCGCGGTGTCGAAGTGCTGCAGCCACGCCGGCTGGGACGGGTTGGGGGCCGCGTTGTACCAGAGGTTGTTGTCGTCGGTGGGCAGGCAGCACCAGTCCGCCGTGGTCATGTGGTTGTCGAGGACCACCATGATCCCCTGGGCGCCGAGGGCGCGGACCACCGCGTCGAGGACGGTGAGGGCGTGCTGACCCCGGAGCCGCGGATTCGCGGCGACGCTCCCGTCGCAGACCACCGGGTTGTCGTGGAGCAGCGCGTTGGACCACGGGAGCCGGACCGTGTTGAACCCGAGAGCCCGAATCTCGCGTGCGATCGCGTCGAGGGGTCGCCGGTCGAGGCCACCGACGATGTAGTCCTGCTCCTCGGCCCCGTACCAGTTGACGCTGGCGAGCGTCACGTCCCGGCCGCGCCCGTCGACGATGCGGGGCCCGCGGGTGCGCAGCGGCAGCGCGGGGAGCGCCAGGGGCGAGAGGCGGGGCGCGGGCCGGCTCGACACGACGGGCGCCACGGATGTCGGCGGCGTACCGCTCGCGCGGGCGCACGCCGGCGTCGGGCTCGTCACGGGCTGGGCCCCGGCGGGTGTGATGAGCCCGGCGCTGAGCACGAATGCGCTCAGCGGGATCGCCGCCCACCGCCAGCCGGTCATCGCTGCGGGATGCTAGAGGCGCGGACGGCGCCGCGACGACGAGTCGGACTCAGCTCGTGGGTGGGGTGAGCGGTCGGGGGTCGGCGCGTTGGATGGCGGCGATCACGTCGTCGCCGACGGGCAGCGGCGCGCAGCCGTGGTTGTGTTCGCAGACCAGGTCGAAGTGGGACTGGGCCGCGAGGTGACAGCTCGCGCAGTTGCCGCCGAACCGGTTCACGACCGTGGTCGTGCCGTGGTTCACGATCGTGCTGCCTTGCGGGGTCGTCTGGAGGAAGAAGAACTCCCAGTCGTGGGTCGCGGGACTGAACCCCTTGCGCCGCTTGACCATCGCTTCCTGGGGGACGAGCTGGAGGATCGTCCCGACGGGGTACACGCCCTTGCCGGCCCGCGCGGCGCGCAGCGCCGCTGCGAGATGCCCGAGCCGGTTGTCGACGAAGAACCCGCGCACCATCGTCATCGTGTGCAGGTTGTGGAAGTCGCTGGCCCGCATCTGGAGGTCCTGGGCGACTGGCGGGTGGCGCACATGCAGGACGGCTTGGCCGCTGTCGACGCCGAACGCGGCGAGCGTGACGATCAGGACGACACCGGCGGTGACCGTCGCGCCGGTGACCCTGACGCCGTCACGCACGGTGCGGGTGTCCACGACGCCCCCTCGGGCGCGAGTCGCCCGGCCTGGCCTCGCCCGCGGCGCGGCCTGCACGGTATACGGGGTTCGGAGCGCCGCGGATTGGTCACGCCACGAGACGGTGGCCACGAGGAGCTCTCGGGCGGAGGCGACATCTTCGCTGGTGGGAGGCCGTGCTTCGCCTCTCACTTGCGAGCGGCCCTCGTGTCCAGTAGCCCCCTGGTGCCGGTGGGGGCCGTCCCCGCGGCTCCACCATCGTCTATCGGGAGGCAGACGTG
The DNA here is from genome assembly GCA_035468285.1 of Acidimicrobiia bacterium. Classification (GTDB taxonomy): domain Bacteria; phylum Actinomycetota; class Acidimicrobiia; order IMCC26256; family PALSA-555; genus PALSA-555. The sequence continues at coordinate 48,559 of DATISY010000101.1, read as the reverse complement.
AACGATTCCACCTGGGAGCGGTACGGCCTCGCGGCCGGGATCGTGTTCGTGGTCCTGGTCGTCGTCGCCGCGCTGATCGGCGGCACGCCGCCGAAGCCCACCGATTCGGGGGCGAAGATCGTCAGCTACTTCCATGACAATCAGGACGCGCTGAAGGTTGGCGCGTATCTCAACGGGCTGGCCGCGGTGGCGTTCCTGTGGTTCCTCGGCAGCCTGTGGACCCGCCTGCGGCGGGCCGAGATCGGGGGGACGCGCCTGTCGGTCATTGCCCTCATCGGTGGCATCGCCAGCCTCGTGCTTGCGACCATCGCGGGGGCGAGCGTCGCGTTCGTCGCGCTCTACGTCGGTGACCTCGGCGGCGGTGTGGCGCAGGTTTTCTACTTGTTCGCCACGGTGCTGCTGGCGGTCGGCGCGTTCGCCCTCGCGGTCTTCACCTCAGCGACATCGGTCATGATCCTGCGCTACCCGGTCGTGGAGCGGTTCCTCGGATGGATCGGTGAGGGGATCGCCGTGCTGTGGCTCATCGCCGGCATCGGCGTCGCCGACAACGACACCCCGATCCACACCGTGGGACTGGTCGCGTTCTTGATCTGGGCGGGGTGGCTTCTGATCCTCAGCGTGCTCCTCTTGACCCGCGACCTGGCCCCGGTGGAGGCCACGAAGCCCTAGCGACCGGCGGGGAGGGCCCACCCGCGTGCCGCGGCGCGGGCCCTCCCGCTCGTCAGGAGCATGAGCGCCTCAGCGGCCCCGTCGTGACGAACCGCGACGAACGTCCGTCCGAGACCTGGCCGCGAGTGCCGGCTGAGAGCCGCAAGGTCGGCCACGCATGGCTTGGGTTGGCTGCGCGCGCGCACCGCCCCGATGACGGGCAGCGTCGCTCGGTGTTCGCGTCAGGCTGCGGAGGACCGGCGGGCCCGCAGGAGCGCGAGCCCCGTGGCCGGTGGGCTGATCGGCTGGAACCGGTCGCTCTCGGCGGTGAGCTCGGCGACTTCGGCCTCGCTCAGGTCGAGGTCAGCGGCCGCGACGTTGCGCTCGAGCTGCTCGACCGAGCTGGCACCGGGGATCGCGACGACGTTCGGCTTGGCGAGCAGCCAGGCCAGTGCCACCTGGGCCGGCGTCGCGTCGTGGGTCTTGGCGATGCGGCGGACCGCTTCGATGACAGGCGTGGCGCGCTGGAGGTTCTCGGGAAGGCATAGCGGGTTGTTGCGCCGCGCCGGCCCGGGCGGCGGGTGCTCCGCGTCGTAGCGGCCGCCAAGCACACCCTGCTCCAGGGGGCTGTACGCGATCACGATTCGGTCGTGCTCCACCGCGTAGGCGACGTTGCCGCGATCGGGCTTGCGGTGCAGCAGGCTGAAATGCACCTGGTTCGAGACGACACGACGGCCGAGGTCGTGCTCGGCGGCGGCCCAGCGGTCGGCGGAGAAGTTGCTGACCCCGACCTCCTTGACGACTCCCTCGTCCTGCAGGCCGCGCATGCCCTGCATCGTCGAGCGGAGCGGCACGACGGGGTTCGGCCAGTGCACCTGGTACAGGTCGATGTGCTCCACCCCGAGACGCAGCGCGGACAGCCGCCCGTGCTCCTCGACTCGCCCGGCGGTCGGCCACACCGGGAGGACCTTCGTGGCGACGAATGCCTCGTCGCGGCGCCCGGCGAGGGCGCGGCCCAGGATCGCCTCGGACACCCCGTGGGCGTAGACCTCGGCGGTGTCGACCAGGTTCACGCCCAGGTCGAGCGCCCGGTGCACGAGCGCAGCCGCGGTGGTCTCCCCGTACGACTTGCCGTAGCCCCAGTCGCGGGACCCGAACTGCCAGCAGCCGAGACCGATCGCGGAGAGCCGCAACCCTGCCGCTTCGACGTACTTCATCGCTCCTCCTGGGGGACCGGTCGGGGCAACCGGCTCGGGGTGATCCGGTGTCGTTCTTCCCGCCTATCGGCTCGACGCGGACCCCGGCGGGGTCGGAGACGGAACCGCGAACCTAACGCGGTCCCGGGCGTCGGGACCGCTCAGGTGATGACGTCGTCGTGCCAGCGGCGCAGGTCGTCAGCGGGCTGCTCGCCCACCTCGGGCGCGGCCTTCGGTGGCCCGAACAGGAATCCTTGCGCGAAGTCACAGCCCATCGTGCGCAGCTCCGCGAGCTGGGACGGGGTTTCGAGCCCTTCGGCGATCGCGCCGATGCCGAGCGAGTGCGCCAGGCCGACGACGGCGCCGACGATGCTCGTGTCCTCGGATTCGCGGCCGAGCCCGTCGACGAACGTGCGGTCGACTTTGAGCGCCTCGACCGGGAACCGTTTGAGGTACGCCAACGAGGAGTATCCGGTGCCGAAGTCATCGACGGCGAGGTGGACCCCAAGCTCACGCAGCGCGGTCAGCACGGTGATCGTCTTCTCGGCATCCTCCATGAGCGCGCCCTCGGTCAGCTCCAGCCATACCGTCGCCGGGTTGATCCCGGTGCGGCGGAGGATCTCGTCGAGCTGTGGGACCAGGCTCCGGTGGGTGAGCTGGCGCGGCGCCAGGTTCACGCTGACGTGCAACGGTGGCCCCCTCGACTGGCGGGACTGCCAGACCGTGGTTTGCCGGCAGGCTTCGCGGAGGGCCCAGAACCCCATCGGCACGATCAGACCGTTGTCCTCGGCGCGACCGATGAACTCGTCCGGCTCGACGAGGCCCCGGGTCGGGTGCTGCCAGCGGAGGAGCGCCTCGAGGCCGCTGACCTTCCCGGTCGTGAGATCCACGATCGGCTGGTAGTGCACCACGAACTCGTTGCGTTCGACGGCCCGGTGCAGGTCGGCGTCGAGCTCCAGGAACGTGACCGCCCGCCGGTGGGTCGCCTCGTCGAAGAGCTCGATGCGGGCCCGCCCCTGGTCCTTGGCCCGGTACATCGCGGCGTCAGCGTCGCGCAGCAGCGCATCGGCCGAGTCGTCGGGGCCGCGCGAGACGACGACACCGAGACTGGCGGTGACGAACAGCTCGCGGTCGTCGATGACGGTGGGCCGGACGATGGCCTGGGTGATCCGCTCCGCGACCTCCAACGCCGCGGCGGTGTCGACCACGTCGTCGCAGAGGATGACGAACTCGTCACCGCCGACGCGGGCCACAGTGTCGGACGGGCGCACGGCGCCCCGTAGCCGGTCGGCGAGCGCTCCGAGGAGCTGGTCCCCGGCGGCGTGGCCGAGGCTGTCGTTGACGACCTTGAACCGATCGAGGTCGAGGAAGATGACGCCGACTCTCCGGCCCCGCCGGGTGGCGTGGCCGAGTGCTCGGTTCACCCGCTCCACGAACCGCGGCCGGTTGGCGAGCCCGGTGAGCGAGTCGTGGATCGCGGCGTAGGTGAGGCGCGCCGCGGTGGCTTTGTGCTGGCTGATGTCCCGCAGGTTCGCGACGATCCCCCCCACGACGGGGTCATGGAGCAGGTTGGTCACGCTGGCCTCGAACCAGATCCACTCCCGGTCGCGGCGCCGGAGCCGTACCTCGATACACGCCGCGCGCCGCCCGTCGCCTTGGATCGCGGCGAGAGCCTGCGACGCGCTCTCGACGTCGTCAGGATGCGCGAACGCGAGCGCGGACTCCCCGACGGCGTCGCTCGCCTCATAACCGAGGACGCGCTCGAACGCGGGGCTGACGTAGCGCACGTCGCCGTCCGGGTTCACAACCATGATGATGTCGGCGGCGTTCTGCACCAGCGCCCGAAACTCGCGGTCGCGGTGCACGATCTCGGACTCGGCCTGTTCCGTCTCGCGCGTCGCCCACCCGAAGAGCACGACCGTGAACACCGTCCCCAAAGCGGCAAGGACAGCGAGCCCGTGGACGCGCGGCTCGGAGATCAGCGATGGGGCGAGTCCGATCGCGATCGCCAACTGCCCGAACCCGATCGTGATCAGGCTCCAGAACGCCGCGGGCAACGCGGCCCGCGACCCCGATACCCGGACGTTGTCGACGGCGCCGAACACGAGGCCGATGGCGAGCGTCGGCCCCCACCCGATCGCGTACATCATGGCGCCGATGACGCTCAGCTGCGCGCCGACCCGGACGAAGAGTCGCCAGCCGGCGCGCGCGTCCGCCCAGAGGGCGTACGCCAGCGCGGTCACGGCCTGCGCGACGGCGAGGATCGCCAGCAGCCACCAGATCGAGATCGGCGCCACGAGCCCGAGGGAGCGCCCGACCCACAACGAGGGCGCGACGACCAGCATGGCCAGCTGGCTCGGGCCCAGCAGCCGGCTGCGCAGACGTGGCCAGAACCCGGTGCCCCTCACCTTCAACCGATCGACCGATATGTGCGGTCCCTTGACCCCCGAGGCGGATTGGAGCACCCGGCGCTCCCGCGCGCCGCTGGCAGCTGGGCGAGACGCCCGCCCGTGTGGCGCCGCGGTGGGCCCCTGGAGGCCACGCACCGAGGACCCGCCTCCAGAGCCTCCACGGGAATCGCAGCTCGCGGCCCACGGCGAGCTGGAGGACGAGGAGCGCGACGACGCCGCCGAGGCTCAGCAGGTGGTCGCGGCCGATCGCTCGGGCCACGGCCCCCCGCCGGTGGGGCTCCACCGTGCCGGTCCCGAGGCGGACGGCGGCGGGGATGGTGCGCGTGGCGGCCAGTCCTACCGGACCATCGATCAGGGCCAACGAGGCGACGCTCACCCCAGGTGGGGACATCACTCCACACAAGCTGGGCGACACGGCGCTGATCGTGGCGAGCATCGCCAGCCCGACGACGCGGCTCATGGGCCGCGCCGCGACCGTCACTCGGGTTGCCGAACCGTAGCCCTCGTCGCGAGGCCGGAGGAGCAATCCGGCGGCGAGGTTGGCGGCGTCAGGGCGTGCGGCGGGCGGATCGGGCCTGCTCGAGCAGGTGCGCGACGATCGGGCTCGGCTCCGCCGGCTGCCACGCTCGATAGGCCTCCCGGACCGGGAACGGCCACTCGACGTCGAGGTCGACGCGCGTGCCGGGGCCGGCGGCGCCGGCCAGGACGACGGCGGCGAGCTCGAGGACCCGCTGCTGCAGCGCCGGATCATGGGGCATCCCGAACGGATGCCCGAAGGGGAACTCGACGCCGACGATCCGCGGGGCGATCAACGCTTCGGCGAGGTCGGGCATCATCGTCACCACGACCGTGGGGACGCCGGCGGCCTCGAGGCGACGTGCCAGCACGGGCACGTTGCGACAGCAGTCGGGTCAGACGGGAGCGAGCACGACGCCGTCGATGCCGTCGCCCCGCGCGACCTCGACGATCTCGGGGGCGGTCCGTTGGCGCCACACTGCGAGGTCAGCTGCTTGATAACCCATGACCGAGGCGTGGCTCGGTGCGGACGCTCCCACGATCCCCTGGGCGACCAGCCGGTCCAGGGCTCGGAGCGGGAGCGCGACCTCATGGTCGGCGAGCACGTCTTCGGGGTTCACGTGGAGATGCATCATCTCCAGCTGGCCCTGGGCGGTCTCCCGGGGGATGGGTCGCCACGTCGGGTCGCCCCACGTCGGTTCCCGTCGCTCCCGATCACCGTCGAAGGGCTCCTGTTCCCCCCGGCGGGAGAGACCCGCGGAGGTGAGCAGCATCACGGTCGCGTCGCCGAGGCGCGGTGCGAACGGCGCCCACACCGGCTCGGTCTCGCCCTCGAGCGGCCGGGCACCCTCGAAGAGCGGGCGGAAGCTGCGCGGCAGGAAGCGGAAGCTGTCGACGCGCATCCCTCCACCCTACGGAGCTCGCCGCCTCGTCGCCGCGCTCCCCACCGATCGCGAGGGCCGGGCGACGTCTCGCTCGACGTGCGGGTAGACGGGGCCACCCCGCGGGGTACATCCTGGGCCATGCCCGGACGGACCCCCAAGGACGCCGCCCTCGAGCTCGAAGTCCCGCTACACGACGATTTCGACGTCGACCCGCACTACGAGTGGCGGCGGTTGTTCTCGGAGATACTCGGCACGTTCCTGCTCGTGCTCGCCGCCGCCGGAGGCCCGGTCGTCGACGCGGTCAGCCACGGCCGCGTGTCGCTCTCGGCGCAGGTCGTCGCCCCCGGCCTGACGGTGATGGCCGTCATCTACTTTCTCGGCGCGGTCGGAGGCGCCCACCTCAATCCCGCGGTGACACTGTCGTTCGCCGCCCGGGGCAACTTCCCGTGGCGGCGCGTGCCGGGCTACATCGCCGTGCAGCTCGTCGGCGCCGTCCTCGCCGCCGGGTTTCTCCGCGCCATGTTCGGCAACATCGGGCATCTCGGGGCGACGCTGCCCGGGCACGACATCTCGGACGTGCAGGTGCTCGTCCTCGAGGCCGTGCTCACGCTCGGTCTCGTGAGCGTCATTCTCGGCACCGCGTCCGGCGGGCGCAACATCGGGCCGAACGCCGCCCTGGCCGTCGGTGGCTACATCGCGCTTGCCGGGCTGTGGTCCGCCCCGATCAGCGGCGCATCCATGAACCCGGCGCGATCACTCGGCCCCGCGCTGGTCGGCGGGCACTGGACGGCGCTCTGGGCGTACGTCGCCGGGCCGCTCGTCGGCGGCGCAGTCGCGGTGGGCTTCGCCTGGATCCTGCGCGGCCCCCCGACGAAGGCGGGCAACAGGGCGGCGCAGGGCTCGTCGACCCCGAGCCCATCCCGTCGGGGGCGTTCAGCCGCCAAACGGAAAGGATCCTGAACGCCCGCCCCGGGGGACCCGCGCGGGCCCGCTGGGGCGGCCGTCGTGGCTCCGTTCAGGCGAGGATCTCGTTCCACTCCAGGACCCGCCAGCGCGCGACGACGCCGTGCACGACGAACGGGTCGCCGCGGGCGAACTCCTGCGCCGCGTCTCGGGTCGTGAAGACGGCCATCGACCCGTTCGCTTGCGCGTCCTCGAGCGTGCCCACCATCAGCAGCGATCCTCGGGCGTGAAAGTCGTCGAGCCGGGCCCGGTGATCGGGGAAGTACGCGGGCGCCGTCGCGGCCACGTCGGGACCCGACTCGTAGAAGAGCACGTACTTCACGGCGGCCTCCGGCGCTCGGACTGCCCGGAGGGTACTGCCGGCGTTCTGACTTCGGCTCCGAGGCTCAGACGCTGCTGAACTGCGTCCAGGAGGTCGCGATGATCGCATCCGTGCACGTGTCCGACGTCGGTCCCTGCACCGCGCTCTCGATCCTGGGGAAGCCGCCGAAACCGGGCCGCGTCGACGGGCTGCGGCACGCCGACGCGGCGCTCGCCGCGCCGTTGCGCGGATCGGTTCGTCCCGCCCCCGACCTGGGGCGCATCGGGCTGGTCGCGTTCTGGGACGATGCAGCGGCTCTCGACCGTTTCCTCGCTGACGACCCCGTCGCAGCGAGACTCGCCGACGGCTGGCGGGTGCGCCTCGATCCCCTCCGGGCCTGCGGCAGCTGGCCGGGCCGGTCCGGGGACGTGGCCACCGGACGCGCGACCCCACACGACGGGCCCGCGGCGGTCCTGACCCTCGGGCGCCTGCGGATGAGTCAGGCGATCCGGTTCGTGCGGACCAGCGCGAGAGCGGAACGGGCGGTCGCGCACGCGCCCGGCCTCATCTGGGCGACGGGCTTCGGCCGCGCGCCGTTCCTCGCGACGTGCTCGCTCTGGGCGGCCACCCAGGCGCTGTCGACGTATGTCTACGGGCAACGCGACCCGGCACACCCCGGGGCGATCACCGCCGACGCGACGAGACCGTTCCATTACCGATCCGCGTTCATTCGGTTCCGGCCCTGCGACTCGCCTGGCCACCTCGAGGGACGGAACCCGCTCGCCGCAGGTTGGATGGCGACCCCCGTACGCTCGGTCGACGCGTCGTAGTCCTCGTCGTGGCCATCGAGCGGTGCCCGGAGTGTGGGTTCGACGGCGCGACCTGGACTGACCTCGGCGCGGTCGCCGCCATCGGGGAGCTCCCGTCCCGGTTCGCCGCCGCCGTCGACGGCCTCGCGGACGCCGACGCCCAACGACGCGCCATTCCCCACCAGTGGTCCATCGCCGAGTATGTCGACCACGTCCGCGAGACCCTCTTCGGGATGCGTTTCGTCCTCTCGATCGCGGTCGACGCACCCGGCACCGACCTCGGCGATCCTCCCGCCGCGCCCTTCGAGCCGGAACCGCGGGTCGTGGACGTGCCCGCCGCGCTCGACGGCCTCCGCGCACAGGCCGAGCAGCTCCATGATCAGCTGGCGGACCTCGCGACGTCGGCCTGGGACACGACGGTCGTCATCGGCCGGGACCCGGTCGACGTGCATTGGATCGCTCGTCACGCGATCCATGACGCGACCCATCACCTCGGGGACATCGAGCGGCTTCGGGAGGCCCGCTAGCGCCCATCGCTAGCATCCGCGCCGGGCGACGAACCACGTCGCGACCACCGTGGGGACCGGGGGGCAGATGCCGAGCACGCAGGAATTCGGGGGGACGATCGGGCGCGACTGGCGGGACTCCGAGGCCTGGTGGCCACCCGAACCCGAGGCACCCGACCAGGCCCCGAACGTGGTCCTCATCGTGCTCGACGACGTCGGCTTCGCCCAGCTCGGCTGCTACGGCTCCGACATCGCCACGCCGGTGATCGATGGCCTCGCCGGGAGCGGCCTTCGCCTGGCGAACTTCCACACCACCGCGCTGTGCTCACCGACCCGGGCGTGCCTGCTCACCGGCCGCAGCCAGCACCGCAACGGCATGGGGCGCGTCGCCGACCTCGCGATCGGCTTCCCCGGCTACAACGGTTCACCCCCCAAGGAGAACGGGTATCTGTCGGAGATCCTGCGCGCCAACGGCTACGCGACGTACGCGGTCGGGAAGTGGCACCTGACTCCTGAGGACGAGACGCATATGGGCGCGTCCCGTCGCACCTGGCCTCTCGGTCGGGGCTTCGACCGCTGGTACGGGTTTCACGGCGGGGAGACGCACCAGTTCATGCCGGCGCTCTACCAGGACAACCACTCGGTGCGGGTGCCCCGACCGGTGGAGGAGGGGTACCACCTGAGCGCCGACCTCGCCGACCGGGCCATCGAGTTCGTCGGTGACCTGCGAGCCGTCGACGTCGACAAGCGGTTCTTCCTCTACCTCTGCACGGGCGCTTGCCACTCCCCGCATCACGCGCCCCGCGAGTGGATTGACCGGTACCGGGGCGCGTTCGACGAGGGTTGGGACGCGTGGCGCGAGCGCACCTTCGCCCGGCAGCTGGCGATGGGCCTGATCCCGGAGGGGACCCAGCTGTCGCCCCGCCCGTCCTGGGTGCCGGCGTGGGATTCCCTCGACCGTGATACCCAGGCGCTCGCGGCCCGGTTCATGGAGTGCTTCGCGGCCTTCCTCTCGTATACGGATGCCCAGCTGGGCCGCGTGCTGGACTTCCTCGACGAGACCGGGGACCGGGCTGACACCCTCGTCGTCCTCGTCTCGGACAACGGGGCGAGCGCCGAGGGTGGCCCCGAGGGTTCGATCAACGACGTGCGGCTCTACAACTTCGATCCCGCCCCCGGCGCGGAGATGCAGTCCCGCATCGAGGAGATCGGCGGGCCCCTGACCCACAACAACTACCCGTGGGGATGGACGATGGCCGGGAACACGCCGTTCAAGCGGTGGAAGCGGGAAGTGCACGAGGGTGGCGTCGCCGACCCGTGCATCGTGTCGTGGCCGGCCCGGGTCGACCCGGGCGGCACGGGAACCCGGCACCAGTTCGCGCACGCCACCGACGTGCTGCCGACGGTCCTCGAGCTCGCGGGAATCGCCGCCCCGGTCGAGATCGACTCGGTGGCCCAGAGCCCGATCGACGGGACGAGCTTCGCGTACCTCTTCGACGACGCAGACGCACCGGGCCGTCACACGACCCAGTACTTCGAGATGTTCGGGTCCCGCGCCATCTGCCACGACGGATGGAAAGCGGTGGCGTTCCATCCCATCGGGCCGCTCTACAACGACGGGTTGAACCCGAACGCCTCGTTCGACGACGACGTCTGGGAGCTGTACCACGTCGCCGAGGACCTCTCGGAGACCACGGACCTCGCGGCGCAGGAGCCGGAACGACTCGCCGCGCTCGTGGCGCGCTGGTGGGAGGAAGCCGAACGCAACCAGGTGCTCCCCCTCGACAACCGGGTGCTGTGGACTCTGGCGCATCCCAAGCCGTCGCGGCTCGCGCCCCGCGACACCTTCCGGTACTTTCCGGGTGGTGCGCCGGTCCCCGAGCACGTCGCCGTGAACGTCCGCAACCGTTCCCACACGCTGCGGGTCGAGGTCGAGATCGCCGACGGCGCCGAGCCGAGCGGTGTGCTCCTCGCGCTGGGGTGCGCGCTCGGAGGATGGTCGCTCCACGTCCTCCACGGGCATCTCCGGTACGTACACAACCTGTACGGCAAGGAGCGCTTCGTCCTCGTCGACGACGCCGCGCTCGCCGCGGGCCACCATGTGCTCGAGTTCGTCTTCGAGAAAGACGCGGGGCACGGCGGCCCGGCCGGGCTGCGCTGCGACGGCGCGGTCCGGGCCGAGGGGGTCATCCCTCGCTTCACCCCTGCGGGCTTCAACGGCGTGGGGATCGGGCTCACCTGCGGGTACGAGTGGGGTCCCGCCGTCGGCGAGGGGTACCGCGCGCCGTTCCCGTTCAACGGGACGATCCGACGGGCCGAGGTGCTCGCCACTGGGCCGATCGTGCGGGATCCCGTCGTCGAGCTCGCCGCCATCCTCGCCGAGCAGTAGCGGGGGCTCGCGGTGTACTCGCTCGTGAAGCGACTGCTCATCGGGCACCCGCTTCGAAGTCAGGACTTCGGGAAGCAGCGACTCACCAAGCGGGTCGGGCTGGCAGTGTTCGGCACCGACGCGGTCGCGTCGACCGCGTTCGCCACCCAGGAGATCCTCGTCGTCTTGGTGCCGGCGGCGGGCATGGCCGCGCTCGACGACCTCGTCCCCATCTCGCTCGTGGTCATCGCGTTGCTGGTCGTCGTGACGGCCAGCTACCGCCAGACCCTCTACGCGTACCCGAACGGGGGCGGCTCCTACATCGTCAGCCGCGAGAACCTCGGCCGGATCCCCTCCCTCGTCGCGGCCGCCTCGCTGATGGTCGACTACACCCTGACGGTCTCGGTCTCCGTCGCCGCGGGCACCGCCGCGATCACTTCGGCGGTCGCGCCGCTGCGGGGCCACCCGGTCGCGATCGGCCTCGGCCTCATCGTGATCATCGTCCTCGCCAACCTCCGCGGGGTCCGCGAGTCGGGGCGGATCTTTGCGCCGCCGACGTACACGTACGTCGTGATGATGACGCTGCTCGTCGGTTGGGGGCTGATCCGATTCGAGACCGGCAGCCTCCACCGGCTCCCGGTCAACCACGCCGCGCTCACCCACTTCACCGGGCCGAGCGCCCTGCTGACCGGAGCGTCGCTGTTCCTGCTGTTGCGGGCGTTCTCTTCGGGGGCGGTGGCGCTGAGCGGTGTGGAGGCCATCTCGAACGGGATCCAGGCGTTCCGGGAGCCCGTGTCCCGCAACGCCGCGATCACCCTCACCGCGGTCGCGACGATCCTCGGCACGCTGTTCCTCGGGATCGCGCTCCTCGCGGTGCGACTCCGACCGACGCTGAGCCCGAACCAGACGATCTTGTCGATCATGGGGCACGCCGTGTTCGGGAACGGCTTCCTGTACGGGGTGCTGCAAGCGTCGACCGCGGCGATCCTGGTTCTCTCGGCCAACACCGCGTTCGCGGACTTCCCCCGGCTGTCCGCGATCGTCGCCCGCGACGGGTTCCTGCCCCGCCAGCTGACGAACCGGGGGGACCGGCTCGTCCTGTCGAACGGGATCATCGTGCTCGCGGTCGCGTCGGGTGGGCTCATCGTCGCGTTCAACGGCGACGTGAGCGCGCTCATCCCTCTCTTCGCGGTCGGGCTCTTCACCGCCTTCACGTTGTCCCAGACGGGGATGGTCGTGCACCACTGGCGGCAACGCGAGCCGGGGTGGGCCCGGCGCCTCGCGGTCAACGCCGTCGGTGCGGCCGCGACAAGCCTGGTGATGGTCATCATCCTCGCGTCGAAGTTCACCGAGGGGGCGTGGATCCCGACGGTCGCGATCCCGCTCATGGTGCTCCTGTTCGGGGCGATCAAGCGCCACTACGACCACGTCGCGGTGGAGCTGCGGTGCGAGCCGGGCACGCCCCTTCCCGAGCTCACCCACACCGTCGTGGTGCTCGTAGGGTCACCGATCCACGCCGGGGTCCTCGAGGCCATCGCCTACGGGAAGTCGCTCCAGCCGGCATACCTGCACGCCGTCCACGTCGGCGCGGACCCCGACGAGGGCGCGGCCCTGACGAAACTCTGGGACGAGTACCAGCTCGGCGTCCCGCTCGATCTCGTCCCCTCCCCCTACCGGGAGCTGACCAGCCCGGTCCTCGGGTACCTGGACCGCCTCGACGACCGCTACGCCCACGACGTCGTCACGGTGATGATCCCCGAGGTCGTGTTGCAACGCTGGTGGGCGCAGCTCCTGCACAACCACAGCGCATTGCACCTCAAGGCGCGGCTGCTGTTCCGGTCCGGGACCGTGATCACCTCGGTCCCGTTCCATGTCGAGTGACGGTCAGGACGCGAGCGCGCCGAGGAACACCACCGCGGCGACGCCGCTGATCACCCCGCACGTTCGACGGCCAGTCTGAACGGCCGGCCGGCCCGCCGCCGACGAAGGCGTCCGCCGCGCCCGGGTGGGAGCGCCCCCCGGGTCGGGCCGATGGACGCCGATCCGGTCCGCGCCCGGGCCGCGCGCCCCGACCTGCGGACGGGTCCGCGTCCCCGATCGAGTGGTCGTGGTGGTGGTGCTCATCGTTCCTCCGTTCGTGCACCGTTTCGCTTCCTGGACCACGAGCATGGGTCCGCGGCCCCAACCGTCGACGAGAGCCGTCCGAGAAGTGGGTAAGAACCCGCCGGGGAAACACCGGATCCCGCCCTCCGACGGGGGACCGGCCTTCGAGCGTCGAACACCACGCGTGCCATCGCGGGAAGGACACCAGCCCGGCGCCCGCCTCGTCATCGACCTCCCGGCGACACGCGTCGGCACCCCGACCACTGGGGCCCCGGGCCAATCGGCCGGCGTGTCCCCGAGGGTCAGCCCCGGCGCGTACACTGGTTGACAGCAGGCGCCTCCCGTCGAGACGGCGGGAGCGGCGGTCCCGGTGCTCGACACCCAGGGACCCGGGCCGGGTCCGGTTGACCCGGCGGTCTGAGCTTCTTCGAGGGCCTCGGGCCCTCCGGCGTAGCCAACGGAGATCCATGACCGACTCGAGAGGCCAGCGCGGCTCGCGGCCCACCCGCGGGGTGCGAGGGTGAGCCCGGCCTCGGCGCCGCCGACGTTGACCCCGTGGCAGTTCGATCTCTATGTCGGCGCCGAGGCTGACGGCGACGCCACCCCCGAGCAGCTCGCGATCCTCGAGGCGGACCCCCCCGCGTGGAGAGCGTCCCTCCTGCGGCTCCTCCGAGAGGCCGAGGAGCACCTCGCGAGTGCCCGCTCGATCTCCGGGAAGGAACGCGACCAGGTCGTCGCCGACCTCACCTCGGAGCGGCACCGGCTCGCCGCGGCGTGGGCCCGGCTCACCAACGAGGGTGACGGACACGACAACGGGCGCAGCGACCGGGGGCGGTCCCGCGGCGACGCTGACCAGGACGACGTCGGGGACGGTGTCGCCCGCCTCCAGGTCTCGTGGGAACCGGGGAGAGTGGTGGCGTGGGCCGGCGGACCCGGTGCGCCCGCGGTCCCCGCCAACGGGGTCATCGAGATGCTCATCGCGGCGGGTGCGCCATCCTCGGGGTGGCTCCCCCACGGCGTCGTGATCCTGCCCGGCGGCAGCACCGCGGACGCGGTCGCCACCCCGGTCGGCGAGGTGCTCGGCTGGCTCGTCGCCGCGGGCGCCGGCCAGGCCGGCGAGGACCTCGGACCGAGCGTCCATTGGCTCGGCCGGGTCGCGATCTGGGCCGTCGAGCTCACCGCCCGGGGCGCGATCGTTCCGCTTCTGCGCCAACGCCGCCGAGGGAACGGCAACGCCAACTCGTCCAGCGGCTCGTACTCGGTGCGGTGGACGCCGGCGCTCATCGACCCGACCCGGCTCACCCAGGCCGCGACGAGCATGCCGGGCTCCGTGCTCGCCCTCGATCCGCACGTCGACCGGCGGGCCCTGACGCGCTCCGCGCTCACCGGCATGGTCGGCGCGATCTGCCGCGACGGGGCGCGCCGCCTCGAGGTCCCGGCCCCGCCGCCACGGGTCCGCACCGCCGCTGATGTTGCCGAGGCGTTCCTCGCCCGCCTCGACGGCAGCGCCTTCGACGCCCCCGTCCGGATCGCGGGCGAGATCGCCGCCCGGGGGGAACGGTGGGCCCGCTCCGTGACCCGCGAGCATGCGCCGCTGGTGGTGCGCCTCGATCCCCCCGACGACCACGACGCCTGGCACCTCGCCGTGCTCGCGTCGGGATCGGCGGGCGCCCTCACACCGATCGAGCAGGCGATCGTCAACGCCGGCTCCGAGCGCAGCACGTTCGAGGACGAGCTGTCCCGCCTCGAGCGAATGGTGCCCGCGCTGCTCCGGCCGGGGAGCACCCGGCGCGGTCAGGTCATCCTCAGCCAGGACGAGGCATGGGACCTCATGGTGACGACCGGCCCGGAGCTCGGCGCCGCCGGCTTCGACGTGCGCGTCCCGGCGCTGTCCCGCCGCAAGCCGACGGCGGCGCTGCGGGTCTTTGCCGACGCCACCTCCTCCACGGCGGTGGGCGCGAACCAGCTCGCCGACGTGCGCTGGTCGGCGCTGTTCGACGACGTCGAGCTGAGCGCCGACGACATCGCCCGCCTCGCCAAGGAAGCGCGGCCGCTGATCCGCTCCGGGGGACGGTGGGTCGCGATCGACCAGGCCGACCTCCAAGCCGCCGCCGAGAGCCTCGCCGAGCGGGCCGCGACCACCCAGCTCTCGGGCGCCGAGATGTTGCGCCTCGCCCTGGGCCTCGAGGGCTCGCCCCTCTCGGGCGGGATCTCCGTGGCGGGGGGCGGCTGGGCCGCCGACCTGCTGAACGCCGCGGCCAACCTGTCCGCCGAGCCGGCCGGCGCGCCCGACGGGTTCGTGGGCGAGTTGCGCGACTACCAGGCGGAGGCCCTCGCCTGGCTCGGGTTCCTCGACTCGGCTGGGCTCGGCGGCTGCCTCGCCCTCGACATGGGCCTCGGCAAGACCCCGACGATGCTCGCCCATCTCCTCGCCGGCGCGGCGGACGGTCCCGCGCTCGTCATCGCGCCCGCCGCGGTCGTCGGCAACTGGGCGGCGGAGGCCGCCCGGTTCACCCCCGGGCTGCACGTCGTGGTGCACCACGGTGTGAAACGCGCCTCACCGGACGAGATCGCCGCCGAGGTCGACGGCGCCGACGTCGTCATCACCACCTACGGGACCGCGGTACGCGACGTCGACGCGATCGCGGACGTCGACTGGGCCCGGGTCGTCCTCGACGAAGCCCAAGCCATCAAGAACCCGACCAACGAGACGTCGCAGCAGCTGCGTCGCATCCCAGCCCGGACCCGCGTCGCGCTCACGGGCACCCCCATCGAGAACGGCCTCGGTGACCTCTGGGCCATCCTCGACTTCACCAACCCCGGGCTCGT
Organism: Acidimicrobiia bacterium; assembly: GCA_035468285.1. GTDB lineage: Bacteria > Actinomycetota > Acidimicrobiia > IMCC26256 > PALSA-555 > PALSA-555. The sequence goes on along the minus strand of DATISY010000101.1, from coordinate 33,025 downwards.
GGGCCCCCGACCCCAGTTCATCGCCCACCTCTCCCACGACGGGGGCGCCACCGCCGCCGCCGAGGACGCGCTGCGCGCCCTGAACGGGATCCTCGTGTTCCGCCGCACCAAGGCGGAACCGGTCATCGCGGCCGAGCTCCCCGACCGCATCGACGAGGTCGACCACTGCTCGATGACCCCCGAGCAGATCGGCCTGTACCAGGCCGTCCTCGACAAGCTCGTCACCGGCACCGGCGGCGTCGACGGCGAGGAGCCCCGCAAGGGCCAGATCCTCGCCGCGATCACCGCCCTGAAGCAGATCTGCAACCACCCCGCGGCGTACGACGCGGACGACCGTCCCCTCGACGGCCGATCGGGCAAGCTGGGCCGCCTCGAGGAGATCGTCGCCGCGGTGTTCGCCGCCGGTGAGCGCCTCCTCGTGTTCACCCACTTCGCCGAGTGGGGCCAGCGCCTCGCCGAGCACCTCACCGAACGCACCGGCACGCCCGTCGCCTGCTATCACGGCGGCCTGTCCCGCACCGTCCGGGACAAGCTCATCGCGGACTTCCAGGCCGGCGAGGGCCCGGGCGCCCTCGTCCTGTCGCTGAAGGCCGGAGGAACCGGGCTGAACCTGACCAACGCCAGCCATGTCGTCCTCTACGACCGTTGGTGGAACCCCGCCGTCGAGGACCAGGCCCGCGACCGGGCGTGGCGCATCGGCCAGACCCGTACGGTCATCTGCCACCGGCTGATCTGCCCCGGCACCGTCGACGAGCGCGTCGAGGAGGTCGTGGCCGGCAAGCGGCGTATCGCCGACCTCGTGTTGGCGAAGTCGACGTCGTTGGGGGACCTCGACACCAGCCAGCTGCGCGTCGCGCTCGGGATCCGTCCCGACGCCGTGCTCACCGAGGACCTGGAGCTGAACGACGAGGACGGAGCCGCGGCATGAGCGGAACCCGTCGCCGCAAGCCGTCCCCGCAGCGGAGCCGACGGCGCCGGGCCGCATCGACGCGCGACTTCTGGGGCAGCGTTCCCACCGAGGCCGACGGCGCCGACCGGATCATCCCGTCGGGGGATCCGACGGTCATGATCCGGTCGCTCGGGCCCCCGCCGTTCCCCGGGAACGAGACCATCGCCGAGCACTACTTCGCCGCCACCTACGACAAGGCGGCGTCCCTCGCGGTGGCGCTCGCCGCCGCGTCCGGCCTCCTCGCCACCGACGACGACCCCGACGCCTGAGCCTCGACGTCTGATCCTCGAGTCCCCGGCCCCGCGGCTCAGCTCGACCGGGCACGCCCGATCGACATGTACCCCCAGGCCTTCGGGCCCGGGAGGAAGAACTGGCGGAGCTGCTCGACGGCGAAGCCCGCCGCGGTGATGAGGGCCACGACGTCGCGGTTCAGGTGACAGCCCCCGGCGAGGCGCATCTGCAGCCCGTTGAACCGGTCCTGGGTGCGGGCGACCGCCGCGACCGGCGCCCGGCCGTGCTCCGCGAAGTGCAGCACACCATCGGGCCTCAGGACCCGCCGCAACTCGCGGAGCGCGCCGCTCACGTCGGGGATCGTGCACAGGGTCATCGTGGAGAGCGCCGCGTCGAAGCGACCCGCGGGCAGCGAGAGCCGCGCCCCGTCCACGCCGACCACCTCGACAGGGACACCGGCCTGGGCGATACGTCGGGCCGCGAGGCGGGTGGCGGTGCCGGACGGCTCGACCGCCCAGAGACCGGTCACCGTGTCGGGCAGGTGGGCCAGGTTGAGGCCCGATCCGAATCCGACCTCGACGACGTCGCCCGCGAGGCCGGCACAGGCCTCGCGGCGGAGCTTCCCGAACTCCTTGGTGCCGAGCAGCCGGTTGGTGAGCCGGGGCAGGACCTGTTCGGCGTATACGCCCATCGTCGGGAGCGTACCGGCCGGACCGAGGTTTCTAGTCGGGCCGGAGGCGGGTATGAGTCAAGAGACCCGCTCGTCGGGCGAAACGGAGACGACTCATGCGATTCATCATTCGGGTAGCCACCTGGGCGCTCGCTGCCGTCGGGATCAAGGCCCTGTACGACCGGTACGTGCCGAAGGCCATGGGGCTACGTCAGCCCGCGAGCGACGTGCTGGACACAGCGAAGAACTCCTCACGTCAGGTCGTGGAGCACGCCAAGGCCGCGGGGAGCGAGGTCCTCGCCGACGCCAAGCAGCGCTCCGCCGACGTGCGCGACGTGGCGGCCGACGCCCTCGACGACGCGACCGCGCCCCCCGAGACCGAGCCGGTGAAGCGCCCCAAGAGCGCCAAGCACTAGCCCTCCCCCCGGGTCTCCCGCTGTGCGGTGAACCTGGGCATGCAGTCCTTCCTGCTGTCGAGCTCGCGGCCCATCGTCTGGTTCGGGGTCGCCAACTCGGCCGCGGTCGGTGTCCTGATCGTCGTCCAGGCCGAAGGGCTCACCTCACGGTGGTGCTCTGGGCCGCAATGAATCAGCGGCCTCATCGACCTGCACTTCGTGCCGCGCCGCCGCGCCGACGACGACCCCGCCGAGGTGTCCGGTCCGCTGCCCGCGCTCGGACCCCGGGCGTCGCCCGAGGGGGCGCCGAGCCTTCCGACGCGAGGGTCGACCTGGGCCGGTCCCGGTGAGCTGATCCCCCCGGGCTCGACGGACCAGGGAGGTCGTGACCGGGCGGGTGGACGTCAGCCGTCGTTCGGCACGCGCATCGGTGACAGCACGCCGGCCGAGCGTCGCGCACCGGTGGGGACGCGACGCGCCGCGAGGCGACCCTGGTCGGGCCAGCGGACGCGTGTCGCCCAGCCGAGCCGCTCGAACGCGCGGATGACCATCGCGGAGGTGTCGAGCTGGAAGCGGTCGACGCCGTGGCGCGCCAAGGCCGGGAAGGCGTGATGGGCGTTGTGCCAGCACTCGCCCATCGAGAGGACCGCGAGGGGCGCGAAGTTCGTGCTCGCGTCCGTCGTCTTGAAGGGGCGGCGGCCGAACGTGTGGCAGAGCGAGTTGGTCGACCAGCTCACGTGGTGGAGCACCCCGACACGCAGGAGCCCCGCCCAGAGGAACAGGGCAAGTCCGCCCGTGAACCGTCCCGTGATCGCGTAGCCAATCCCGAACGGAAGGACGAACGTCGCGATGCACAACGGCACGAACAGCCGGTCGATGAGGACGAGGTCGCGGTCGGCGAGCAGGTCAGGGACGTACTTCTGGCGAGCCTGGTCGGCGTGCTCGAACAACCAGCCGACGTGGGCGTGGATCAGGCCCCGGAGCCGGCCCAGGGACTGGTCCGGCGGTCGGGTGGGAGTGTGCGGATCTCCGTCGCGCTCGGTGAACATGTGGTGGCGGCGGTGGTCGGCGACCCACCCGATCAACGATCCTTGGAACGAAAGCGACCCGATCAGGGCCAAGGCGATCTTGAGGGGGCGGCGCGCTTCGAAGCTCTTGTGGGTGAAGAGGCGATGGAATCCGATCGTGACGCCGTGCCCGATCACGAAGTAGAACGCGGCGGCGATCGCGATGTTGTACCAAGCGAGCCCATCGCGGAGGACCTGGCTCAGGATGACACCCAACGCGACGACAGGAGCGAGGATCACCACCGCAGTCAAGAGCTGCTGCGGCCAGATCGACCCGCTCCGCTCCTCGGAGGGCGGCTCGGGAGACGTCGGCGGAGGCGCTGACATCGGGCGCTCTTCGAGCATCTGCATGACAACCTCGGGTGCGTTGGGCACTACCGAGGTCCTGAGCAGCGCATTCGCGCGTTACCCCGGGTTCGGGGCCGCTCGACGCAGCGTAGCGTGCGAAAGCGAGATTCTCCCTACGCGACAGGGCCTGGCCCGGACAAGCGGGTGCCCTCGAAGGCACCCGAGTCCAGGTCATCCACCCGTTCCTGGACGCCGGAGAACGTGACCGTGACACCATCGCCGCTCACCCGCACGCCCGATCGGTGTCTCGACTACAGGTAGGCGGCCGGGTCGACGGTGTTGCCGTTGATTCGCACTTCGAAGTGGAGGTGGGGCCCCGTCGAGTATCCGGTGCTGCCGATGTTGCCGATCACGTCACCCGCGTTGACGTGCTGTCCCTCGGTCACCGCGATCTGCGATTGGTGGCCGTACAGGGTCGCCATGCCGCCCCCGTGGTCGATGATGGTGGCGTTGCCGTAGCCGCCCAGCCATCCCGCGCTCACGACCGTCCCGGCGAGGCAGGCGTGGATCGGGTCGCCGTAGCTGGCGTGCAGGTCCATGCCGGGATGGCCGCCGTGGCCCCCGTACGGCTGGTTCACGCCGCCGGGCACGGGCCGGGCCTGGCAGGGACGCGCCGCGGTCCCGGTGCTGCCCCGGCCGCGCAGCATCGCCGAGAGCCCGTCGGAGACGCTCTGGAGCGACGCGAGCTCGGCTTCGTCCTGGCTCTTGCTGCCCTGGATCTGGGCGAGCGCGGCCTGCTCGGCGGCGGCCTGCGCGGCCGCTTGCTCCTGGGCCGGAACGAGCTGGGACCGCAGTGTCCCGATCCGGTCCAGCTCGACCTTGGCGTCGTTCGCGGTGGCGTCAGCCTGGGCCTGCTCGGCCACGAGCTCCTTGTGCTGGCGGTCCAGCTCCCGTCGCAGTGACGCCACCTGGTTCAGGAGGTCTCGGCGCTGTGCGTTCACCTGCGCGAGGTACTTGTTCTCGGCCACGAGGTTGTCGGGTGGGGACGCCAGCACGTTCTCGAACTGCGCGTCGGTGCGAGCCGACCGGTAGAGGTCGGCAGCCGAGACGTTGAACTCATGGCGGGCGTCGTCGAGGCGGGCCTGGGTGTTGGCGATCGTGACCTGGAGCGCCGCGACGAGGTTGTCGAGGCGGGCGGCCTCGTCGGCCAGCGGCGCGTACTTGGCCTGGGCGGCGTCGTACTGCTGAGTCAGGCCGGTGACCCGAAGGTCGAGGGAGGCTTTCTGGGTCTGGACGCCCTGGAGGCTGTTCAGCGCGGCGGCCCCCGCCTGGTCGAGCTGGGCGATCTGGTTCTGGAGCTGTTGCGCCTGGCCTCCGTTGCCGGTTTGGGCCGCGGCGACCGGCCCGGTCGCGGCGACGGCCACGACGAGGAGAGGCAGGGCGCGCAAGGTTCGCCACCGGAGGAGCCGCACGAGCCACCCAGGCTAAGACAACAGAGACCACATTGGCAACGCTGACTCGCACGGCCCCCGCCACCGTTGGATTTGGGGGTCGGGGCCAGGGGTCGCCCGGGGCCCGGGCGGACTCCCTACTCCAGGGAGACCTCGACCGGGGGGGCGGGGGTGCGCTCGAAGACGTAATACACGGCGACCAGCGCGCTGATGCCCAACGCCGCGGGAGGGCTGACGAACGCGACGCCGATCGCCACGGCGTAGGCCAGGTTGCCGATCGTGAACCGGACCGTCGCCCGCCGGGCGGCCGCGGGGTCGAGGGGGACGGCGAGGAGCCCCCCGGCGATGGACCAGACGAACACCAGCCCGAACGCGAGGGACATCGCCTCGAACACCCCCGCATAGACCGCGGCGGCGAGATGGGCGTCCGCGCCGCCGCTGCGCAGGTAGGTGGCCATCGTCGCGGTCGCGAACGGGATCGCCACGACGAAGAAGAGGAGCAGCAGGTTCGAGAACACGAGGACCCGGTCCACGGCGGCGAAGTTCCGGAAGAGGGCGTGGTGGTTCACCCAGATGATCCCGATGGTGAAGAAGCTGATCGCGTACGCGACGTAGGCCGGCCACTGGTGGGCGAGCTGATGCCCGAGGGGGCCGTGGCCGGGTCCGGCGACGGCGAGGTTGAGCGCGAGGAGGGTCATCGCGACGGCGAACACCCCGTCGCTCAGCGCTTCGAGCCTCCCCCGATCCATCCCGGCCCTCCGGTCGAATGTCCCGGCCGAGTGGTTCCCGTCGACCGGGCCCCATTCTCCCCGCTCCGGTTGCCGGGCTCCGACGGGTCCGGTGGCCCCGCCGACGGTGGGGCTAGAGGGTGGGGCGCTCGGTCGGTGTCGCGGCGTCGAGGGCCGGCGCGGTGGTGAGCCCGCGCTCGAGGACGAGCTGCTCGAGGGCGTCGGCCCAGCTCTCGTAGTAGGGGCGCTCGGGGGCGGCCGCGATGCTGGCGATGAGGTGGTGCCGGAACGCGTCCCAGGGCAGCCCGAGCCGTTCGACGACCGCGATGGCGACGGCCACGGCACGGCCCTCCCATGGGGCTCGGAACGCGAGCGTCCCGTTCTCCCGGGGCAGGGCCGCGGTGCCGGTCATCGTCGCGACGTCGTCGGCGAGGAGGTCGGTCACAGCCGCTCGACGCCGATCATGGCGTCGCGGGTCACGCGGTCGGCGAGCTCGGACTCAGAGAGCTGGTCGGTGCCGGCCGGTCGCTGCGGCAGGACGAGGTAGCGCACCTCGGCGCTCGAGTCCCACACCCGGATCTCGACGGTGTCGGGGATCACGGTGCCCAACTCGGCCAGGAGCGCGCGGGGTTCCCGCACTGCCCGTGACCGGTAGGCCGGCGCCTTGTACCAGGCTGGTGGGAGCCCGAGGACGGGCCAGGGGTAGCACGAGCAGAGGGTGCAGACGACGAGGTTGTGGATCGTGGGCGTGTTCTCGACCACGACCATGTGGTCACCCTCGGGGCCGGAGAAGCCGAGCTCGGCGATCGCAGCGGTGCCGTTCTCGAGCAGCCGGACCTTGTAGTCGGCGTCAACCCAGGCCCGGGCGACGACCTGGGCGCCGTTGCGGGGGCTGAGGTCGTCCTCGAAGTGGGTCACGATGTCGTCGACGGCGGCCGCGTCGAGGAGACCGCGCTCGGTCAAGACCGCCTCGAGCGCGGCGACGCGGGCCTCGACCGGCGCCATCGGCTCGGGGTGGTGGGCGTGCCCGTGGTCGGTGCTCATGGGCTGATCTCGCCGTCCTCCTCGAGGTAGCCCTCCCAGAGGTCGACGTGCACCAGATCACCGCGGGCGCCGCCGTCTCCCCACAGCTCCGCGGCGGTGAAGCGAACCGAGTAGGTCGGTTCCCGTCGGTGACGCTCGCTGTGTGCCTCGACGTCGGGGACGGAGTACGCCCCGTCGTGGCGCACCACGACGCCCCGCTTGCCCTGCACGTACCGCGGCGCTCGGGTGTGCCCGGGCGGGTGCCAGGCCCGGACTCGCACCGGGGCCCCGAGCGCGAAGCGGGGCACGGCCCGGTCGTCGGCGTCGGGGTGGGGCGGGCTGCCCCGGTCTGGGTTCGAGAGGGGGAACCGGCCCCCGGCCCGGTCGTCGAGCTCGGCGGCGCTGACCACGCCCCCCTCGACGGCGAGCGTGGCGATCCCCGTCAGCCAGTGCTCGTAGTAGGAGGAAGCAAGGTAGTGGGCGGGTTCCATCCGCTCGATGCTGTGCCGAAAGGCACCTCCGCTGCGCACGATCCCGGCGCCGCCAGCCGCGAGGTTCAGCCGGAAGACCCGCCGCTCCCATTCGTCGTGGAACACGGGCTCGTCGGCCTCCCGCTCGACCGGACCGAAGCCCGCGACACCGCCGAGGTCATGTACGCCGTCGATGCCCGCGAGTCTCGCACGGACCGGCCGGGGGGAGGAGACCGTGGGCCCCGCCGGCCCGTTGGTCCGATTTCGCCGCAGTGAGGGCGCGGGACCGACCAGCGGGGGTGTGACATGGGCAACAGCACCGCCGCCGAGTCGCCGTGCCTCCGCGGTCCGTGGTCACCTGGGGTCGTGAGCGCATCCACCCAATCAGCGCGCGTCGGCGCAGCCCAGCGCGCCCGCCGAGCGTGGCGCCAGCTCGCCGTCCTGGTCCCGCTCGTCGTCGGCGTCTTGGTCCTCTACGACCGTCGACGATCCCTGTTCCATACCGACACGCCGGTGCGCATCACCGCGAGCGTCGCCCTCGTCATCCTCGGCTGGGCGTCGGCGCGAGCCGCGGGACGGGCCGTCGCACCCGCCGTGGCCCGCCGGGGTGTCCCCGTCTCGGGACCACTGGGATTCGTCGTCCGGCTGGCGACCCTCGGGATCGCGCTCATCGTCGCGTTGCGCGTCGTCGGGCTGAATCCCTCGACGCTCGCCGCGGGTGGCGCGATCACCGCGATCATCCTCGGCCTCGCAGCCCAGCAAACCCTCGGGAACCTGTTCGCGGGCATCGTGCTCCTCAGCGCCCGCCCGTTCCGCGTCGGCGAACGGGTCCGACTCCAAGGCGGGCCGCTGGGCGGCCCGGTCGAGGGCCACGTCGTCGACGCCGGCCTCCTCTACTCCACCCTGAGCCGGGGAGACGACAAGATCCTCGTCCCGAACAGCCTCGTCTTGAACTCCGTCATCGTGCCCCTGCGAGAGCCCGGCGCGGTCGACGTCCGGGTTCGTCTCCAACCCGACGTGAGTCCCACCGAGCTCCAGGCACGCCTCGAACAGTCGATCCGGACCCCGGTGCGCTCCTCGCCGCACATCCACCTCGAAGAGGTGGACCCCAACGAGGTCGTCCTCCGCGTCACGGCGGTCCCCGCGAGCGCCCAGGACGGCGCCCAGCTCGCCGACGAGGTGCTCGGCGCGCTCCGCGAGGTCGCCGTCGACAGCGACTCCCGCGCGGTTCGCGCCGCGGCGCGTGGCGGGGGCCCTGCCCCCGGCTGAGCACCCGGCGGCGTCGGCTACGACGATCCCGGGTCCGGCGTGTCCTGACGGGCGGCGGCGAGGGGCCGCGGGCAGTCGGGCACCTTCGGCTGCACCGAGTACAGGGCGCCGTCGCGGAGCTGCTGGACGAGGTCGAGGTCGAGGTCGGCTGAGAGCTGCGCCGGCGTGAAGGGCCACTGCGCCGCGGACCGAAACCAGGCCAAGTACACGGGGCGCGTACAGGACTGGGACGCGAGCTGGGAGACCAGGATCGGGATGAGCGCCAGCTCGGGTGCGACCTGTCCCGGGCTCGCCACGATCGGTTCGCGCCCGGTCGCCTCGAACAGCGTCCAGGGACGGTTGGTCGCCACGAGCGCCCGGCGGCTCAGCGTCTCGACCGAGTTGACGAGCTGGAACCGGTCCGAGTTCTGCCGGGTGTAGCCCCGCGGCGTTCGACCGTCGTTCCAGGCCTGCGACGCGAACGCCACCGCGCTGGACCCGCCGTAGGCGAGCACGGCCACGAGGGCGAACGCGGGCGCGGACGCGACCCACCGGCGCTGGGAGCCGCCGGCCTGCGCCCGAACCGCGAGCCGGTCCACGAGCGTGACGACGAGGATCAGCGCCGGCACATAGACCGGCGCGGCGATGCGCTGGTCGACACTCGCACCGGCCGTCTTCCCCGCGGAGATCACGACGCCGGAGTACACGACGACGTACGCGACCAACGGCATCAGCCGGGACCGCCACCAGGTCCCACGACGGGTTCGGTGGGGCGTGAGCGCGGCGCTGAGGCCGAGAGCCGCGACGCCGAGGACCACCGCGACGACCGCGACGTTCCCGATGGAACCGCCGGGCGTGAAGAGACCTTGGACACCGCCCAGGAACCGGTCGAGGAACGACCGCCAGCTCTCGGGCGCGGCGACGCGTGGCCCGAGGAGGAACCGACTGCCCGACGCGGCATTGCGCAGGATCCACAGACCGGGGAGCACCGATCCGGCGCCCAGGAACACGCCGAGTCGGCGGGCCACGGTGCGGAGGCCGTGCCGGTACGCACCCGCGGCGATGGTGAGAGCGCCGACGGCGAGCAGCGACAGCCCGGCGTAACGCACGAGAAAGGCCAGCCCTGCCAGCACTCCTGCCGCGCCAAGAGCCCGCGCCGGGGTGCCGGGTGCGATCCCGTCCTCGAGTGCCAACAGGAACGCGAGGACCAGGGCGCTGAACAAGGTCTCGGACCAGGCGGTGCTCGCGATGTTGATCAACGCCGGCGAGACGGCGACGAGCGCGGTCGCTCCGAGCGTCACCGCCCGCGACGAGGTATGACGCCGGATGAGGACCCCGGCGAGGAGCACGACCGCACCGAACGAGACCGCGTTGACCAGGCGCGCGCCGGTCGCGATCGAGAGGCCGAGGACGTGCAGCACCGCGACGAGCGCGGGATACCCCGGCGGGAACGTCGTCAGCGCCTGCCCGGTGAAGTCGGCGTAGCCGTGCCCGGCCGCCAGGTTCCGTGCTGCCGACAGGTACGTGACCGAATCCGGCGACATCCCCGGTCCGTGACGGGTCGCGATCCACGTCGCGACCACCGCGAGGGCGGCGCACCCGAGGGTGAACACGGGCGTCGCATCCGTCGACCGGGATCGCCCCGGCGCGCCGAGCCGCGCGCCGTCCGGGGCGGACGGACGGCGATCAACAGATAGGGGCAGAGACAGCTTCACCGGACAACGATCCGAGCACTGCAGGCAGGGGGGATCCCGCGCTCGGCCGAGCTCATCGGGGCCGAACCGCACCAGCATGCAACACGAGACGGCCGGTGTGCCGTCGGGGCACCCGCGGCGGGTGGGTCGGCCCGACCCTCCCCGGGGTTGGCCCACCGACCCTGCCTCGTCGGAGCCGACCCGGTCCGCGATCATGCTCGTCGAGGAACTCGATCGAACCCGCCGCCCTTGCACCCCGCCGGGCGACACGGACGAGGAGCCGCCTGTGAACTGGACCCGCCTCCTGACCACCGACCGTCCCTCCACGCCTGCCGACCGCGCCGATCCGGTCGGGCCGGGCGGCGGCGTGGAGGGCAATGCCCGCCTCACCGGGGGTGCCGGCGCCGCGTTGTTCCTCATCTTGGCGGTCGAGGCCGTCACGCTCCTCCAGGTCAAGCAGCTGATCTCGGTCCACGTCTTCGTCGGCATGCTGCTCGTCCCGCTCGTCCTGCTGAAGACCTCGACGACCGGCTATCGCTTCGCCCACTACTACCGAGGCGATCCGCCCTACCAGCGGAAAGGTCCACCGCATCCGATCCTGCGGATCACCGGACCGTTCCTGGTCGCGTCATCGCTCGTGCTGCTCGGCACCGGAATCGCGCTGATCGCCCTCGGCCGCACGGTGGGCCATCAGTACCTGTGGCTGCACCAAGCCACCTTCTTGGCCTGGGCCGCCCTCATCGCCGTCCATACCCTTGGCCATCTGCGCGAGACGGCGACCCTGACCGCCGCCGATTGGCAGGAACGCAACCTGCGCGGCGATACCGAGCATCGCGTCGCGGGTGCCCGGGCCCGGCTGAGCCTGCTCGCCGTCACACTGGCAGTCGGGACCGCGCTCGGAATCGCGTCGCTCGGATGGATCGGCACGTGGCATCACATCGGCGACTTCGGGCACGGGTGACCGGCACCGCGCCCTCAACATGACCGCCGTCGACCTCAGCCCGCCTTCAAGACGCGCGCCGTAGCGACGGATGCGCTAGCGGACGTCGAACGCCTCCAGCTGCGGCTGTCGCATGACCTCTCGGAACCGCTCAAAGGGCCAGGGCCAGACCGCCGGGACACCTCGGTCGTCGAGGTACCAGCTGCGACAGCCCGTCATCCAGATCGTCTTGTGCGATGCCTCGACACGCGCCGCTTCGAGCTCCTCCATCGCCTCCCGAGTTGCGCTGATCTCTCGGCATTCCCCGGACCGGATGCGGTCCACGAGCTGGAGGATGTAGCCGAACTGCAGCTCCGCCACTTCGATCAGCGAGAAGTTGCCGACCGGCCCGTTGGGGCCGTTCAGCATGAAGAAGTTCGGGAAGTCCGGGATGGTGACGGACAGGTACGCGTTGGGACGCTCCGCCCAAGCCCGCTCCAAGGTGACACCGTCTCGCCCGATCAGCTCCATGGGGCGCATGAACGCGTTCGCCTTGAAGCCGGTGGCGAGCACGAGAACGTCGAGCTCGTGCAGGCGACCATCGCGAGTGCGCACCCCGGTCGGCTCGACACGCTCGATCCCCTCCGTCACCAGCTCCGCGTTGGGCTGCTGGATCGCGTCATAGAAGTTCGGTGACACCACCAGCCGCTTGCACGCGGCTCGGTAGTCCGGGCGGAGCCGCTCGCGGAGCTCTGGGTCGCGCACCGTGTCCTCGAGGTTCGACCGACAGGCCGCCTCGATCATGGCCATCTCGGCCGACTCGGCGTCGACGACGACCCGGGCGAACACGTCGAACTGGTCGGACAGCTCGGCGTGGAGGTCGGCGAGGCGCCCCGGGTCCCCCCGCAGCGCGGCGCGTTCCTCGTCGGTGTAGGCGGGGTTGTCGGCCTGGATGACCCACTGCGCGGTCCGTTGGAACAGCGACAGGGTCTTCACCCGGTCGACGATCGCACCGACGATCTGCACCGCGGTCGAGCCCGTGCCGACGACCCCGACCCGCGCACCGTCGAGGTTGACGTCGTGATCCCACCGTGAGCTGTGGAAGACCGCGCCTGCGAAGCTCGAGAGACCCTCGAAGTCCGGGATCCTCGGGTGATGCAGTACGCCCGTCGCCGCGATCACGATGTCGACCTCGTCGTGGTACCCGTTCGCCGTCTGGAGCTGCCACCGGCCGTTTCGGAACTCGCAGTGGGTGACCTCGTCGCCGAACCGGATCCGTGGGAGCAGGTGGTGCTCAGCCGCGACGCGTTCGAAGTAGGCCTGGATCTCCTCACCGGGCGAGAACCGGTGGCTCCACTCCGGTGTGAGGGCAAACGAGTACGAGTAGAGGTGGGACGGGACGTCACAGGAGATCCCGGGGTAGGTGTTCTCGCGCCATGTCCCCCCGAGGCGATCCGCCTTCTCGAAGACGGTGAAGTCGGTGAGCCCGGCCTCCGTCAGCTTGATCGCGGCGAGGATCCCGGCCATGCCGGCACCGATGATCGCGAACGTCGGCTCGTGTGGTGCCTTCGGATCGACCATGCCGCTTCCCGCTGGGTTGTCGTGCGCTCCGCTGGTGCGAGCAGAGGGAGACTAGGAGTTGGCGAGTGACCTCACCAGCGGCCGTCGCCTCGCACGCGGACGACGTCCGTCGGGCTGCGGCTAGCGCCGCAGGACGATGCCGCGCGCGAAGGCGGCCTGCCCGGCATGCTCGAGGTCGTCGGCGAGCACACTGACCAGCCGGACCGCGAGCGTGACCGGCGGCGTCCACGATGCGTCGACGACCCGGTCGAGATCGTCGTCGTCCAGCCCCGACGCGAACCGGATGGTGTGGTCGTGCACGTCGTCGTAGTAACCGGTCAGCAGCTCGCCCGACTGCACCTGCACGGCCGCGACATCCTCGCGGCGGTGCCCGTAGCCCGTGTCGGCCGCATCGAGCGGCAACGCGAAGCGGCCGACCCAGTCCCTCGCCGACCACACCTGCTCGGTGCCGGCGACGTCCGCGATGTGGTCGTCCTGGATCCGCGTCAGATGCCAGACCAGCCACGCGATCGAGTTCGCCTCGCCATCGAGGTGGTCGCCCAGCTGGGCCGGCGACAGGCCGTCGACGGCGCGGTGAACGGCACCCTGGATCCGACCCAAGGCTTCGACGAGAAGCTGCGGGCTGTCCATCACGACCCCCTTCGTGTCCGATCGGCGGGATTGTGCCCCTCCGATCACGGAAAGGAACCTCGTGAGCGAAATGTCGAGAGGCCGCCCGCTTCGTGGTCAGGACCACCCGGTCACGCGGACCGTCCCGTCATACGCTAAGGCCACGCCCGCGAACCGTCGAAGGATTGGCATGGGTCAGCCCGACCGTCGCTCGACCGTCGCTCGACGCCGGCGCCCCCTCGGCGCGCGGTTTGCGCTGCTGATCGCCGGCGTGGCGCTGGTGACCACCGCGTGTCTCGGGTCGGCGCCAGGCGGCCTGCAGAACGGGTTCCTGCCCGACAGCGTCCTGCAGACCATCAACCCGAACTGCAAGATCTGGAAGCCAGCCGCGTCGAGCCTGCTCATCATGATGGCCTACGCGCACAACGACGGTGTCGAGCTGACACCGGAGAGCTGTTACCGCTCCTATGCGGACCAGGTCGCGGTCCGCGCCTACTGGTGCAGTCTCGGGCTGTGCCAGTTCGCCGCGGTCCCGGGCACGAGCGTGCACGGGTGGGGCAAGGCGGTGGACTTCGCCGACCGGAACGGCGAGCTCACCTTCTCGTCGGTCGGGTACCAGTGGCTCACCGCCCACGCGAGCGCCTTCTGCTTCGTGCACCCCCCGTGGGCGCAACCCAACGGCTCGGCTCCGGAGCCCTGGCACTGGGAAGCGGTCTGCTGACCCCGGTCTGACGGGCACAGTCACACCGATATCGCAGACGGCGGCGGGCCAAGGCTGGGCGTCTCGTCGGTCGTGTCGTCCGAGAATCTGGTTGGCGCATTTCAGCCCAGACGGCGAGCGGTCCCCCGCGTCGCGGAGGTAGTCCGACCGTGGCCGCCCGACCGTGGGAGGCCCCCCCACCCCTTGTGTCCGACAACGATCGCGGCACCAGGCCGGGCTACCATGATGCTTCTCGTTGCAACCGTGGCGCATCAGCGTCGTTGCACTGCTCCAGATCCCGGCGGTGTGCGGATCTAGCACCCCGAGGAGTCATGGAGACCGACACGATCACGGTTGGGCCAGAGTCCCGTGCGATCGAGCCAGTCCGGCTGCCTCCCCTTCGCCACGTTGCGTGGCACGCCGCACCGCAGGTGATCGACGGCGTCTTCTTGCCGCTCGGTTTGTTCCTCCTGGCCGACTACGTCGCCGGGATCGGTGCCGCGATGGGCGCCGGGCTGGGCTGGTCGGCGTTCGCGATCATGCGCCGCGTCCGGCGCAGTCGCCGCGTGCCTGCACTGGTCATCCTCGGGACGGTGATGCTCGCCGTCCGCTCGGCCCTGGCGCTCATGACGGGCAGCGCCTTCCTGTACTTCCTTCAGCCCACGCTCGGAATGGCGGTCGTGTCGCTCGCCTTCCTGCTCTCGGTCGGGGCGCGCCGGCCACTCTCACGCCATTTCGCCGGCGACTTCATCACCCTTCCCCTCGGCATCCACAGCGACCCACGCGTCCACCGATTCTTCATCCAGAACTCGATGATGTGGGCGCTCGTCGCCATGCTCAACGCTGCCGCCGCCTACTGGCTGCTGATCACCCTCGCGACGACGACGTTCGCCATCACCCAGGCCGCCTTCTCCCTCGGTGTCACCGTGATCGCCGTCGGGGTCTCGATCCTGTGGTTCCGGAAGTCGATTGGTCGCTTTCATCCCATCACGGTTGGCATATGAGACGTTCCCCTCCGTGGACCAGGCAGGAGAGATGAGCAGGTCATGACCATTGTCAGCCCACCCGAGCAAGACGGTAGATTCTCGAAGGTGATCGATCGCAACGAGGTCGTAGCCGCGCACCGCGAACTGTGCGAGGCCAGCGATGCCGTCCGGCACCTGCTGGTGGTCGAGACCCTCACGCAGGAGCAGATCGACGAGGCCCGGGAACGCCTCGCTCGAGCCTACGAACGGGCCCAAACCGTCGACGGTGAGGCACTGCACGTCTGACCGACGAGCAAGCCAAGCCGGACTCCGCGCGTCTGATCGGCGTGCTGGCAGCGCGGCTCAGTGTCCCCGCAGACGCGCACGCGTCGCCACGGTGCTCGTCTGACGGCCTGATCGAGCCTCGACGCGGGCTGGGATCAGCTTGCCCGCGACGTCCAGGAACTGCTTATCGAGCCGGTATCGCAGATATCCAGCCAACACCAGGCTCGCGCCGATCACCGCCGGGAAGATCCAGAGGATCACGGTTTCCTCTCACGTCGAGCGACGCGGGTCGCCCATCGGGGGATGGTGGGCATCGTCGAGCCTCCTTGATCGCGTACCGCCGGGCGAGTGCCCAGCGGGCGCGGATACCAAAGTGGATTCCGCTGGCGGAGGCCAAAGGTCGGCTCGATTGCCTACCCAGGTCGGCTTGTTCAGCGACCGTCAACAACAACCGTACTCCTCATCCGGGCTCAGCTATCACGTCGCGGACCGTGCCCGGAACGTCTAGACGAGGGTGGCGATCACCAGCAGCGTCAGGATCGAACCCAACAGGAACAGCACGGGACTCGCCTTGTCCTCCGCACGATGACGGGCCCGCAACCCAGGCAGCCGCAACGCCGCCGCGTGCCGCGTCGCGGCGCCGCCGCCGGCCAGCCGGGCGTCGAGCTGGACGATCATCAGCACGCCGGCAGTGACGACAACGATCGCGACGACCACGAGGAGCACGGCGAGGCTCACGGTCGACCCGGCTCAGGGAGCGTGATCGGCCCGCGAAGGTCGAGTGCGTGACGTTGGATGGTCGACATGCTGGTCTCCGTTTCGGCGTCTCCACCGGGCCTCTGCCCGGTCGAACGCGAGTCCAAACATCGGGGTCCCACTTGGCGGAGGCCAATCGGTCGGCTCCGAGCCCACCCATGTCGGCTGGTAGAGCGACCGTCCGAACGTCACCCACACCTGTTCGCGCGACCGAGCGCGCGGCTGACGGATGCGTGACGACGCGTGTACCGCAATCGCGGTAGACGCGCGAGCCGGGTTCCCACCGCACCCGTTGCACTGCCCGCACCGTGATCCCCGCACCGTCTCGGCAGCTGCGATACCCGTGTCGAGACTCTCCGGGACGCGCGATGGCTGCCACTCGTAGTAGCGTTCGGGCGTCGATCAGCCACGCTCCGCGGTGATCGGCGGGAAATCAGGAATGGGAGCGTAGACCCCCGGTCGCCGTAGTCGGTCACCACTCGGTCGGGGCGAGCATTGGTGAGACCGGCCCGTTCAAGGACACTGGCGCGTTCGAGCGCCGGATCTGAACGGACGGGCATGGCTTCACATGGCTCGAAACGACGACTCGTCAGGACCGTTGGGACGCTCGCCGCAGCGCTGCCCTTGCTGGTGCTTGGCGCGGGCTGCATGGCACCCGCGGCTTCGGCGCCATCGGGAGGTTGCGCTGCCGCGTTGGCGTACCTGGCCGCGCACGCGGCCCCAGGCTTCGTGTCCTACTGCCCGCACGCCGCCGGCGGCAACGCGGCGCAGACGGTGGTACCGCCCCAAGCGGTCACCAACCCGGCTGCCGTGAAGGGCATGATCTACATCGCGGACCCGAACTGCCCGGCCGCGTACATGAACGAGGCCGCGAACAGCCACGGCCACCTCGTCCCCGACGCGGACGGGTCAGGGAACTACCACTGGGTGTGGCCGGTGCCGTTCGACCCGTATGGCGGATGCCCGTAACGGCGTCCGGCTGGACGGACCGTCCGGCTACGAGCGAGCCCGGAGCAGGTTGATGGCCGAACCGGCCCGGAACCACGCGATGTGCTCGGCCGACATGGTGTGCGTCGTGACGATGTGCTCCGTTCGACGGTCGGCATGATGCAAGACGACGTCGACGGGGGTGCCGGGCGCGAGCTCAGTGAGCCCGAGGATGTCGATTCGGTCGTCCACGAGGACGCGCTCGTAGTCGGCCGGGTTCGCGAACGTCAGGGCAAGGATCCCTTGCTTCTTGAGGTTCGCCTCGTGGATGCGGGCGAACGATCGGGCGAGGACGGCGCGGCCGCCCATGTGGCGGGGCTCCATCGCGGCGTGCTCGCGTGAGGAGCCCTCGCCGTAGTTCTCGTCGCCGACCGCGACCCAGTCGATCCCGGCCTGCCGGTAGGCCCGGGCGAGGTCGGGCAGGGGCCGGATGGAGTGGTCACGGACGTCGACGCCCTGTCCGGACTCGCCGAGTGCGAAGGCGTTGTTCACGCCGATGAAGAGGTTCCGCGAGATGTTCGTGAGGTGGCCTCGGTAGTGCAGCCACCTGCCAGCGGGCGAGATGTCGTCGGTGGTGCACTTCCCCACCGCCTTCGTGAGGACCGCCAAGCCGGTGAGATCGTTGCCGTCCCAGGGAGCGAAGGGTTCGAGCAGCTCGATGCGCTCCGAGTCGGAGCGCACGACGACCCTGACGTTGGACCCGTCGGGCGCGGGGGGGACGAGACCGAGCTCACCGGGGTCGAACCCGTTGGCGGGCAGATCGTCCGCGCTGGGGGGTTGGAGGCGGAGCGCCCCGTCGGGACCGGGGAGTGCGTCGTGGACGAAGTCGACGTCGAGACGGCCGGACAGTGCCATGGCGACGACCGTCTCGGGTGACCCGATGAACGCGAACGTCTCGGCGTTGCCGTCGTTCCGGCGGGGGAAGTTTCGGTTGAAGGACGACACGATCGTGTTGCGCTCTCCCGGCCGGATGTCGCGCCGCTCCCACTGCCCGATGCAGGGCCCGCAGGCGTTGGCGAGCACTGTGGCGCCGATGGCCTCAAGGTCCTCGAGCAGGCCGTCACGCTCGATGGTCGCCCGGATCTGCTCGGAGCCCGGGGTGACGAGGAGCGGTGCCGCGACCCGACGCCCGGCGGCGCTCGCCTGGCGTGCGACGTGGGCGGCCCGGCCGATGTCCTCGTAGGAGGAGTTCGTGCAGGAGCCCACCAGGGCGTAGGCGATGTCGAGCGGATAGTCGCCCTCTCGGGCAGCCGCTCTGACGTCGGAGATCGGGCGGTCGAGATCGGGGCTGTGCGGCCCGACGAGGTGGGGCTCGAGGTCACCGAGATCGATGTCGATCACGCGGTCGAAGAACCGCTCAGGATCGTTCTCGATCTCGGGATCGGCTCGGAGGTGCTCGGCGACCTGGTCGGCACGGTCGGCGACGTCCTGGCGGTTTGTCGCCACCAGGTAGACCGCGGTGCGGTCGTCGTACGGGAAGATCGAGCAGGTCGCGCCGGCCTCTGCGCCCATGTTGCAGATCGTCGCCCGGCCCGTGGCGGAGATCGACGACACACCGGGCCCGAAGTACTCGACGACCGCCCCGGTCCCGCCCCGGACCGTGAGGATGCCCGCCACCTTCAGGATCACGTCCTTCGCGGCGGCCCACCCCGACAGGTGCCCCGTCAGGTGGACCCCGATCAGCTTCGGAGCTCGCGTGTTGAACGGCAATCCGGCCATCACGTCGACGCCGTCGGCGCCCCCGACGCCGATGGAGATCGAGCCGATCCCGCCGGCGTTGGGTGTGTGACTGTCGGTGCCGACAATCATCCCGCCCGGGAACGCGTACTGCTCGAACACGACCTGGTGGATGATCCCGGAGCCGGGCTTCCAGAAGTCGATGCCGTACTTCTCGCAGACGGAACGCAGGAAGTCGTACACCTCGGCGTTCTCGTCGAGTGCGCCGGCCAGGTCCGCGTCGCCTCCGACGCGGGCCCGGATCAAGTGGTCACAGTGGACGCTGGACGGCACCGCCACCCGGGGAAGGCCCGCCGTCATGAATTGCAGCAGCGCCATCTGTGCCATCGCGTCTTGCATAGCGACCCGGTCGGGTCGGAAGTCGACGTAGTCCACCCCCCGCTCGAGCCCGATGGTCTCCACGTCGTCCCCGTGGGCGAACAAGACCTTCTCGGCGAAGGTCAGGGGCCGCCCCAAGCGCCGGCGGGCAGTGGCGACCCGCTCCGGGTACCGGGAGTAAGCGGCAGCGATCATGCGTATCCCCTTGATCTCTTGACATCGAGATACTGGCACGTTAAGTCTCTTGATGTCAAGATGGTGGCCAGGTCGACAACAGGCTGGAGGATGCGATGGAAGACGAAGTCGACGGCCTGGTCGAAGGGTGGCGGCGGGCGCTCCCCGACGTGGACGTGTCCCCGCTCGAGGTCCTCTCCCGGGTCACGCGGCTCGCGCGTCACCTCGACCGCCAGCGGAGCCAAGTCTTCGCCCGCCACGACCTCGAGACGTGGACCTATGACGTGCTCTCCGCCTTGCGCCGCTCACCGCCCCCTCATCAGCTCTCCCCGGGCCAACTCGTCGCGCAGACGCTGGTGACGTCAGGGACGATGACGAACCGGATCGACCACCTCGAGCAGCGAGGCCTGGTGCGACGAAGGCCCGACCCCAATGACGCGCGCTCAGTGCGCGTGCAACTCACGTCCGCCGGCCGGCGGCGGGTCGAGAGCGCGCTCAAGGACCTCGTCCAACGCGAGGACGCGATCCTCGGCGCGCTCGGCGCGACGGAGCGCACCGACCTCGCTGGGCTGCTGCGCCGGGTCGTCGCACCCTTCGACGCGTAGCCGCCGTGTCACCCTCCCTCGGTGGCCGGCGCAGCTCCTGAGGCGATGTGCCGGAGACACGTCCCCCGGATACGGTTATCGGGAACTTCGGGTCGAGGGGGGGACCTCGTGCAGAAGTACTGGCGCTGGCTCGGGCTAAACGCCGGCAAGCACTGGGTCCTCGTGCTCGTCGTCGGCGCCCTTGCCACTCTCGCGCTTGCGTTCGGCGCGACGAATCTCCAGTTCTCGACCGGGCAGGACAGCTACCTGAACAAGAGCGATCAGGTCTACAAGGACAGCGTCGCGTACCAGAAGCTGTTCGGCGGCGAGGCGATGGTCGCGCTCGTCACCCTGAAGCCGGGCCATACCGTCGACGAGCTCTTCACCCCGGCGAACATCGCGCAGTGGACTCGCGTCGAGCGCGAGCTCCTCCGGAGCGGCAAGGTCAGAGATGTCGTCAGCCCGCTGACCGCCCTGCAGTTCAACGATGCCCTCGTCTCCAGCCCGACCGGCGACCCGACCCAGAGCGTCGCGGGCAAGATCCTGCTCGACACCACCGCCCGAGACCCGTCCCCCGCCAGCCAGGCGCTTCGCAACACGGACTCCGCCACGACGCTGCAGCGCCTCAACGCGGTCCCGCCCGCGCAGCGGACGCTCGACAACCCCGCCTACCTGAACTTCCTCCTGTACGACAACCAGGGCAATATCCGCAAGCCGCTTCTCGCGAACTTCCCCGACCGCCGCCACGCACAGCTGGTGGTGCGCCTTCCCGGCAACGAGTCGATCAAGGCGGAAGGCACCGCCTCCGTGTTCGTCCAGCAGGTCGCAGGCCGGCTCAGGTTCGGGTCGGCCACGATCGTGACGACCGGCGCGCCTTCGCTTCTGAAGAACGTCAACGACTACCTCACCGGGGGGATGTTGACGCTCGGCGCGATCGCGCTCGCGGTGATGGCGGTCATCTTGCTCTTGTTGTTCAGCGTCCGATGGCGCCTGCTGTCCCTCGCGGTCGTCGTGATCGGTGTGATCTGGGCCTTCGGCATCGTCGGATACCTCGGCATTCCACTCACGATCGTGACCATCGCGGGGCTGCCCGTCATGCTGGGCATCGGAATCGACTACGCCATCCAGATGCACGCCCGCGTCGAGGAAGAGGTCGTCGTCGACCGCTCGGCCCACCCGATCCAAGAGACGGCCGCCAACCTCGGCCCAGCCCTCCTGGTCGTCACGTTCGACGCGATCTTCGCCTTCGCCGCTCTGCACTTCGCGAAGGTCCCGATGCTGCGTCAGTTCGGTCTCCTGCTCGGCGTCGGGGTCGCGGCGATCTGCTTCAACAGCATCATGGGCCCACTCGCCATCCTCGGCATCCGTGAGTACAAGTCGCCCACCAAGAAGCGAGACTTCCGGGCTGGCCCACTCGGCCGTCTCGTCGTCTGGCTCGGCAAGACCCCCTCGAAGCTCGCGGTGGGCTTCGCCATCGCCAGCCTGGCAATCTTCCTGGCCGGGATATCCGTCGAGGGCAAGCTCGTCCTCCAGACCGATCCGCTGCAGTGGGTCAACCAGAAGTCCCAGGTCATCCGGTCCCTGAACGTGCTGAACCGAGAGACGGGATCGTCGAGCGAGCTCGGCGTGTACCTGCAGTCCAAGCAGGCGTTCAGCGACACCGCCGTCACCTACCTCGACCAGTTCACCCGCGGGCAGCTCCAGAAGTACCCGAAGACGCTGCTCACCGCGACGAGCATCCTGGAGGTCGTCAGCGACCTCAGCGACGTGCCCGGCGCCAACCACGTCACGCCCACCGGCAGCGAGGTGCAGGCGGCCTACGCCGTCGCCCCACGCGACGTTCAGCTCTCCACCGTCGCGAACAGAGCCACCGCGATGAATCTCGTCTTCCGTACCGGCCCGAGCGGCCTCGACGCCCGCGCCACCGTCGTCCGGGAGATCCGGAGGACCGCCCACCCGCCACCCGGTGTGCGGGCGACCCCCTCAGGGCTGGCCGTCATCGGGGTGGGCCTGCTCGACAACCTCGAAGCCAACCGGGTCGAGCTCACCTACCTGGCGATCCTGTTCGTCTTCCTGTTCCTCACCGTCCGGCTCCGGAGCATCATCCGAGCGCTCCTCTCACTGGTTCCAGTGCTCATCGCGGTCGGGGCCGCGTCGCTGATCGCCTACGCCCTGAGCCTGAAGCTCAGCCCGCTGACCGCGGTCGGCGGCCCGCTGGTGGTGGCCGCCTGCACCGAGTTCACATCGTTGATCTTGCTGCGGTTCGTCGAGGAGCGCCGGCGGGGCCTCGCACCCCGAGCCGCGATCGACGCGACGGCCTCTCGAACGGGACGCGCCTTCTTCGTCTCGGCACTCGCCGCGGTGGCCGGCGTCGCGGTGATCGCGACGTCGTCGCTCCCCTTGCTCCGGGACTTCGGCACCGTCGTCGGTCTGAACGTCGCCATCGCGCTGCTGAGCGCCCTGATCGTGCTCCCGCCGATCCTCGTCTGGGCCGAGCGGCGCAGCTGGGTGACCCGGGGCCTGGTTCCAAAGGACCTCATCCGCAACGCTGATGCCTTGGAGGACACCGCCGCGGTCCCCAGTCCGACTCCGAGCTGAGAACATCGGCCCGTCGCGGGCGCGCCGTGAGGGATTGAGCCGCTGGAGCGCCGTACGATCGGGGGGGATGGCAGTCACCGGGATGGCCAATCTGGCCGTGAAGGTCCGTGACCTCGACGCCGCGTGTGCCTGGTACCGGGCCGTCGGCGCCACCGTCACGGATCCGATCGACTGGGAGAATGGCCGGCGCTCCGATGTCCAGCTCGGCTGGCTCAACCTTTCGTTGTTCACGTCCGCCATCTACGAAGACACCTGCGAGCTGCCTGCCGAAGGGTTCCTCCATCCCGCCCTGTTCGTCGATGATCTCGACGCGGAGCTCGCCCGACATGAGGTGCTCTGGGGGCCACGGACCGTGTCGGGCCCGTTCGGGACTCGCCGGATCGCGTTCGTGGAGGCGCCGGGAGGGATCCGTTTGGAGTTCATGGAGCAGCTCGCAGATCCCGAGTAGTGCGGTGCACCGACCCGGTGCCTGGTCGGTTCGTGACCCGCCGCACGGGGCATCCTGAGGATCTCTGCGCTGAGGAGGAGGACGGGATGAGCGTGCAACCGGGAGACCGTGCACCTGACTTCGATCTGCCCGACGACGACGGCGAGTGGTGGCGGCTCTCCGCACATCAGGGCCAGCCGGTGCTGCTCGTCTTCCATCGCCATCTGGCCTGACTCCCCTGCCACGAACACGCGGTCGCCGTGAGCGATCGCCTCGACGAGTTCGGGGACGCCCGCGTCGTCCTCATCACGTTCACGCGAGCGCGCAACCTCCGAGGGTTCCGGCATCGGCTGGGCCTCGGGTACCCGGTGCTCACCGATGAGACGCGGGACGTCTACCGGGAGTACAGCCTCGGCCGGGGCGCCTGGCGCCAGATCTGGAGCCTGCCGACGTTGCGCACCTACCGGCGTCTCTTGCGCGCCGGCGAGCGCGTGAGCCGCCCGACCGAAGACACCCGCCAGCTAGGTGGCGACTTCGTCGTGGACTCCGAAGGCGTGCTCGTCTACTCGTACCGGTCGCAGCGCCCCGACGACCGACCCCCCGTCGAGCAGCTCCTCGAGGCGGTGCGCTCCGCCCGCTGACGCCACCGGCCACGACTCGCGACCCGACAGATCGGGAGGCGCCGCCTCCTGACCGGTCAGCCGACCTGCACGGGGATGCGGCTGAACGCCCGCGCCCAGATGGACGTGATTCGTCGCGGCTCCCCGGCAAGCTCGTAGTCCGGGAAGCGCTCGTGCCACGCCTCGAGAGCGATCCGGGCCTCGAGGCGCGCCAGGTTGGCGCCGAGGCAGTAGTGAACCCCGTGCCCGAACGAGAGGTGGCGGGTGATCGTCCGAGTCACGTCGAAGCGCTCCGGGTCGCTGAACTCCCGATCGTCATGGTTGGCCGCGCCCCAGACGAGCAGGACGCGTGACGCGACCGGGATCGTGACCCCATGGAGCTCGACGTCACGGGTGGTCGTTCGGGGCAGGGCCTGCACGGGAGACTCGATCCGGTTGACCTCCTCGATCGCCGCCGGCCACAGCGTCGGGTCTCGTCGCAGCAGCGTCTGCTGGTCGGGGTGCCGGGCCAACAGCACGATGCCGCTGCCGACGAGGCTCGACGTGGTGTCGTTCCCGGCCAGGATGAGGAGGAAGCAGAAGCCGAGCAGGTCCTCTTCGCTCAGCTGATCGCCGTCGACTTCGGCGGCGAGCAGGGCGCTCATCAGGTCGTCCCTGGGACTCCGGCGCCGCTCGGCGAGCAGGTCGGCGAAGAGCTCGTAGCACTTCTTGAGCGAATCCGCGTAGTCCTCGGGTCCCTGGATCTCCAAGAACGATTCGGTCCAGTCTCGAAACGTGTCGACATGTTCGTCGGGGACGCCGATCATGCGGGCGATGACGACGCTCGGGAGAACAGCCGCGTACTCGTGCTGCAGCTCGCATCCACCGCTGGCTGCGATCCCGTCGAGCAGGTCGGCCGTCGTGCGGCGCACGAGCGGCTCGATCTCGGCGATCCGCTTGGGCGTGAAGGCACGGGACACGAGAGCCCGGAGCCGCGCGTGCCGCGGCGGATCCATGTAGATCATCTGGGGCAGAAAGCTCTGCGCCTCCTCGACGACGCTCGAGAAGGTCTCGTAGTCATTCACGGCGCGCCAGACGTCGTCGAACCGGGACAACGCAAACCGCCCGGTCTGGTTCAGATGGACCGGGTATTCGTCGCGCAGGGTCCGATAGACGTCCCAGATGTCGTCTTGGAACGCCGCGGTCGAGGCGTCGTAGACGAACGGCGAGGGGCTGGCGTGCGTGGCCGTGCCTCCTAGAGCGATGAGCCCTCACGGGCGCCTCGAGAATGTAGCGCCCGGGCCGCAACCCCTGGTCTCCCAGGTCGCGAGTCACCCCGACCGGGTTCTGCGTCCGCTCAGACGACCTGCGCCCACGACGCGGCGAGGACGTCGCGGATCGTCTCCATCTGTCCCCGGTGTCGGGCGAGCTCGTCGTAGACGTGGATGAGTACGCCGCCCTGGGTCTTCGCGAGGGGCAGGTCGGCGTCCTCCGGCCACGCGCGGAGGTGCCCTTCGAGGACGGTCGGCGGCGGCGGTGCGACGGGGTCGAAGCTTGCAAGGTCCTGTTCGAACTGACGCCGGCCTCGTCGAGCCCGGTCGACGAGGCCGGTCACCGCTCCTGACGCTCGGAATTCGGCGTCGCGGTCGCGTTCGACGGGTCGCCCGGCGATGAACGCCCCGCCCCAGTACTCGAGGACGCCGAGGCAGTGCGTCAGCAACGCGAACGCGGAGTTGGAGCCGGGAACGTCGAGTCGCTGGTTGGCGCGTTCGTCGCCGAGGTCGAGGACGATCGTCGTCATCCCGTCGAGTGCCTCATCCACGAAGACGAGGTAGTCGGGGACCGAGATCATCCAGCGGGGGGTTGCGGTCCGGGGGCCGACGCCCCGACGGCTTCTTTATGCACCCGGCGATTCCACCCGTCCGGCGAACTCCTGCTTCAGCTCGCGCTTGAGGATCTTGCCGGCCGGGTTGCGCGGGAGTGGCTCGTCGGAGAACCAGATGCGGACCGGGACCTTGAAGGCGGCGAGCCGCGCCGCGACGTGCTCGCGGAGCTCGTCGTCGGTCACGGTCATGCCGGGTGCGGTGTGGACCACGGCGGCGACTTCTTCGCCGAGGACCGGGTGGGGTGTCCCGATCACGGCGGCGTCGGTGACGGCGGGGTGCTCGAAGAGGGCGGCTTCGACCTCGACCGACGAGATGTTCTCCCCGCCGCGTATGACGAGGTCCTTGGCCCGGTCGACGATGTAGACAAAGCCTTCGTCGTCGATTCGGGCCACGTCACCAGAGTGCAGCCAGCCTTCGCTGAACGACGCCGCGGTCTCGGACGGCTTGTTCCAGTACCCCTTGACGACGTTCGGTCCCTTGATCCACAGCTCGCCGATCTCGCCGTTGGGCAGGGCTCGGCCACCGTCATCGACGACCTTGACCTCGCAGACGGGGACGGGCACACCGACGCTCTCGGGGTGACGGATGTAGTCGACACCGGCGTTCATGGTGGTGACCGACGACGTCTCCGTGAGGCCGTAGCCGTTGCTGGGACTCCGACCGGGGAACCGCTCCTCGATGGCGCGCACGAGCTCGGGCGCTGCGGGGGCGCCGCCGTACGCGACGTTTCGGAGGCTGGAGAGGTCTCGCTGCTCGAAGTCGGGATGCTCCATAGCCTGCCAGACCATCGCGGGCACCCCACCGAACGTCGTGACCCGCTCCTGCTCGATGAGTTCGAGGGCACGCCCCGGGTCCCACTTGTGCATGATGACGAGCTCGTTGCCTGCGGCGAGATTGGCGACGAGCACCGAGTGGCATCCCGTCGCGTGGAAGAAGGGCACGGACAGCAGGTAGACGTTGCGGCCCGTCGCCGGGCGGGACAGCTCCGTGCCTGCGCTGCGGCGGGCACCCCGGATGGTGACGAACCCGAGGCTGATCAGGTTCGTGCAGATGTTGCGTTGGGTTCCGAGGACCCCTTTGGGCTCGCCCGTCGTCCCTGACGTATAGAAGATGGTGGCGTCGTCGTCGGGGCCGATCTCGACCGCCGGGAGCTCGATGTCCACGGGGATCTCGCCCAGCAGGTCCGCCATGTCGGTCACGCCCGACCCGAGGGTCTCGCGGTCGGGGCGGGCGACGACGACCTGCAGTCCCTCGAGCTGCGCCAGCTCGGGCGCGAGGCGATCGAGCCGCTGCTGGTCACAGAAGAGCACCTTCGTGCCCGAGTCCCGGAGCCCGTACGCCAGCTCAGGCCCGGTCCACCATGCGTTGAGCGGGACGACGACGGCGCCGGCGGCGGCCGCACCCCAGAAGCCCACGGACCACTCCGGAAGATTCCGCATCGCGACGGCGACACGGTCACCGTTCTCGACGCCGTATCGGTCCCGGAGGACATGCGCGACCCTCGCCGCGGCGCGGTAGTGATCCTCGAAGGTCCAGTGCTCCCCTTCGTAGACGAGGAAGTCGAGATCACCGTGGCCGCGGCTCTGGGTGAGGACCGCAACGAGAGATGCCGGGGCGTTGGCCCACACCCGGGTCGAGACGCCGCGCACGTTCGCCTCGGCAGTCTCGAACGGCTCGCCTGGCGCGGTGAGCCCGGCATGGAGCTCGGCGATCGTCGGCGGTTCCGCGCTGCTCATTCGTTCCCTTCCCCGTGGTGGCTAGTGCTCGGACGTGGCGAGATACCGGTCTCGGGCTTCGTCAATCGTGCGTTGCGCAGCGTCCGCGCCGTCGAACCCGCCCATCTCGGACTGCTTGCCCGGCTCGATGTCCTTGTACCGCTCGAAGAAGTGCTCGATCTCGGCGACGAGATGCCGGGGTAGGTCCTGGACGTCCACGACGTCGGCCCACCGGGGGTCGCCGGCGGGGACGCAGAGGATCTTGGCGTCAGGCCCCGCTTCGTCCGTCATCCAGATGACGCCGACGGCGCGCACCGCGACGTGACAGCCGGGAAAGGTGGGCTCGTCCACGAGGACGAGACCATCGAGGGGATCCCCGTCCTCGCCCAGCGTCTGGACCAGGTAGCCGTAGTCCGCCGGGTATTGCATCGAGGTGAAGAGCCGCCGATCCAGCCAGACGTCGCCGGTGTTGTGGTCCACCTCGTACTTGTTCCGTGAGCCCCGCGGGATCTCGACAACGAGGTGATGCTGCTCCACGGCCGCCATCCTGCCGCGCTGGGATGCTGTGTGCCCAGCGGACCTCTGACGCAGGCCCGAGCCCGACGGGGCGCGGCTGGGAGCTAGAAGTCCGCTTCCGACCAGGTGGGCAGCCCGAACTGGGCGGCGAGCGGGTTGAACTGGTTCACGAACTGGGTCTTGAGCGCCGTGGCGGTGGCATCGAAGGCGTGGGCCGCGGCGAGCGATTCGACGACGGACGGTGTGGACCCCCACTCATCGGACGGCGTGTTCACCAGCGCCGCCGCCCAGTTCCGGTACCGCGTGTCCGCCTGGGTGGAGGCTTTGCTGGTGGCCCGATCAGTCCCCTCGGGCGGGTCGCCGCGCGCCGTGCGCGTCACGCGGCCAGGCCGGCCGGGCCGCGGCGAACGGTTGCTCGCCCACACCGGCTGTCGAGCCGATGTCACCAGCAACGCCGGCTTGTCGGTCACCCGGCTCGCCTGGACCGCCCCGGACCGGCCGTCGGTGTCCCCTCTACCGGGTCGACGGCGACGGCCATACCTGGCCCGGGGGGCGCCCCGTACCTCCCGTCGCGGATCGCCGGGCCTGTCGTCACGGATCTCGACGCCACCGGGATCCTGTTGGACGCGTTCGTGACGGCACGGCGCGACTAGCGGGACCCCACAGGTCCGTCGTCGCCCAGCGCGGTTCGCATCCGGTTGACCAGCATTTCGAACATCGGATACGTGCCGTCGCCCATCGCATCGATCGAGGGCTTCCACAGCTCCCACCGGTCGATCAGCCGTCGGCCGAGCAGAACACGGATGAGCTCGAAGTTGAAGGCTCCGACGCTCTCGAGCGCCCCGAGCTGCTCGAAATAGTCGAGCTCGCGGTACAGCACGAACGCCTGGACGGAGTTCTTCTCGATGAAGCCCTGGAACGCGGCCGCGAGCTTTGCGCCGGACTTGTACGAGGCGACGAGGTGACGCGTCTCGACCAGCGCGTCCTCGTCCCAGCGGCGGAGGAAGTCAGCAGCCATCTGGGCTTGACGAGAGTGACGGGCCTCCCGAACCTGCTGCGCGGCGAAGAACGCCGCGCCGATCGCTCCGAGCAGGCCGAGCGCGCCGACCGCGGTCGCGACCGCCGTGAGCACCTCGGCCCAGTTCGGATTCGACATCATCGACCCCCCACGCGGCTTCTCGCGTCGTGCCCTGTGGCGCACGGGCGCACGCGATCGTAAACAGGTCACCGCCGCTACGGCCGGTCCAGTTGACGGACCCGCGTCGCCCCGTGAGACGATGGCGGCGCCGACCGGTGATCCGCCGGCGGGGCGTGGCAACAGGTTCCGGCAACCAGCCGGCGGACAACGGGAGGCCAACATGGCAGACACATTGATCCTGGAGTTCCAGGGCGTCACGAAGGACCAGTACGACGCCGTCAACAAGAAGCTCGGAATCGACCCGACGGGCGGCCAGGGCGACTGGCCGGCCGGTATGCGCAGCCACGTCGGTGGGATCAGCGAGGGCGGCGGGTTGATGGTCGTCGAGGTCTGGGACAACATGGGCGCCCAGGACGAGTTCATGCGGACCCGTCTGGGCCCGGCACTCGGGGAGGTCGGCCTCCCCGAACCCAGCCGGATGGCCTGGTTCCAGGTGATCGGCTACCACGCGTCGTAGAACGACACAGGCTCGGTTCGACTCGCGGGTACGCGACCCGCGAGTCAAACCGACACGCCCACGATCGCAGGCATCCGATCGCCCGAAGCGCGGCTCAGGTGCCCGAACGAAGCGCCGAGATTCGGACCTGACGATGGATGTGGCTTCACCGCAGGGAGCCCGCGGCGGCGAGACCACCCGGGCGGACGACGCGCAAACGCACGAGTTCGGCCACATCGTGGCGCTCAGCCATGAGCCGACCGGCAGTGACTCGCTCATGTACCCGACAACGAGTTGACGCGGGCGCCGACCGCCGGTTACTCCGACCTCCGAGCATTGCTTCAGCTGTAGAACGAGGTCGCGCGCTACGAGAAGGCGCGGGTCTGACGCGCCACACCCACTGGGGCCGCTGCCGGTCGCAGTACGCTCGACCGCGATGGATGCTGAGCTGGCGTTCAAGGACCCCGCCAATCGTCGTGACCTCACGTTCGCGGTACTCCCAATCGCCAGCGTGGACGTGATCTCGCACCAGCGGAAGCCCAGCGACACGCACGTGAAGCGGCTCACCGACTCGGTCGAGCGGGTCGGGTTCCTCGTTCCGCTCGTGGTCGTCGAGCGGGAGGACGGCGGCGGGTATCTGGTCATCGACGGCCAGCACCGGCTGCTCGCCGCGAAGGAGCTCGGCCTCCGACGCGTCCCCGCCGTCATCGCGCCTCGCTCCGCGGCGCGGCGGATGCTCACCCTCAACGTCGAGAAGGAACCCAACATCCGGGAGCGGTCCGCCGTCGCACTGTCCATCTACCGGGAGTTGGTCGAGACCCAGCCCACGTGGACGGAGGACCACGCCGAGATCGTCGACTCGGTCCAGCAGGCGCACTACGTCACCCTGGGCCTCGCCTACGCCGAGTCGGGTCGCCTGGCGGGCAGCGCATACGAGCCGATCCTGCGGAAGTGCGACAGCTTCATGGACCAGCCGCTCAGTGAGTGCCTGACGATCCGAGAGGCGCGGGCCTCGCGGGTTGTCGAGGCCCACGGCCTGGTGCGCTCGGTGACGAGCCAGCTGAAAGAGCTCGGGGTGTGGCATGAGTACGTCGGCGCCCAGATCATCTCGTACGCCAACCCGCTCAAACGGGCCCGGAAGCAGTACTCGTTCGACGACACGTTCGACAAGATGATCGCCAAGCTGCACCAGCTCGACCAGGACCCGAAGCAGGCGCTGCGCGGCGCGCCGTGACCTGGGAACCGTTCCGACGATGGTTGCGTTCTGGCATTGAGATGCGGACGGCGGTGACCGCCACTCGGCTGTCCCTGATCGCACTGGCGGTCCTGCTGGGTGTCGCCGGCCAGGCGGCTGCCACAACCGGCCCTCGGGCGACCGTTCACCCCTGTCGGACATCACAGCTTCATATTTCGTTCGCGCGCCTCGACGCGGGAGCCGGTCAGCGGTACGTCCCGCTCGTGCTCACCAATGCGTCGCGGGTCCGGTGCTCGGTCGGTGGCCGCCCGACCCTCCAGCTCGTCGCCGCCGACGGCACATCGATCCCGACCACGGTGACGCCGAGCGGAGTGGGCTCGGTCCGGCCCCTCACGGTCGCAGCCGGGCGGCGTGTCTCCTTTCTCCTGCACTGGATCGGGATCCCGTTGAGCGACGAGTCCCAGACCGGGACATGCGAGGCGACCCCCGCCCGCGTCCGCATCACGCTGCCCGGAGCGGCCACCACCCAATCGGTTGGGTGGCCCTTCGGACCGGTCTGTGGGCACGGCGCGATCGACGTCAGCCCGGCGCGGCCCGGCGTACCCTCCGGATAGCCGTCACCCAGGGTCCTTGGGTGGTGCGCCGACTTACGGCTCGGAATTCGTGGCGATGAGCACATAGTCCGTGAACACCACCGGCCCCTCGGAAAGCTCGGGCTGGTACACGGACTCGAACTGTCTCACCGCGACCGACTCGCCGTGCGCCCGGTGAGCGACATCGTCCTCGAAGATGAAGAGATGCACGAACCGGGTCGGATCGTATTTCTGCTGCCATGACGAGTAGAGCCGCGTGCCCGGCTCGTTCTGCGCCACATAGCGAACGAACTCCTCGATCGCTTCCTTGACTCGGTCGACTGCCGCTTCGTTCACTCGGTAGTGAGCCGTCTGATAGATGGGCACTCCAGCTCCTTCGATCGGGTCGCGACCCAGCCGTCGACGGCCGCGTCACCACATCATTCAACGGGTTCGTTTAACTATCACGCGACCCCGATATAGTCAACAAGTTGCTTGAAGATCAGGTCCTGGACCGCACCTACGCCGCCCTCGCTGATCCCACGCGCCGTGCGCTGCTCATCGCCCTTCGGGGCGGCGAGGCGCGGATCACTGACCTCGCCGAGCCTCTGCCGATGACCTTCGCCGGCGTCGCGCGCCATGTCCGGGTCTTGGAGGACGCGGGCCTCGTTCATCGCGAGGTCCGTGGCCGGGAGCACTGGCTATCGGTGCGACCGGACGGGCTACAACGCGCCGAGCAGTGGATCGACGAACAGACGTCGTTCTGGTCGCGGCGGACCGACGCGCTCATCCGCCGGCTGGAACGCAAGAAGCGTCAGCGGTGAGCACGGCCGAACCCGTTGCTGCCGTGGTACAGCGCGTGGTTCCGGCGCCCCCGGAGCTCGTGTACCAGGAGTGGCTCGACGCGGAGGCCCTCAAGGACTGGATGTGTCCCTTTCCGGCACGGGCCAACAAGGTCGAGCTGGACGCGAGCGTCGGCGGCCGACTCCGGATCGACATCGACGACGGCGACGAGCATTATTTCGTCGTCGGCCGGTACATCGACCTCGACCCACCGAACCGGCTGAGCTTCACCTGGAGCTGCTCAAGCTGGCCCGACCCCACAGTCGAAAGCGTCGTGACCGTGACCCTCGAGCCAGTTCGGGACGATCAGACGCTCATGACCATCGAGCACACGTTGCTTCCAGAAGGCTTGGTCGAGCGGCACCGCGACGGCTGGCTGCGAACTGCCGAGCAGCTCGCCGAGAACATGCAACGGCGCCCGAGTGGCGCATAGCCCACGCCCACGCCAGGACGTCAGCCGACACAGCGGGTCACTGGCGCGTACCGACACACACAGTAGAGTTCGTCTACTCGAACCGAGTTGCTCGGGGGACGTATGGGCAACGGAGGCAGCTCATCGGCCGGACGGTGGGCCGCCGATCCTTCCGGTCGGCACGCGTTCCGATACTGGGACGGAACACGCTGGACCGGTCACGTCGCGGACGGTGCCTTCGCTCCGTCCCGGATACCGGGGACCAGCGATCCCTCCAACAGCCCGACGGGAACCGGTACGGCGGAACCTCCGGCTTCGACCGAGGTCCGCCCCGAGGCTGCGACGATCGCCGCCCCGGCCGCGGTGGGGGAGGCCGAGGACGCCACGGACGCCGGAGCAGAACGCCCGACCCGACGGCGACAGCAGCAGCGCCACCGCCCCGCTCACCGGATGAGAACCTTCCTCCTCGGCGTCCTGGCAGGCGCCGCGCTCGTCATCGCCGGCGTGGCGATCGCGGTCCTCGTCGCCAAGGTGAAGGTCAACGCGACGACGACCTCGCACCACACGAAGGCGACCACGACCAGCGCGGCCGCTCCCCCGACCTCGCTGTCGACAACGACGACCTCCAATCCGGGCCGGCCACCCCAGCAAGTGCGAGTCGAGGTCATCAACGCGCAAGCGACGGCCAACGCCGCCGGCGCCAAAGCGTTCGCCCTGGGCGCCCTGGGCTACCGGAACGCCGGCCTCACCGACGCGCCGGTGCGGCAGGGCACCGCGGTGCAATGCAAGCCCGGCTTCG
>DATISY010000100.1:0-19188 GCA_035468285.1 Acidimicrobiia bacterium | reverse complement strand
GTACACCTTGCAGTCGAGGTCGAACTGGGTGCACGCGAACGACAGCGCGGTCCCCCATTGGCCGGCGCCGGTCTCGGTGGCGAGCCGAGTGATGCCTTCTTCCCGGTTGTAGAACGCCTGGGGGACAGCGGTGTTCGGCTTGTGTGATCCGGCCGGCGAGCCCGATTCGTCCTTGTAGTAGATGCGGGCGGGCGTGCCGAGGGCTGCTTCGAGGTGCCGGGCGCGCACGAGGGGAGTCGGACGCCAGAGGGAGAGGATGTCGAGGACCTCGCCCGGGATGTCGATCCACGGGTCGGTCGAGACCTCCTGGGCGATGAGCCCCATCGGGAACAGCGGGGCGAGGTCGTCGGGTCCGATCGGCGCGTTGGTGACGGGGTGCAGCGGCGGGTCGACCGGGGTGGGCATGATGGGCAGGGCGTTGAACCACGCGGTCGGCATCCGGTCGTGGTCCAGCAAGAAGCGCATCCGGTTCCCCCGTCCGTCTGAGCGCCCGGTGCGAGCCCGGGAGCCGAAATCGATGCTAATGGGAGGCGGTCGGGCTGTCAGCGGGTCGAGCGCAGGGGGGCGGCGAACTCGGCGACGAGCCCGGCAGGGTCGGGGGCCCGGACGAGGGCTTCGCCGACGAGGACGGCGTCGAAGCCGACCTGGGCCATGTGGGCCGCGTCGGCCGGGGAGCGGATCGCGCTCTCGGCGACGGCGACGACGTCGGAGGGAATCGTCGAAGCGAGACGGGCGACGCCGGCGAGGTTCTCGTCGAAGGTGGCGAGGTCGCGGGCGTTCACACCGACGATCTGGGCACCCAGGGCGAGGGCGCGCTCGAGCTCGGGTTCGTCATGGGTTTCGACGAGGGCGGCGAGGCCGAGCTCACCCGCCAGGTCGTGCAGGTCGCGGAGCAGCGCGTCGTCGGGGACGGCGGCGACGATGAGGAGGACGGCGTCGGCGCCGATGGCGCGGGTCTCGTACACCTGGTCGGCGTCGATGATGAAGTCCTTGCGCAGCACCGGGATGCCCGGAGCCGCGGCGCGGGCCTGGCGGACGTCGTCGACGGTGCCGCCGAAGAAGATCTGGTCGGTGAGGACCGACAGGGCGCGGGCGCCCCCGTTCGCGTACGCCGCGGCGGTCGCGGCCGGGTCGAGGTCGGGCGCGAGGTCGCCTTTGGAGGGGGATCGGCGTTTGAGCTCGGCGATGACCGCGAGGTGCTCGGAGTGGCGGAGCGCGCCGGTGAAGTCTCGGGGTGGGGCTGCGGCGAGCGCCGCGGTGCGGATGGCGTCGCGGGTCGGCGGTTGGTGGAGCAGCGTGACCTCGTCGCGTTTGGCGGCGAGGATCTGGTCGAGGACGCTCATGTGGCCCTGAGTGTGCCAGGATCGCCGCCATGACAGCAGCGACGTTCCCCGACGGGTTCCTGTGGGGCACCGCGACCGCCGCGCATCAGGTCGAGGGTGGGAACTGGAACAACGACTGGTGGGCGTGGGAGCACGCCGAGGGTTCGCCGTGCGAGGAGCCGTCGGGCGATGCCTGTGACCAGTACTGGCGGTACCCGCAGGACCTTGAGCTGCTCGCCGACTTGGGGTTCCAGGCGTACCGGTTCTCGCTGGAGTGGTCCCGGATCGAGCCGGAGTACGGCGAGTTCTCGACCGCCGCGCTCGATCACTACCGGCGGGTGATCGCGGCGTGCCGGGATCACGGGTTGCTCCCGGTGGTGACGTTCCATCACTTCACGACGCCCCGGTGGGCGGCGGCCGAGGGGGGGTGGGTGAACCCGGCGACGGCCGACCGGTTCGCGACGTTCTGCGAGCGGGCCGTCGGGCATTTCGGCGAGGAGATCGGCATGGCGTGCACGATCAACGAGCCAAACATCGTGTCGCTGATGGGCTGGCTCATGGGGGTGTTCCCGCCCGGGGTGACCCAGGACCTCGACGGGTACGTGAAGAGCAACGAGATCCTGCGGGCCGCGCACCGCAAGGCGTACGACGTCCTCAAGGCCGGCCCGGGCGACTTCCCGGTCGGGTTGACGCTGTCGATGAGCGACTGGAGCGCGGAGCCGGGCTCAGAGGATCTGATCGACACGTACCGTCGCCACCACGAGGACGAGTACCTGGAGGCGGCTCGGGGTGACGACTTCGTCGGGGTGCAGGCCTACTCGCGGAACCGGATCGGGCCCGAGGGGATGCTCGGCCCCGAGGCAGGGGTCGAGGTGCTCCCGATGGGCTACGAGTACTGGCCCCAGGCGGCGGGGGCGGCGATCCGCCATGCGGTGGAGGTGGCCCGCACGCCGGTGTACGTGACGGAGAACGGGATCGGCACCGACGACGACGAGCAGCGGGTCCGGTTCCTGCGCGACTCGCTCGCGGGGGTGGCCCGCACGATCGAGGACGGTCTCGACGTTCGCGGCTTCTTCCACTGGTCGTTGCTCGACAACTTCGAGTGGGCGTTCGGGTATCGGATGAAGTTCGGGATCGTCGGTGTGGACCGGGCCACGCAGGCCCGGACGGTGAAGCCGAGCGCGACGTGGTTGGGGCAGGTGATCGGCCGGAACGCCATCGATTGATGATCGGACCTTCACACGGCGCTGATCGAGACGAGCGACGCTGGAGACCACTCGGGGAGTCAGAATGGGTGGTGTGGAGAAGGGCACGATCGTCGTCGTCGACGACGAGGCGAACATCGCGGACCTGGTCGGCCTGTACCTGGAGCGGGAGGGCTACCGGGTCCTGAAGACCCCGACGGGTGACGCCGGCCTCGAGGCGTTCCGGACCCACCGGCCCCGCCTGGTGGTCCTCGACGTCGGGTTGCCCGACATCGACGGGCTCGACGTGTGCAAGCGGATCCGGCAGACCTCCCAGGTGCCGATCATCTTCTTGACCGCCCGGGACGGGGAGGTCGACCGGGTCCTGGGCCTCGAGTTGGGCGCCGACGACTACCTGACGAAGCCGTTCTCCCCCGCCGAGCTGGTGGCGCGGGTGAAGGCGGTCCTGCGCCGCACCGACGGGGCACCTGCACCGGAGGTGGTGCAGGCGGGCGGGGTCACGATCGACGCGGGCCGACGCGAGGTGCGGGTCGACGACAGCCCGGTCGAGCTGACCACCAAGGAGTTCGACCTGTTGAAGTTCCTCGCCGACCGGCCGGGACTGGCCCTGTCCCGCCAGCAGATCCTCGACGGGGTCTGGGGCTTCGACTGGTTCGGGGATGCCCGGACGGTCGATGTCCATATCGCGCAGGTGCGCAAGAAGCTCGGTGACGCCGTCGACATCCACACGGTGCGCGGCGTCGGGTATCGCCTCGAGTCCACCCGCGCCGCGGACCAATGAGACGACGGCGGGCCTCCGGGTCCGTCGATCGCCCTCGACGGAAGCTGCGGACGCGGCTGTTCATCGCGATGTTCGCCATCGCCTTCGGGGTGCTCGTCGTCGCCGGGGTCGGCGCCGTCGGGATCGCCCGCCAGACCGCGTCGGCCGCCGCGATCCGGGACCTCAAGAAGAAGGCGCAGCCGGTCGCGACCGAGCTCGACACGTTGGGTCGCCAGTTCCGGAACAGCCGGGGGCGGGTGAACCCGACGCAGGCGACACGCACCTGTCAGCTGGTGACCGCGGTCCTGCGCATCTCGAGCGGCAGCGTGGTGGTCGTCAACGCTGACGGGTCGGTCCACGAGGGGGTCGCGCCCCTGCTCGGGAGCGCGTGCGCCAACCAGGCCAACCTGGCGTTGCCCGGTGACGTGAAGACGGGGGACCTCAACGTCGACCAGATCCTGGTCGGTCAGCAGCAGTCGGGGGTGACGGGCAGCACCGCGTTCGTGGTCGACCCGCTGACCGCGGTGGGAGCGACGACACCGGCGCTGGTGCTGACCCAGGGGGTGAACACGCAGCCGTTGGGGCGCGCGGGGCCCTACCTGTTCCTGACCGGAGCGCTCGCGTTGCTGGTGGCGGCGCTGGTGTCGGCGTACCTGGCCCGGCGGATGACGCGGCCGATCGCGGCGATGCGGGACACGGCGCAGCGCATCGCGGGGGGTGACCTGTCGGCCCGAGTCGGGGTGTCGGGGCAACCCGACGACGAGCTCTCAAGCCTGGCCAAGAGCCTCGACGCGATGGCCACCGAGCTCGAGACGGCGCGGGGCCACGAGCGGGCGTTCCTGCTCAGCGTGTCGCACGACCTGCGGACACCGTTGACGTCGATCCGGGGTTACGCGGAGGCGATCAAGGACGGGATGGTGGACGACCCGGTCGAGCAGGCCCGGGCCGGTTCGATCATCGCGGCGGAGGCCCGCCGGTTGGAACGCCTGGTCGCCGACCTCCTCGACCTCGCCCGACTCGACGCGCACCAGTTCTCGCTGTATCCCCAGCCCGTCGACGCCCGGACGGTCGTGTACGACGCGGTGGCGGGATTCGTGCCCTCGGCACGCGACTGGGGGTTACGGCTCGAGGTGGTCCAGGGCGCGGCCGCGCCCCTCGACGCTGACCCGGAGCGGCTGGCCCAGATCACCGCGAACCTGGTCGAGAACGCGTTGAAGTACGCGGCGAGCACGGTGCGGGTCGACGTCGACCGGCGCGACGGGCACGTCGAGCTCCGGGTCGACGACGACGGACCCGGCATCCCGGTCGCGGATCGCGATCGGGTGTTCCAGCGGCTCTATACGGCCCGGGACACACCGGGCCGCAAGGTCGGCACCGGGATCGGGTTGGCGATCGTGCACGAGCTCGCCGGTGCGATGGGGGGCACCGCGGACTGCGAGCCGCTCGCCACCGGTGGGACGCGCTTTCGGGTCACGATTCCCGCGTGAGGGCGCGGGCTTGGCGTCGGCCCGCCGCGAGGTACCAGGCCGCGGAGACGACGAGCCACGACGCGTTGATCGTCACCGCCTGGGTGTCGCGGCGCAGGGCCCATCCGGCGACGATGGCGGCCACCGCGAGCTCGTGCGCGACGAACCAGCGGGTGCGTCGCTCCCGGACGACGGGGATCCAGCGGGCGATCACCGCGATCGACGTCGGGTACCCGAACACGAAGAGCGCCGTGGTCATGACTCCCCCACCGGGGCCGCCGGTCCCACCGTGACGAGGTCGGCGGCGACGTGGCCGTCGTCCCAGCGGAGCTCCGCCGTGGTGGGCGGCTCGATCTCGCGGCGGACCA
This sequence comes from Acidimicrobiia bacterium, assembly GCA_035468285.1. Classification (GTDB taxonomy): domain Bacteria; phylum Actinomycetota; class Acidimicrobiia; order IMCC26256; family PALSA-555; genus PALSA-555. The sequence goes on along the minus strand of DATISY010000100.1, from coordinate 14,067 downwards.
TGGCCAGCCCGACGGCGCGGGTCTCGCCGGGGACGACGGCGATGCTGGTGAGCGTGCCCCGGTCGGTGCCGTCGACGACGACGGTCGCGCCGGCTGGTGGGGTGGTGCCGTCAGGGATCCGCACGCCGCGGAGGTACCGGTTGACGTGCCCGCGGGTGTCGATGCGACAGACGAGCTCTTGGCCGACGAAGCAGCCTTTGGTGAACGACACCGCGTCGCGTTCGAGGAACGCCTCCTGGGGGATGGTGGCGTCGTCGATGTCGACACCGAGGCGGGGGACGCCGGCTTCGATGCGGAACGCCTCGAAGCGCTCGGGGGTCCAGCGCTCGACCGTCGGGTCGGTGGCGTCGGCCGCGGCCCGGACCGCGTCGAGGGGGCCGAGGAGGTCGACGCCGGGCTGGCCGGCCCAGTCGGTCGGGAGGGCGTGCACCCCGTCGGGGACCGCGCCGATCGGGACGCCGAGCGTCGAGACGAGACCGGTCGTGGGGGTGCGGTCCTCGAGGTCGACCTTGACCCGGATGCGGAAACGGTTGAGCGACGCGAGGAGGCGTGGCGCGTAGTCGGCGTCGGTGTCGAGCCACCACTCGGCACCGGCGCGCAGGATCCGGAACGCGACGTCGAGCTTGCCCTGGGGTGAGAGGAGCAGCGCGGCCGCGTGGTCGTTGTCGCCGAGCGGGTCGAGATCCTGGGACACGAGGCTCTGCAGGTAGGCGGTGGCGTCCTCACCGCCGGCGACGACGAGCCCCCGGGGGGAACGGTCGGCGACGAAGGTCGTGACGGTCATGGCACGGTCACCGACGTGAGGCGGCGGGCGGCGGCCGCCGCGGTGAGCAGGGCGCGCGCCTTGTTGGCGCACTCGAGGTCCTCGTCGGCCGGGTCCGAGTCGGCGACGATCCCCGCGCCGGCCTGGACGCTGGCGTGCCCGTTGGGGCCCCACACCATGGTGCGGATCGCGATCGCCGTGTCGAGGTTGCCGGAGAAGTCGACGTAGCCGACAACCCCGGCGTACGGGCCGCGCTTCACCGGTTCGAGCTCGTCGATGATCTCCATCGCCCGCACTTTGGGGGCGCCGCTCACGGTCCCGGCGGGGAACGTGGCGCGCAGCACGTCGACCGGGGTGCGGCCCTCGGTGAGCTGGCCCGAGACCTGGCTCGTCAGGTGCATGACATGCGAGTAGCGCTCGAGGGTCATGAGCTCGTCGACGTGTTCGGTGCCGTAGCGCACCACCCGCCCGACGTCGTTGCGGGCCAGGTCGACGAGCATGACGTGCTCGGCGCGCTCCTTGGGGTTCTCGGACAGCTCGGCGGCGAGGCGCCGGTCGTGCTCGTCGCTCTGGCCTCGGTATCGGGTCCCCGCGATGGGGCGGCTGATGACTCGCCCGTCGAGGAGCTGCACCATCGGCTCGGGTGAGGACCCGACGAGGGTGACCTCGGGATGGCGGACCACGTACATGTACGGCGACGGGTTGACCTGGCGGAGCACCCGGTACACGTCGAACGGGTCGACCGGGTCTTCGAGATCGAAGCGTTGCGCGAGCACGACCTGGAAGATGTCGCCGGCGAGGATGTGCTCGCGGGCCGCGTCCACCGCGTCGTGGTACCGGCCGCCGCCGAGCGTGGACCGCACCGTGGGGACCTCGGTGAGCTGGTCGGCCGGGGGTTGAGACGGCGAGTACGGGAGCGGCCGCGCGAGGTCGTCGACGAGGGCCTCCAGGCGCGCCGCGGCCCGGTCGTACGCGACGTCGACGTCGGGCTCGGTGTCGAGGAACACGTTCTCGATCAGGTAGAGGCGCTGGCGGAAATGGTCGAACGCGGTGACGTGACCGGTCACCGACAACACCGCGTCGGGCAGCCCCTGGTCGTCGGATGGGACCGCGGGGAGCCGCTCCACCTCACGGACCACGTCGTAGCCGAGGTAGCCGACGATCCCGCCGTGGAACGGAGGGAGCGCGTCGAGACGGGGGGCCCGGTACGCGGCGAGGAGCGCGTCGAGCGCGGCGAGCGCGCCCTCGTCGCGCGGCATCGCCGGTGGCGGCGGTCCGCCGCTCACCTGCACCTGCCGGCCCCGCACGACGAGCGTGAGCGCGGGATCTCGGCCGAGGAACGAGAAGCGACCCCACCGCTGGCCGTGCTCGACCGATTCGAGCAGGAACCCGGGGGCGCCCTGCGGCTCGGCGCCGACCAGCTTCACGAACGCTGACACCGGGGTCTCGAGGTCGGCGAGGACCTCCCGCCACACCGGGACGACGGTGTGCCCGACGGCCAGTGCCCGGAACTCGTCGCGCGACGGTCGGAGACCGGCGGCGCCGATCACGACCCGTCGGGCCCGAAGGACCGAAAGAAGCAGCTGTACTCGCCGGTGTGGCAGGCGCCGCGCCCCTCCTGCTCCACGACGAGGAGCAGGGTGTCGCCGTCACAGTCGTAGTACGCCTCGCGGAGCCACTGCCGGTCCCCCGACGTGTCCCCTTTGCGCCAGAGCTCCTGACGGCTGCGGCTCCAGAACACCGTGCGGCCCTCCTCGAGGGTGCGGCGCAGGGACGCCTCGTTCATCCAGGCCAGCATGAGGACACGGCCGGTCGCCTGGTCCTGGACGATGGCGGGGACCAGCCCGTTCGTGTCCCAGCGGACCTCGGCGAGATCCTCGTCGCGGACCGGGATCGGCGTCGACGTCGGGGACATGGGCGTCGAGCGTACCTCTCGCCTCTTGTTCCCCTGAGCCGCATTGCGGGACGCGCGAGACTCCCCGCCGGATGGGCGGAACTCCTGAGCCACCGCGCGCGCCGCGTCGTCCCACCGAGCTGCGCCACGGTGACGACGTGCGCGTCGACGACTGGTACTGGCTCCGGGACCGCGACGACCCCGCGGTGCGTTCGCTGCTCGAAGCGGAGAACGACTACCTGCAGGTGATGCTGGCGCCACAGGCCGGGCTGCGCGACACGGTGTTCGACGAGATCACGACGCGGGTCGTCGAGACCGACGTGAGCGCACCCGTGCGGCGCGGCGCCTTCGAGTACTACACCCGCACCCGGGCCGGGCTCGAGTACGCGGTGCACTGCCGCCGGCCGGTGCGCGACGCGCCGCTGGATCCCGACGCGCCCCCGGGGCAGGGCGACGAGCAGGTCCTCCTCGACGAGAACGTCCTCGCCGGGGACAGCGACTACTTCGCGTTGCGGGGTTTGGCGCTCTCCCCCGACCAGGTGCGCCTCGCCTACTCCGTCGACCGGACCGGCGGGGAGCGCGCCGAGCTGCACGTCCGGGACCTCACCACCGGCACCGACCTGCCCGACACCCTGCCCGACGTCTACTACGGCCTCGGCTGGGCGAACGACGAGCGCAGCCTCTTCTACGTCCGGCCCGACGCGACGATGCGCCCGTTCCAGGTGTGGTGCCATCGGCTCGGTTCCCCTGCGTCGGCAGATCGGCTGGTGTTCGAGGAGCCCGACGAGCGCTTCTACCTTGCCGTGCGGCGCGCCCGGTCGGGTCGGCTGCTGCTCATCGACCTCGAGTCGAAAGTGACGACCGAAGCCTGGCTCCTCGACGCGGACGAGCCCGACACGGCACCGCGGCTGGTCGCGGCCCGCGAGGAGGGTGTCGAGTACCGCGTCGAGCACCACCGGGCCCCGTCGGGTGAGGACCGGCTCTTTCTCGTCACGAACGTCGACGGCGCCGAGAACTTCCAGCTGATGGTCACCGACACTGCTTCGCCGGGCCGGGAGCACTGGCAGACCGTCCTGCCCGGTCAGGACGACGTGCGCCTCGACCGGGTCGACGCGTTCGCCCGGCATCTGATCGTGTCGGAGCGCCGCGGCGGGATGGCGCGCCTGCGCGCCCTCGACCTCGCCGGCGGTGCCACGCCGGTCGCGGTGGGTGACGACGTCGCGACGACCTGGCTCGGGCCCAGCCCCGAGTACGAGGGCAGCGTGGTGCGCGTGGCGTCGACGTCGTTGGTGACCCCGATGACCGACTACGACCACGACCTCGAGACCGGGGTCACGACCGTCGTCAAGCAGCAGCCTGTCGCGGGGTACGAACCCGACCGGTACGAGACGCACCGGCTGTGGGCCCCGGCCGACGACGGGACAAAGGTGCCGATCTCGGTCGTGTGCCGCCGCGGCCAGCCCTGGGACGGGACGGGACCGATGATGCTCTACGGGTATGGGGCGTACGAGATCTCGATCGACCCGACGTTCTCGATCAGCCGGCTGAGCCTCCTCGAGCGGGGCGCGGCGTACGCGATCGCGCACGTCCGGGGCGGCGGGGAGCTCGGCCGGCGCTGGTACACCGACGGCAAGCTCGACCGGAAGCGCAACACGTTCACCGACTTCGTGGCGTGCGCGCGGCACCTCGTCGACGAGGGGCTCACGACCCCGGCTCGACTGGTCGCCCGGGGTGGCAGCGCGGGCGGGCTCACGATGGGCGCCGTCCTGAACGAGGCCCCCGACCTGTGGCGGGCCGTGGTCGCCGAGGTGCCGTTCGTCGACTGCCTGACGACGATGCTCGACCCGTCGCTCCCGCTGACCATCACGGAGTACGACGAGTGGGGCAACCCCGCCGCCGACGACCACATCTACGAGTACCTGCGGGGCTACTCGCCCTACGACAACGTCGCGCCGGTGGCGTACCCGACGATCCTGGCGACCGGGGGGCTCAACGACCCCCGCGTCCAGTACTGGGAACCCGCGAAGTGGGTGCAGAAGGTGCGGGCCACGACGACGGGCCGGGCGGTCACGTTGTTGAAGACGGAGCTCGACGCGGGCCACCACGGGCGCAGCGGACGGTACGAGTCGTGGCGGGAGGAGGCGTTCGTGCTCGCCTTCGTCCTCGACGCGCTCGGCCTCAGCGCGTGAGGGGCAGGATCGCGGCGAGCTGACGGCTCTGGGCGAGGAGTGTCCCGTCGGGCGCCCACACCTCGCCGTCCTCGTCGAGGAACCCCTCGGCGGCGACGCTGGTGCGGAACACGGCGAGGACGAACCCGTCGGGGGCGAGGCCCGCCGGGGGCAGCGCGGAGCGGAAGTGCACCGTCAGGTCGATGGTGGGCACCACCAGCGGCTCGTCGGTGCGCCCGAACACTGGGGGAAGCCAGGCGTCGGTCACCGCGGCGATCGCGGGGGCGCCCATGGGCTGGGGCTCCTCGAGGCGGATCCAGCCGCCCGCCACCGCCTCCCGGGACGGAGGCGCGCCCGGGACGGGTGGGCGGCCGATGGCCCACCGGGTGTCCCAGCGCGACGCGATCGGGGGCGCCTCCGGCGGTGGCGGGTAGGCGGGAAGCTCGGCGGGGGGTGGGACGTCGGGAGGGACGAGGTCACAGAACTCGGGTCCGGGTCGCGGGGACGAGAACGCGGCGAGCGCGAGCGCGATGAGCCGGTCGTCCTGGGTGACCCGGGCGGTGCACGACGTGAGGGACCGCCCGACGCGCTCGAGATGGGTGACGATGGTGATCGTCCCCGCGTCGGGCGGCGACGCGAAATGCACCGTCAGCGACCGGGGGGCTCGGGTCGCGTCCCCCACCCGTTCGGTGAGGGCACGCAGCACGATCGCGGTGAGGTACCCGCCGTTCGGTCCCCGCACCACGAACCAGGCCGGATCGACCGTGGCGAGGAACGCCGCGTCGTCACGACGGGTGACGGTGGTGTCGCGCTCGAACCGGGTCGCCATCGGTTCGGCAACCTACCTGGCCGCGTACGCTCAGCGGGTGGGTTCGGCGGACGCGACGACGATCCTCACCGGCGACGGGCATCGGCTCGAAGCGGAGATGGTCGTCGCTGAGCCCGAGCGGTGCGGCATGGTGCTCTGTCACCCCCATCCGGAGTACGGGGGGACGATGCGCTCGCTCGTGATCAGCGCGCTCTTCGCTGCCCTCCCGGCCGTCGGGGTGACCTGCCTCCGGTTCAACTTCCGGGGGGTCGAGCGCAGCGAGGGGCACCACGATCAGGGGCGCGCCGAGCGGGAGGATGTGCGCGCCGCGATCCGCGACCTGGGGTCGCTCCTCGCGCCCACGTCCCCCCTGGTGGTGACCGGCTGGTCGTTCGGTGCCGACGTGGCGCTCTCCGTCGTCGAGGACCGCGTCGACGCCTGGTACGCGATCGCGCCGCCCCTGCGCTACGCGGCGGGGCTCGACGTCCTCGCCGACGACGCGCGTCCGAAGCTGGTGGCCCTCGCGGAGCATGACGAGGTGCGGCCCCCCGCCGAGGTGGAGGCGGTCGCGGCGGGGTGGGCGGCGACGGAGATCGAGGTCGTTCGGGGCGCCAGCCACTTCTTCATGGGCCGCACCGACCGGCTGGTGGAGCTCGGGGCCGGGCTGGTGGGGCGCCTGGTGGACTGACCGCGGCGCGGGCCCCGAGCGCTAGGGGGCGAAGAGGGGCGTCAGGCCGTGTCGTTCGAGGAAGGTGTGTCGGCGACCCACCACCGACTGCCAGCGTTCGAGATCCTGGTCGAACCGGACCCGCTCCCCGTCCTCGTACGCGTGCTCGAGCTCGTCGAACGCCTCGCCCTCGGCGTCGAGGAGCTCGCGGTAGCGGCGGAGGAACCCTTCGTCGATGGCACCGTCCATACGCACCCTCCCTCGTGGTCCGTTCCGCGGACGGTACCCGACGGGGGCGCTCCGATCACGGGGCGACCGCCGCGAGCGCCTCCGCCAGCGTGAATCGGCCCTCGTACAGCGCCCGGCCGACGATCGCCCCGGCGAGGGCCCGGCCGCCGGCCCGGAGCTCGGCGAGGGCCACCAGGTCACCCAGGTGGCCGACACCGCCGCTGGCGATCACCGGGACGGTGGTGGCGTCGAGGACGGCCGCGAGCTGGTCCAGGTCCGGTCCGGTCATGGTGCCGTCCCGGCCGATCTCGGTGACGATGAGCGCGGCGACGCCTCGGTCCTCGAACCGGCGGGCGAGACGCACCAGGTCCTGGCCCGACGGCGCGGTCCACGCCCGGGTCGCGACGTCGCGGCCGCGGGCGTCGAGCCCGACCGCCACCTGGCCCGGGTGCGCGACGCCGAGGTCGTCGACCAGGGCGGGGTCCTCGACCGCCGCGGTACCGATCACGACACGGGCCGCGCCCGCGAGGAGCACCTCCCCCGCGGCCTCGAGGTTGCGGATCCCGCCCCCGACCTGGACGGCGCACGGGACCGCGGCGGTGATCGCCTCGACGACGGCGAGATTGGCCGGCTGACCGGTGCGCGCGGCGTCGAGGTCGACGACATGGATCCACTTGCTACCCGCGGTGGCGAAGGCGCGTGCCACCGCGACGGGGTCGTCGGCGTAGACGGTCTCGTCGGCGAAGTCGCCCTGGGTGAGCCGCACGGCACGCCCGGCGCGCACGTCCACCGCCGGGTAGACGGTCAGGCTCAGAGGGCGCCCTTCGTCGAGGGGATCGCGGTGCCTTCGACGCGGACCGCGTCGCGCAGGGCCCGGGCGACGCCCTTGAAGGACGCCTCGATGATGTGGTGCCCGTTCCGGCCCGAGAGGGATCGCAGGTGCAGGGTGATCCCGGCGGCGAAGGCGACCGCCCGCCAGAACTCTTCGCAGAGCTGGGGGTCGAAGGTGCCGATCCACTCGCTGATGGGATCGATGTCGTAGACGAGGAACGGCCGGCCCGACAGGTCGAGCGCGACCTGGACCAGGGCCTCGTCGAGCGGGACGAGCGCGGACGCGAAGCGCCGCACCCCGGCCTTGTCGCCCACCGCGTCGCGGAACGCCTCACCGAACGCGATGCCGACGTCTTCGACCGTGTGGTGCAGGTCGACCTCGAGGTCACCTTCGGCGTCGATGCTCAGGTCGAACCCTCCGTGCTTGCCGAGCTGCTCGAGCATGTGGTCGAAGAACGGGATCCCGGTGCTCGCCGACGCGTCGCCGGTCCCGTCGACGACGAGCTCGAGGTCGACCCGGGTCTCTTTGGTCTGGCGGTGTCGTTCCCCGCGCCGTGCTGTGGTCATGCCGCCTCCTCGAGCGATTCGCGGAGCGCGTCGAGGAGCACGTCGTCCTCGGCGGGCGTCCCGACGGTGATGCGCAGGCACCCCTCGAGGCGCGGCGCGGTCGAGAAGTCACGGACCAGCACCCCGCGGTCGACGAGACGCTGCCAGAGGGCGTGGGCGTCGCCGTTGACGCGGACCAGGACGAAGTTCGCACCCGATGGGTACACGGTGACGTCAGGCAGGCGCGTCAACGCCGACGCCAGCCGGTGCCGCTCGGCGACGAGGCTCTCGACCCGGGCGCGCATCTCGTCGTCGAACGCCAGCGCGACCAGCCCGGCGAGCTGCGTCGTCGCCGCGAGGTGGTATGGGAGGACGACGGCGTCGAGCTGCTCCACGACGGGGGGCGGTGCGACCGCGAACCCGAGCCGCAGCGCGGCGAGGGACCACACCTTCGAGTAGGTGCGGGCCACCACGAGGGGGACGTCGTCGGCGACGAGCTCCACGGCGCTCCAGCCCGCGAACTCGCCGTAGGCCTCGTCGACGACGAGGAGCCCCTCGCCGTGGTCGATGACCGCGCCGAGCAGCGCCTCGATCGTGGCCCGGGGCTCGACCGTGCCGGTCGGGTTGTTGGGGCTGCACACGAATACGACCGCGGGTCGCTCGGCCGCGATCAGCAGGCCCGCCTCCGTCGGCGAGATCGCGTAGTCGGCGCGGCGCTCGCCTTCGAGGACCTGGGTGCCGGTGATCCGGGCGATGTGGGCGTGGAGCGCGTAGGTGGGCTCGAACACCAGAACGCTCCGGCCGGGGCCCCCGTAGGCGAGGAGCAGCGTCTGGAGGACCTCGTTGGAGCCGTTGGCGCAGAACACCCGGGCCGCGGGCTGGCCCAGCCGGTCGGCGAGCGCGGCCCGGAGCGTCGACGCGTGCCGGTCGGGATACCGGTTCAGGGGGACGTCGCGGATCGCGGCGAGCCACGCGTCGACGAACGCGGCCGGCGGCGCGTACGGGCTCTCGTTGGTGTTGAGTCGCACCGCGACGTCGAGCTGGGGCGAGTGGTACCCCTCGAGGGTGCCGAGATCGGGCCGCGGGCGGGGCAGGGTCATGAGGCCCGCTCCGTGGCGACCCCGCGCTCGGTCCGCAGCGTGACCGATCGGGCGTGCTCGGGGAGGCCCTCGGCTGTCGCGAGCGCGGTGACGTAGGGCCCGACGCGCTCGAGAGCGGCACGGTCGGCGTGCACGACGTGGATGTGCTTCCGGAACGTGTCGACGCGCAACGCGCTGGCGAACCGCGCCGTGCGCCCGGTCGGGAGGACGTGGTTCACGCCTGCGACGTAGTCACCGACGGCGGCGGGTGTCTCGGATCCGCAGAACACTGCGCCGGCGTTGCGGACCGCGGGGACGAGCGCGTCGGGGTCGGCGGTGTGCAGCTCGAGGTGCTCGGGCGCGATGGTGTTCGCCACCTCAAGCGCGCCCGACGCGTCGCGCACGAGCACGGCGCGACCGCCGGTGGCGAGGGTGGCACGGATGTCGTCGGCTCGGGGGGCCCGGTCGACCCGCTCGGTGAGCGCCGCCTCGACCGCGGCGAGGAGCGGCTCGTGCCACGTGACGAGGACCGCGGCGCCGCCGGGCCCGTGTTCCGCTTGGGCGAGCAGGTCGGCGGCGACGAGGTCAGCGTCCGCGGTGGCGTCGGCGACGATGACGACCTCGGAGGGCCCGGCGAACGTGTCGGTGCCGACCTGGCCCAGCACCTCACGCTTGGCGAGCGTGACGTAGACGTTGCCCGGCCCGACGACGACGTCGACCGGGGGGACGGTCTCGGTGCCGTACGCGAGGGCGGCGATCGCGGGCACGCCCCCGACTCGGTAGACCTCGTCGACCCCGGCGAGGGCAGCGGCGGCGAGCGTCACATCGGGGAGCGTGCCGTCCCGGTCGGGAGGCACGCAGAGCGCGACCTCGGCGACGCCCGCCACCCGGGCTGGGATCGCGGTCATCAACACCGTGCTCGGGTACGTGGCCCGCCCTCCGGGGGCGTAGCAGCCGGCCCGGTCGACCGGGACGACGATCTCCTCGGCCTGGATCCCGTCCCGGTCGACGCGCACCGGCGTGGCCGGTTGCGCCTCGTGGTAGGCGCGGATCTCACTCGCGGCGTACGCCAACGCGGCGCGCAGCTCGGTGGGGACCCGGGCGGAGGCGGCGTCGATCTCAGCGGCCGGGACCCGCAGCTCGCCGATCGTGCACCCGTCGAAGCGCGCCGTGTACTCGCGCACCGCGGCGTCGCCCCGGTCACGGACATCCGCGATAATGGACCGGACGGCCTCCACCGGCGCGCTCGACATCTCCGGCGGGGCGAGCGCGACCGCGAGGTCCCCAGTGAACACGCGGAGGTCGAGCACATCGAGCACGGTGGCCGTCATCGTAACCGTGGGCCCTCAGAAAGCGGTCCGCTTTGCCTGGCCGAAGGCGAGGCGACAGGCTGGAGCGATGAACACCTCGGACCTCGCGGAGCTGTCGACGTTGCGCGCGCAGCTCGAGGAGCTCACCGCACGGGTCGTGCCGGTCGCCGAGCGGTACGACGACACGCCGGACTCGGCGATCGCCGGGGAGCTGTTCGCCGCCGAGCGGTTGTTGATCGGCGCCGGCCGTTCGTTGGACCGCGCGATCGCTCGCCTCACACCTTGAACGCGCTCGGGCAGACGTCGACGAGGACGCAGACGTCGCAGCGCGCCCGGCGGGCCAGGCACACGCGGCGGCCGTGCTCGATGAGGCGGAGCGAGAAGCGGCCCCGCTCCTCCTCCGGGATCAGCCGGTTGAGGTCCAGCTCCGCCTTCACCGGGTCGGTCTCGGCGGTGAGCCGCAACCGGCGTGCGAGGCGCCCGACATGGGTGTCCACCGGGAGGCCCGGGAGGTCGTAGCCGACCGACCGGACGACGTTGCCCGTCTTGCGGCCGACGCCCGGCAGGGTGACCAGGTCCTCGAGGTCGCGGGGCACCTCGCCGCCGAAGCGTTCCTCGACAGCCGCGGCCATGCCCATGAGGCTCCTGGCCTTCGATCGGAAGAACCCCGTCGAGTGGATGAGGGTCTCGAGCTCGTCCGGGTTCGCCTCCGCGAGGTCCGCCGCGGTCGGGTAGCGGGCGAACAGCGCGGGCGTCACCTTGTTGACCATCTAGTCGGTCGACTGCGCCGAGAGGTTCGTGGCGACCACGAGCTGGAAGGTGTCGCCGTTCACCTGCGAGCTCCGCGGGTCGGGGTACTCAGAGATGAGACGCTCCAACACCACCGCGGCGCGTTGGCGTGCACCCCGCGGCAACGTCACGGTCGAAACCTACAAGACCCGGTACCCTCGCCCGCATGGTCGACGTGCGGGTGCGACGTCCGGTCGCGCCGTCCGACGTCGAGGACTTCCGGCGCGTCGCCGACGACGCGGCCCGCGCCGCGGGCCACCCGGTCGTCGGGGACGCGGTGTGGCTCGACCTGGCGAACCCCTCGGCCGACACTGCCCTCGTGGTGGCCCGGGACCACGACGCCACCGTCGCCGCGATGCACGTCGGCGCCGCCGATTCGGTCACGACGCCGCACATCACCCTGTCCGTCGCCGTCACCCCTGAGGCGGCGCTCGATGCCGTGGTGCCACCGTTGACGGCGGTCGCCCTCGCCGACCGGCGTCATCGCGGCGGCGGTCCCGTGGAGCTCTGGGTCCTCGGTGCCGACGGGGCCTGGGACGTCCGGGCCGAGCGCCTCGGGCTGCACCCGGCGCGAGAGCTCCGCCAGCTCCGGGTGGCGCTCCCGGTCGACGAGCCAGTCCGGTGGCCCGATGGGATCACCGTGCGGGCCTTCGCGCCGGGACGCGACGAGGCCGCGTGGCTCGAGGTCAACAACCAGACGTTCGCCGACGACCCCGACCAGGGCGGCTGGACCGAAGCCGCGCTCCTCCGCCGCGAACGCGAGCCGTGGTTCGATCCCGCGGGGTTCCTCCTCGCCGAGGACGAGACGGGCCTCGCGGGGTTCTGCTGGACGAAGCGGCACCCCGCGACCGCGATCGAGCCGCTCGCGCTCGGCGAGATCTACGTGATCGGTGTCGAGCCGTCCCGACAGGGCCGCGGGCTCGGCCGCCCGCTCACCCTCGCCGGGCTCGCCGACCTGCATGACCGGCGGCGCATCACCGTCGGGATCCTCTTCGTCGACGCGGGCAACGACCCGGCGTTGCGGCTCTACGAATCGATCGGGTTTACCGTGGCTCGTGTGGATCGGGCGTACGCATGTCACCTTTGACCCGGTACGGCGCGTCGCGCGCCCAGCTCGCGTCGCTGCTCGCCGACGAGCCCCGCTACCGCGTCACCCAGGTCTGGGACGCACTCTGGAAGCGGCGGGTGCCGCTCGAGTCCGCCACCGAGCTGCCCGGCACGCTCCGGACGCGACTGGCCGAGCTTCTCCCCTTCGCGTTGGAGCCCGTGACCGAGCACGTGTCGGCCGACGAGCTCACCCGCAAGTGGCTCTGGGCGGCCGAGAACGCCCAGGTCGAGACGGTGCTCATGCGCTCCCCTCGCCGGGCCAGCGTGTGCGTCTCCTCCCAGGCGGGCTGTGCGATGGGCTGCACGTTCTGCGCGACGGGCCAAGCCGGCTTCGACCGGCAGCTGCGCGCCGACGAGATCCTCGAGCAGGTGCTGCGCGCCCAGCACGCCTCACCGCAGACGGTCACGAACGTCGTGTACATGGGGATGGGTGAGCCGCTCGCCAACTACGACGAGGTGTGGGCCTCCGTCGTCGCCCTCCGCGACGCGTTGGGGCTCTCCGCCCGGCGGATCACGATCAGCACCGTCGGCGTCGTCCCGGGGATGCGCCGCCTCGCCCAGCAAGGGCTGCCCGTCACCCTGGCCGTCTCGCTGCACGCCCCCAACGACGCGCTGCGGGAGACCCTCGTGCCCCTCAACCACCGCTACCCCATCGCCGACGTCCTCGACGCGGCGGCCGACGTGGCTGGCGCCAACGGCCGGCGGGTCACGTTCGAGTACGCCGGCATCGCCGGCGTCAACGACCAACCCGCCCACGCCGAGGCCCTTGCCCGGCTGCTCGGCTCATGGCCCGGCGTCGGCGGCGCCCACGTCAACCTCATTCCCCTCAACGCCACGGCCGGGTTCCCCGGTCGCGCCTCGGCGCTCCCGGCCCTCCACGACTTCGCCCGCCGCCTCCGGGCCCGCGGGGTCACGGCCACGGTCCGCCGCACCCGAGGTGCCGACATCGACGCCGCGTGCGGACAGCTCCGGCGCCGGACCCTGATCCCATCCGAGGGGTCCGCTTCGACCAGAATGGGCGGGTGAATCAGTACCGGTTCCTGAACCAGCACCAGCCCCAGACGCTGTTCATCGCCACCCTCTTCTGCTACATCGACGCCTTCTTCGGTCTGCTCGGCAACGTGATCACGACGAGCCTGATCCTGGCGCTGCTGACCATCGTCGGCCTCGCGCTAGGCGGGTTCGGGATCGCGAACGAGAAGAAATGGGGCTACGGCATCGCCGTCGGCGCCGCCGTGCTCCAGATCGGTGGACTCATCGCGGTCGGCGGCACCAGCGTTTTCGACTTCCCGCTCATCATCAACCTCATCTTCGACGGCGCCCTCGTGGCGCTCCTGCTGCACCCCGAAAGCCGCGGCTACCAGCGCATCTGGTTCAAGTAACCCCGAACGGCGTCGAGAACCGCACGTAGTCGCGACCCCCCGTGCGGGGAGACCTACTACCTGGCGCCAGGGGGCCGGTGTAGGAATCGGGCAACGACGTCGACATGCCGCCCGGATTCACGGACGGCGACGATCGCACCTGGTGTCTGCACCCGGTTGAGCCGCGTCACCCACGTATTGCCAGATACTCAGGCTGAAATGAGGTGCAAGACACCACCGGTCGTACGACATTTCTCAGCGTCCGTCCTCAGACGCTGAGCGGATCGGCGGCCTCGCCCTACCCGGTGAAGGAAGGCGGCGTGGCGATCGGCTCGGGTGCCGATCCAGGCGTCGCTCCCGACGTGGGCGGGGCCTGCACCTCGGTGAGTTGGCCTCGGATCTCGCCACCGGGGAACGTGACGTTGTGGATGTTGAAATAGAGCAAGCCGGCTCTGAGGTCACTGACCTGTGTTGGCGTGATCGCGAAGGACTGCGAGTAAGAGCCACTCGTCGCAG
>DATISY010000099.1:0-26521 GCA_035468285.1 Acidimicrobiia bacterium | reverse complement strand
TCCATCAGACCACGGTGAGTGGTGGCCTGTCAAGGGGTTCCGGGACAGACGTACCCTGAACCGGTGAAGCCGGTCCCGCTGCTCGACTCCTTCCACCGCCGGGCCCGGGACCTGCGGATCTCGATCACCGACCGGTGCAACCTCCGGTGCACCTACTGCATGCCCACCGAGGGCATGGTCTGGCTCGACCGCGACGAGCTCTTGACGTACGAGGAGCAGACCCGGGTCGCCCGGGTGTGCGTCGAGCGGTTCGGCTTCGACGCCATCCGCGTCACCGGCGGTGAGCCGACGATCCGGGCGCACCTCCCGCGCCTCTTCGAGCTGCTCCGGCCGCTCGGCGTCGACCTGGCGATGACCACCAACGGGGTGCGCCTCCCCGCGCTCGCCCACGACCTCGCCGCCGCCGGGCTCCGGCGCGTGAACGTCTCCCTCGACTCGCTGCGCCGCGACACCTTCCGAGCCTTGACCCGACGTGACGAGCTCGACCAGGTCCTCGCCGGCGTCGACGCCGCGCTCGACGCCGGCCTCGACCCAGTCAAGGTGAACTGCGTCGTCATCCGGGGCGTCAACGACGACGAGGTCGTCGACCTCGCCGCGTACGGCCGGGATCGAGGCGTCGGGATCCGCTTCATCGAGTTCATGCCGCTCGACGCGCCCGGCGGGTGGTCGATGGACCAGGTTGTCCCCGGGGCCGAGATCCTCGAGCGCATCGACCGCGTCTTCCGCCTCGCCGAGCCCGACGACCACACCGCCCACGTCGAGCCGGCCGCGGTCCACCGCTACGCCGACGGGGCAGGCGACGTCGGCGTGATCGCCAGTGTCACCGAGCCCTTCTGCGGCGACTGCGACCGGGTCCGAATCACCGCCGAGGGTCGCTTCCGGAGCTGCCTGTTCGCGCTCGACGAGACCGACCTGCGCGCCATCCTGCGGTCCGGTCTGCCCGCCGCCGAGCTCGACGACCGGCTCGCCGCCGCGCTCACCGGCGCGGTCAGCGCCAAATGGGCGGGGCACCGCATCGGTCAGGTCGACTTCGTCCGGCCTGCGCGGTCGATGAGCCAGATCGGCGGCTGAGACACCGTCGAGTCGCCGACCGGGAGATCCGGCCGGGTTGGACCCCCCGAGAGGGCCAGGTCCCGTCCTTCCCCTTTACACTGACCGTGCGTGACTGCGTCCGAGTTCACCCACCTCGATCCGCTCGGACGGGCCCGGATGGTCGACGTCACCGCGAAGGAGCCCAGCCACCGTCGGGCAGTCGCCCGCTGCCGGGTCCACATGGACCCCGCCACGGCCGGGATGATCGCCGCGGGTGCCATCACCAAGGGTGACGTCCTCGCGGTGGCCCGGGTCGCGGGGATCCAGGCCGCCAAGCAGACCCCGAGCCTCATCCCGCTGTGCCATCCCCTCCTCGTGGGGTCCGTCTTCGTGAACTTCCGGATCGAGGAGGACCACGTCGAGGTCGAGTGCAACGTCGACACGGTCGACCGCACCGGCGTCGAGATGGAAGCCCTCACGGCCGCCGCGGTGGCCGCCCTCACGATCTATGACATGTGCAAATCGGTCGATCGGGGCATGACGATCGGCGAGCTGGCCTTATGGGAAAAGGTTGGTGGCCGATCCGGCCACTGGCGGCGCGCAGACGACCACCAGATGGACGAGAGCTGAATTTTCGCCGCGCGACGGGTTGACTCTGAGCGGCCCGCACTGACTAACCTTCGGGGTATTCCACGGAGATTCTTATTGGGATCTCGTTGTGCCTGAAGCAGCCTGAGTACAGGAGCACCTACCGAAGCATGGCCATCGTTGTCATCCTGGTTCTCGGCATCCTGTGGGCGGCGGTGTTGCTGCCCCCGATCCTGCGCTCTCGCGCGGAGGGTGGCGGTTCCGGGGTCTCGGGCGGCGTCGGCGAGCTCATGTCGATGTTCACCTCCGCGTTCGGGCGTACGCGCGGCAACGGCGACCACGACCTTCCCGCCATGCAGCCGCTCATGGGCCCGGTCGGGCCGGTCGCGTCGGTGGGTGCCATGCGGGGTGCGGGGAGCATGAGCTCGGCGCAGAAGCGTCGCCGAGACGTCCTCATCGGTCTGCTCGTCGCCGCCGGGATCACCCTCGTAATGGCGCTCTTCAGTGGCGGCAGCATCATGTTCGTGGTGCTCCACCTCCTCGCGGACGCCTGCCTCGGCGCGTACGTGTACCTCCTGATCCAGATGAAGTCGCGCCAGCGCGGCCGCCAGGCGCAGCTGCGGCCCGTCGCGAGCCCCGGCCGCCACCTTCGTTCCATCCCGGGCATGGGCGCCGAGCCCAAGGGCACCCGGGGTGAGCCGGCGCTCCTGCTGCGCCGCACCGCGACGTACTGAGCCCTCCGGTGGGGCCGGACCGCTCGCGCGAGCTGCGCGCAGCGGGCACGGCCGCCCGCACCGAGCTCGAACGCCGGCACCAGGCTCGCGAGGTCACCCTGCCGCTGTGCCGACGCGCGATCCGAGCCAGCGCGCTCGCGATCCGTGCCGTGCACCGCGGCGACCTCGACGACGGGCGGGCCCGCATCCGCGAAGCCGCCGAGCTCCTCGCCGAAGCGGGCGCGGCCACCGAGCGTCACCCGGCGATCCGCGACGCCGGGTACGTCCACGACGCCCAGAAGGAGTACGCCGAGGCGTGCCTCACCCTCGCGTATGTCGCCCACGAGGACGCCCCGGACGCCGCGACGCTCGAGGTCGACATCCCGGCGTACCTCAACGGGATGGCCGAGGCGGCGAGCGAGCTCCGACGCCAGGTCCTGGACCGGCTCCGCGACGGCGACACCCACGAGGCCGAGACCCTCTTCGCCGCCATGGACGACGTCTACGACCTCCTCGTCACCGTCGACTACCCCGACGCGCTCACCGGAGGGCTCCGCCGCTCGACCGACGCGCTCCGCGCCGTCCTCGAGCGCACCCGCGGTGACATCACCAACGCGATCGTCCTCACCCGCTTCGACCGCACCGTGTCCGGCGACCCGCCCCGAGCGGCTTCGTGACCCGCAACACCGTGCGCGCACGGTGTCGCCCGGGGCGACGCGGGGCGACTGGTAGCCTGGACGACCCCCAGGGGGTGTAGCTCAGCCCGGTAGAGCGCTTCGTTCGCAACGAAGAAGTCACGGGTTCAAGTCCCGTCACCTCCACTGGCCTCCGTTCGGAGCGCGTACAACCTGGTCAGCGTCCACCCAACGTGTCCCATCGCTCCGACACGTTGGGCGTCTGCTCCAACCCGTGCCTTGCTCGCGAGGCCACGCGTAAACGCTCCAGAGCGGGCAATCTGGCGCGCTCACACACCCACAGTCCAAACGGTACGTGTGCGAGGCACATCACGGCTCTGTCATGAGTCGAGAAGGCGCTCGATCGACGCGAGCCGCTATGGTCGCCGTCACGGCGTGCGGCTTGCCGACCAGGACCTCGCAGGGAGAGGCGATGGCTTTTTTCCGCCACTTCGCTGAAGGGCTGGGGGACTCCAACCCGATCTCCGGGCTCCCGGAATCCGCGGCGGCATGGGGATGGCAGCCGGTGGACGGCGATCCGTTCGAATCAGGGCTGGCCGGCCAGGTTCACGACCTCGCCCGGGCGCTCCACGGGGTGTTCGCAAGCACCTCCATCGCCGGCGGGAGCCACAGCGTGGCGATGAGGATGACGTTCCGCGACGCGTACCGGGGGACGGCGGCGGGTCGGGCCATCACGGTGGCGAACGGGTGGATGCCGATCGAGGCCGTCGTCGCCGGCGGGAGGCACGTCGAGGGGAGCGCGGTCGTGGCGGTCGAGCTGTCCACGGTGCTCCTGATCGCGGGGATCGAGCCCCGCGGCCGACACCTCGGTATCCGCGGCCCCGAGCTGCCGACGGGCAACCCGACATTCGATGCCGCCTACCGCGTCGTCGGGGTGGGCAGCCCGGCCGACCGTGTTGTCACCGCGGAGATGCAGCAACGGATCGGCGAACGGAGCGACTGGGCGTTCCTCGCCTCCGAGACGCTCTTCGTCATGGTCGCGGGCGAACCGTTCGCCACGGCCGACGAGGTGTCGCAACGGGTCAGCGAGGTGCTCGGGATCGTCGCGGCCGTGCCGTCGAGCATCGCACCGGCACAGATCGATCACTCCGTCGACGACCTCCTCGTGCGCATCGGTCGAATCGACACTGTCGACGATGCGCTGGCGTTCCTCCAGCAGCTCTCGGATGCCGACCGGCAGCGGCTGGCGCAGTCGCCGACTCCACTGGCCAAGTTCGCCGACGTGCGAACGCCCGACGAGGCGACGGCCCGGCTGATGTCGCTCTCGGACGCGGAACGGCTCCAAGTCGTGGCGATGTTCCAGAAAGCCGACGGTTCCTGAACCTGACTGTACGATTTCGCGCAGTCGCTCCCCGAATGAGGGGTTCGAAAGCAGTCCCATCACCTCCACGCACGCACTCGCCGGTCATTCGCCCTTCGGCGCAGGGTCGGCAGGTCGGACGGCAAGGCTGCGCATCTCCGGCGCCAGTTCTGGCGCTCTCAACGAACCGCCGAGCCGGCAGCGACGCAACCACACGCTGCAACCACACGCTCGCGGTGCTCGACATCACCGACCAGGTGGGCCACCACCGACGGTCCCACAGGTCGCTCGGGGGCCAAGCACCCATGCCCAGCCAGCTCAACCGCCTCCTGGTCAACACCCCTCCAACCGTCGTCGCGGAACCTCGCTCGACGCCGGTCAATCCGCGCCCGAGGGTCAAGACGCCAGAAAACCTCCCACAAGCCGGTATCGGGCTGACAGGCTGCCCCGATGACCGACCAGCAAGAAAGGGCGGAGGCATTCTGGGCCCGGCACAGCACGGGCGGCCCGCTCCTCCTCCCGAACCCATGGGACCGAGGCTCCGCGGTGCTGCTCACGTCCCTCGGGTTCGAAGCGCTCGCCACGACGAGTAGCGGGTCGGCGGCCACCCTCGCCCGCCGCGACGGCGCCCTCACTCGCGACGAAGCGCTCGAGCATGCTGCGTCCATCGTCGGTGCCACCGACCTCCCTGTCTCCGCCGACTTCGAGGACGGTTTCACCGACGACCCGGCCGGGGTCGCGGAGACGATCGGACTGGCACGACAGGTCGGACTGGCCGGCTGCTCGGTCGAGGACTACGCACGTCACGCCGACACCATCTACGACATCGACCGCGCGACGGAACGCGTCGCCGCAGCCGCGGACGCAGCCCACCGAGGCGCGCGCCTCGTGCTCACCGCGCGCGCCGAGAACTTCGCGCACGGTCAAGCCGACCTCGCCGACACGATCACCCGCCTCCAGCGGTATCAGGAAGCCGGCGCGGATGTCCTGTTCGCACCCGGACTGGTCGACGCCGACGATCTCCGCACCCTCGTGGCAGCCGTCGACCGCCCGGTGAACGTCCTCGCGCTCGAAGGGTGCCCGCCCGTCGCCACGCTCAGCGAGATCGGTGTCCGGCGCATCTCGGTCGGGGGAGGGTTCGCCTTCGCGGCCTACGGCGCCGCGGTCGAGGCCGCCACCGAGCTGCGCGACCAGGGAACGTACGGCTACCGGACCCGAGCCAAGGTCGGCGCCACCGCGGCCCGCGCCGCCTTCCCGGGCTGACCGGCGCGCCGGGCCCCGCACGGCACGGGCGCGCCGCCCGGGGTAGAACCGAGACCGATGCCGTACGCGATCCTGCGTCGCACCCGCCCGTGAAGACCTACGTGGCGCTGCTGCGCGCCGTGAATGTGAGCGGCCAGAACAAGCTGTCCATGGCGGAGCTGCGGACGCACCTCGCACGACGCGGATATCAGGACGTCGCCACCTACGTGCAGAGCGGCAACGTCGTGCTCGCCGCCCCGGCAACGCCCGAGCCGAAGCTGGTCGCCGAGCTGGAGCGCGAGATCCGACAGGCCTTCGACCTGACCGTCACCGTCTTGGTGCGAACGCCGCAGCAGCTGCGGGCGATCCGGTCCGCGGACCCGTTCGCGAGACGGGGGGCGGAGACGCAGTCCCTGTACGTGACGTTCCTCGCCACCAGGCCCACCCCGACGCAGGTGAAGGGTCTCGCCGCCCAGGGCGGGGGGCCCGACGAGGCCGTCGTACGCGGCCGCGAAGTCCACCTGCACTGCCCCGGCGGATACGGGCGCACCAAGCTCAACAACGCGTTCATCGAGCGACAGCTTGCGACCAAGGCCACTACCCGCAACTGGAACACGCTCACGAAGCTCCTCGACCTCGCCGGGGGATAGGCGCCAGCCCGGTCACTAGGTTGACGGGCGTGCTGCAACGACCCACCACGCCCCGCCTGCCCCCGGTGACGCCCGCGAACCTCGACCCCGCGGCCTCGGAGCTGCTCGCCGGTGTGACCCGGCCCAACTCCCACGCCACGAACATCTTCGCCACCCTCGTGCGCCATCCCGGGCTCTTCCGACGGTGGCTGCCGTTCGGCGGGAAGCTCCTCGCCGGCAAGCTGCCCGCCCGGGACCGGGAGCTGCTGATCCTCCGGACCGGATGGCGCTGCCGCTCCGAGTACGAGTGGGGCCAGCACGCTCTCATCGGCGCCGCTGCCGGCCTCACCCCCGACGAGATCCACCGGATCCAGCACGGGCCCGACGCCCCGGGCTGGGAGCCGTTCGATGCCCGCCTGCTGCGCGCCGCCGACGAGCTCCACGACGATGCCTGCTTGAGCGACGAGACATGGCAGGCCCTCGCGGCTCGCTACGACGAACGACAGCTCATCGAGGTGCCGATGCTCGTCGGGCACTACCACATGGTCGCGTTCACGTTGAATGCCCTGGGGGTGCAGCGAGAGGCGGACGTCCCGGGCTTCGACACATGAGCGACAGCCGGCTCGGCGGCCGACGGTTCCTCGTCGTCGGTGCCGGCACCCAGCACTCAGACGACCCCGACGCGCCCGTCGGGAACGGTCGGGCGATCGCCGTGCTCGCGGCCCGAGAAGGTGCATCGGTGGTGTGCGCGGACCGCGACGAGGACGCCGCGGCGCGTACCGCGGCCTGGATCCGCGACGAGGGCGGAACGGCGACGGTCCGGGTCGGCGACGTCGCGTCGGAGGACGACTGCGCGGCCCTGGTTGCACACGCGACCGAGAACCCGCTCGACGGTGTCGTCCTGAACGTCGGAATCGGACGCGGCGTCGGCCTGGCGGGGACGACCGCCCAGGACTGGGACACCACCCTCGCGGTGAACCTGCGGGCACATTTCCTGATCGCCCGCGATGCGCTCCCGCGCATCGCGGAAGGCGGCTCGATCGTCTTCATCAGCTCGGTCGCGGGCCTCCAGCCCGGGAGTCGGCTCCCCGCGTACGACGCGTCGAAAGCCGGGGTGATCGGGCTCTGCCGCCACGTCGCGCTCGAGGGCGCCCGACGCGGCGTGCGGGCCAACGTCGTCGCGCCCGGCCTGATCGACACGCCCCTCGGCCGCTGGGCGACCCGGGGGCGCCCTGCCCGGGCGGGCACCCCGGTCCCGCTCGGCCGGCAGGGAACGGCCTGGGAGGTCGCCGCCGCGACGGTCTTCCTGCTGTCGGAGGACGCCAGCTACATCACCGGCCAGGTCCTCGCCGTCGACGGGGGCCTCACCCTGATCTGACCGTCACCCTCCTTGGCACAGCGCCGGGCAGAATGCACCCGTGATCGGCGACGGCTTCTACGGACCCGACCAGGCCCACATCCACCACACGGCGTTCGGGGACCTCGCCGAGCAGGCCGCGCACCGGCTCCTCGCCGAGCTGCGGAGCGCCGGCCACGCCGAGGGGCTCGTCGTCGACCTCGGCTGCGGGTCCGGGATCCTCGCCCGAGCCGTCAGCGACGCCGGCTACGCCGTCGACGGAGTCGACCTCGCCCCGGCGATGCTCGACCTGGCGCGACGGAACGCGCCCCGCGCCACGTTCCGTCAGGGATCGCTCCTCGATGTTGCGCTCCCTCCCGCGGTCGCCGTCACCGCGATCGGTGAGGCGCTGAACTACCTGACCGACGACCGTGCCGGCCCCGACGCGCTCGGGGAGGTCTTCAAGCGGGTCCGCGCCAGCCTCGCGCCGGGTGGCGTGTTCCTGTTCGACGTCGCGACGCCGGGCCGTCACGGCCCCGAGCGGACCGCGAACCGGCTCCACGATCGCGACACGTGGACCCTGTTCATGCACGCGGTGGAGCGCGACGACGGACGCCGCCTCGACCGGTACGTCACCATCTTCCGCCGACGCGGCGACGGCGCGTACGACCGCACGGACGAGCACCACGCTCTGGCCCTCTACGACCCGGCGACGCTGGTGGCGTTGCTCGAAGCCGAGGGCTTCACCGCCGAGGTTCGCGACAGCTACGGGGCGCCCACGCCGTCGACGCCCGCAGGCGGCTGGGTCGTCGTGCTCGCCCGCGCGGCCTGAGCCCCCGACGGATCAGACCGGCGCGGTTCGCGTCGCCGGGGCCAGCGCATCGGCCAGCCGCGCGACGCGTTCGGGCACGATGGACCACCACACCCACCGGCCGCGCTTCGCACCCACGATCAACCCCGCGTCGGCCAGTGCCTTCGTATGGTGCGAGACGGTCGGCTGGGCCTTCCCGAGCGGCTCGAGGAGCTCGCAGGCGCACACCTCGCCCGCGTCGGCGATCAGGCTGAGCAGCCGGAGCCGCACCGGGTCGCTGAGCGCGGAGAACGCCCGGGCCAGGTCGAGGGCCTCGACCTCGTCGAGGGGGGCATCGAGCACCGATCCGCAGCACTCCGCCGGCCTCGATGTCGAGGATGCCCGGGCCACCCGCGCTCCTTTCGATTGACAACCGTCGATGTATTCGCGATCATAGATCAATCGACTCAGGCGAATGTACCAGGGAGCAGGGATGATGGCGCGGGTTCAGCTGGCACTCAACGTGGCCGACCTCGAGGCGGCGGTGGCGTTCTACTCGAAGCTCTTCGACGCCACCCCGGCCAAGGTGCGGCCCGGGTACGCGAACTTCGCGATCGAGAGCCCGCCGCTCAAGCTGGTCCTCGTGGAGGGTCACGGCGCCCCGGGGACCCTGAACCACCTCGGCGTTGAGGTCCCGGACACCGCCCAGGTCGTGGCGGCCCAGGCGCGCCTCGCCGGTCAGGGCCTCGCGACGGCCACCGAGGACGAGGTGTCGTGCTGCTACGCGCTGCAGGACAAGGTGTGGGTCGACGGGCCCGACGGTGAGCCGTGGGAGATCTACACCGTCCTCGACGATGTCGAGATGCCCGGCGGGGAGCTCCGCACCGTCGACCCGGACGGGGACGGCGCCTGTTGCGCGTCGGCCCCCGAATCGGCCGCTCGCTGCTGCTGAGGCCGTCGGCATGGACCGCGACCTGACGCGGCGCGTGACCGCCGAGGGGCTCGGCACGGCGCTCCTCGTCGCGATCGTCGTCGGCTCGGGCATCGCGGCCCAACGCCTGTCGCCCGGCGACGTCGGCCTGCAGCTGTTCATCAACGCCGCGGTGACCGGCGCCGGTCTCGTCGCGCTGATCCTGGCCCTGGGACCTGTCTCCGGAGGGCACTTCAATCCGGTCGTGACCCTCGCCGACCGGATTCTCGGGGGGATCTCCACCCGTGACGGTGGCTGCTACGTCGTCGCCCAGGTCGTCGGGGCGTGCGGGGGCGCGGTCGTCGCCAACCTCATGTTCGACCTCCCGGCCGTGACGGTCTCCACGCACACCCGCTCGTCGGGTGCGCTGTGGCTCGCGGAGTTCGTCGCCACCTTCGGGTTGGTGCTTGTGATCCTCGGTGTGGTGCGATCAGGTCGGTCGTCGATCGCCGCCTTCGCGGTTGGCTCCTACATCGCGGCGGCCTACTGGTTCACGTCGTCCACGAGCTTCGCCAACCCCGCGGTGACGATCGGACGGACCCTGACCCGAACGTTCGCGGGCATCCGACCGTCGAGCGTGCCCGCCTTCATCGTCGTCCAGATCGCGGGTGGGCTCGCGGCTGTCGCCGTCGGCCGCTTCCTGCACCCCGATCTGCCCGCCGACGCGGTCGTCGTCCCCCACGAGACCTTCCGATCCGAGTGAAGCCAGGAGGGCAGATGTCCCACCCCGGACCCACCGTCGACCACCAGCTCGCCCTGCGGTCCGCCGCGGCTCGCCTCACGGACGAGTTCAACGGCGTCTTCGGCCCCGAGACCATCGACCGGTTCGTCACGAGCAGCTGGGACCAGCTCGAGGCGCACGCCACGACCGCCAACTTCGTCCCGATCCTCGCCGAGCGGTTCGCCCGCCAACGCCTCCGTGCCCTCGCCCGCGTCGAGGGACACACCGCCGGCGGACCTCCCGTCGTCCTGTTCCTCTGCGTGCACAACGCGGGACGGAGCCAGATGGCCCTGGGCTGGCTCCAGCATCTCGCGAGTGACCGGGCGCTGGCCTGGTCCGGAGGGTCCGAGCCGACCACGGAGGTCAACCCCGCCGCCGTCGCCGCGATGGCCGAGATCGGGATCGACATCGGAGCCGAGTACCCCAAGCCGTGGACCGACGAGATCGTCGGCGCGGCCGACGTCGTCGTCACCATGGGCTGCGGCGACGCCTGCCCGATCTTCCCCGGGAAGCGCTACGAGGACTGGGAGCTGCCCGACCCGGCCGGTCTGGGCGTCGCGGCGGTCCGCCCCATCCGGGACGAGATCGGCCGCCGAGTCCGGGACCTCCTCGCGTCGCTCAGCGTCCCGACCACCTGATCGCGCACCGGGACTTCACCCGGAGTTCGCCCGGACGTCCCACGTCCCTCCAGGATCCTTGCTTAGATGGTGTCCCCGGGGACGACGGAGTGCGGGGAGTGCAGGGAGTGCGGGGAGCGCGGGCAGGTGGACGAGGCGCGACGTCGCGGACCCCGACGCGCCGACGACGCCGTCGGAACATCACGCTCGCCGTCGCGGCCGTCGCAATCGCGCTCGCGTCGGGGGCCGTCGCGGTGGCGCTCGTCGGCTCGGGATCATCCCAGCCGCAGGCCGCGCCGCTCGCTGACCAGTCCGCCACGACGACGACCGTCGCCCCGACGACCACCACCACGACCGCCCCGTTCCCGACCGTTCCGCCCGGCACCGTCGTCACCAACGGCCCGCGGGACCGTCACGCCGTCGCGATCACCTTCGATTCCAATCTCACGGACGCGATGATCCAGGAGCTCGACCAGCATCGGGTGGCCTCCTTCGCGAACGTCGCGGTGATCGACGAGCTCGATCAGCTCCAGGTCCCTGCGACCTTGTTCCTTGCCGGCAAGTGGATCGAGCGGTATCCGGACCTGACGCGCCGGCTCGCCGCCGACCCGCTCTTCGAGCTGGGCAGCCACTCGTACGAGCACCGCGCCTACCACCAGCCCTGTTACGGGCTCGGGACCCTGCCCGTCGCGCAGATGGCTGCCGACGTGAACCGCTCCGAGGAGCTCCTCCACCAGTTCACGGGCCGCCCGACGCCGTACTTCCGGTTCCCTGGCGGCTGCTACGACACGACCGCGCTGCAGGCCACGGCGGGGACGGGGATCACGGTCATCCAGTACGACCTGGCCAGCGGCGACGCGTTCGGCACGTCGGTGCGGGCCATCGTCAACAACGTCGTCACCAACGCGCAGAACGGCTCCATCATCGTGATGCACATCACGGGGGGCAACACCGCGCCCTTGACCGCGTACGCGCTGCCCGAGGTCGTCACCGGGTTGCGCCAAAAGGGGTTCAGCCTCGTACGCGTCTCGGACCTTCTGGGGCCGCCACCCGCGCCGTGACAACGACCGGAGGCCCGTCGACGCTTCGCGCATGGGTAGCGGCGGTCCCGGTGAGCTCGGCGAGCTGTCGCCGAGGGAGCTTCCCCATCGACGTCGGCTGGGTTGACGGGGGAGGTGCGGCGCTCCCGCGCCTGGGACCCGGGGACCATTCCCGCGGCGACGGCGACGATCAGCCAGGATGATCCTGAGCTGAGGAGAAGAAGGGGACATGCGGCAACTCCGCCCGAGTCGGATCGTGGAAACCGTCGTGCTCGTCGCGGGCCTGGTGGTCGCGGCGGCGGGTCCGGCGGCGGCCCACGTCGACATCGACCCCGGCGCCCAGCCGAAGGGAGCCACGGTGACCTTCGCGTTCCGGGTGCCCAACGAGGAGGACAACGCCGCCACGGTCCGGCTCGACGTGCAGTTCCCCACCGATCACCCGATCGCCAACGTGCTGGTCCAGGTGAAGCCGGGCTGGACGTTCACGACCCAGAGCCACCGGCTGACCAAGCCGATCAAGACCGACGACGGTACGTTCAGCTCGGCGGTCACCGAGATCAGCTGGGTGTCCACCGGTGCGCAGATCCCGCCGGGAGGCTTCGACCTGTTCCCCGTCTTCGGTGGCCCCCTGCCCACGAACACGAGCGAGCTCACGTTCAAGGCGTTGCAGACCTACAGCAACGGTGACGTGGTCCGCTGGATCGAGCTCCCGACGAAGGGCGCGCCCACCCCCGACCGTCCCGCGCCGGTGATGCGCCTCACGAAGGCGGCGTCGTCCAGTGGCGGCTGACCCGGGCCGCCCCGCGGGGCGCTCGAAGCGCCCCATCGGAGTGGTGGTACGGCTCGTCGGCGTCGCCTGTGTCACCGCGTTCGTGCTCACCGCCTGCGGAGGCGGGGGAGGCGGGGGAGGCGGGGGGGGCGGGTCGAGCTCACCGCCCCCGACCGGGACCCAGGCGCACGACGCGACGCTCCTCGCGGGCCGCAACGTCTTCTCGGCGGAGTGCGCGTCGTGTCACGGCGCCCGCGGGCAGGGGGGTGCCGGCCCGACGTTCCAGGACGGGCGTCTCCTGAAGGACTTCCCGAACCCCGAGGATCAGGTGGCCTTCGTGACGCAAGGAAAGGGGATCATGCCGTCGTTCAACGGGGTGTTGACCCACACGCAGCTCGAGGCGGTCGTCGCGTACGAGCGCCAGGTGCTGACCCACGCGAAGTAACGCGGGCCCGGGCTACTTGCCCGGCGAGGATGCACCCGCGCTGACGCCGGGCAGCGACTTGCCCGCGGCGAGGGCCGTGAACACCTTCGTGAGGTCGCTCGGCGCGATCTCCCCGCTGAGCCGGCCGGCGACCTGGCCCTGGGCGTTGACGAACACGAGGAACGGGTAGCCGGGCAGCCCGTACGCGGTGGCGGCGGTCGCGGTCTTGGTGTCGACCATCACCGGGTACGGCCAGCCTTCGCGGGCCAGCCAGCTCGACGGCGGGTAGTTGGGCGCCGCGGTGTCCGTGCCGGTCGTGACCGTGACGATCGGGACCGGGACCTGCCCGGCCTGGGCGAGCGCCACGATGCGGGGCACCTCGGCCTGGCAGTGCGGGCACCAGTGCGCCACGAAGATGACCACGTGGGCCTGGCCGGTGTTGCCGATCGTGATCGGCGTCCCCTTGAAGGTCACCCCGGTGAGCGTGGGGGCGGCCCTGCCGATCGCGGGGTCGTTCGTGGGGTCGCCCAGCTGGGGCAGCGCGGTGCCGGTCACGCTGAGCCGGGAGGCGATCTCGACCAGGCCTTTGGGGGTCGAGCCGCTCGAGCTGGTGCTGGTCCCGCCGGCGCTCAGGACGACGGCGAGGACGCCGGCGATGACGACGGCTGCGCCCGCGACCCACCATGGCCAGTTCGTCGACGTCGTGGCCGGGCGAGGGCTCCGACCGGCGGGTTTCCTGGCCGGACGGCGGTTCTGGGGGGTCACGAGATCTCCTTCGGCTGGCGGCGGGTCCAGGCCCGGTCGACAAGCAGCAGCGCGCCGATGAGCAGGAACGCGCTCATCGCCATGAACGCCAGGGTGATGTATCCCAGTTCCTCGAAGTAGGGGACGGCGCACGGGGCGGCGAGGGAGCACGAGGTCGACGCCGCGATGGACGGGACCCGCTCGACGAGCCAGTGGTAGAGCGCGAGGGGGGCGCCGACGGCGACGAGCGGCGCGGCGTACCACCCCGCGGTGCGGTCGCGGCGGCGCAGCATCCCGACGGCGAGGACGGCCACCAGGGGGTACATGCAGATGCGCTGGAACCAGCACAGCTCGCAGGGGGTGAAGCCGATGACCTCCGAGTAGTAGAGGCTCCCGGCGGTGGCGATGGCGGCCACGAGCAGCGCCAAGCCCCGGGCGTTGGGGCCGACGGCAGCGACCACGGCGGCGGTGACGCGCCGGCCGCGGGTCGACACGAGGGCGGCGACCCCCAGCGCGGCGAGCCCGACGACGGCGGCGTTGGCCAGGAGGGTGAGGACGGTGAAGAACGTGTTCGCCGTGGTCGGGTCCTGCACGGCGACCTCACCGGCCGGCTGCCGGGGCCGGCTGCGCCCCCAGCGTGACGCAACGAATCGTGCGGGGCCGGCGCATGGGCCCAGTATCGCCGCCTGACCCCGAATCGCGTCCGCGGCGGGCGCGACGATCTCAGCGGGTCCTCAGGGTCCTGTCCGGGTCGGGTCGAGCAGCAACCGCAGCAGCTGATGGTTGCCCGCACCCCAGCGGCGCGCCTCGAGCTGCACACGGGCGTCGGTCCCGAACCGCAGCGACAGCCGCGTCGTCGCCAGCCGTTCGGCTTTCGTGCCCGTCACCGCGTCGCGGTCCCACACCCCGATGAGCGCTCCGACCTCGCCGCGCTCGGCGGCGAAGGCGTAGACCCGGCTGGTGGTGACCGCGAGCCAGGCGCTCGGCGGGAACCCGGCGCGGGCCGCCTCCTCCTGGGTCTGGCGACCGATCCGCTCGCCGATCGCCGAGCCGAGCACGCCGCTCATCGGGCCGCCGAACGCCGAGGCCTTCGCGGTGCCCGCGGTCGACACGTACCCCGCGGCGAGCACGACCTCAGGGATGTGCTCCTGGGCGAGATCCCGGTACCGGGCAGCGTGACGGTCCGCGAGGGCCACGAGCGAAACCTCCGGTTCGCTTCGGTCGCGTTAGGGGGCGACGGGGTCGGGACTGGGTTCGGATGCCGCGGGGCTGAGCTTGGCGAGGAGCGTGACCAGCTGGTGGCGCTCGGCGCCCGTCAGGACATCGAAGATCGTCAGTGTCGCGAACAACCGCTCGTCGATGCGGGCTCGAACGGCGCGGCCTTCGTCGGTCAGGACCAGCAGCTTCACGCGACGGTCCTCGACGTGCGCCTGGCGGGCCACCAGGCCCCGGGCCTCAAGCCCGTCCACCACGCTCGTCACGTTCGAGGAGTCGAGGCCGAGCTGCTCGGCGAGCGCTCCCGTCGGGAGGGGCTGGCGCTCGAGGCGCCACAGGGCCCGCACCTGCAGGAACGAAAGATCGAAGTCGGCGGCGAGCTCGGTGGCGTGCCCGCGGAGGCGGCGGACGACGCCGAACAGCTGGTCGGCCAGCTGGCGCGGCGAATCGGGCGGCGGGCCGCCGGACTCCCGCTGATAGTTGTTCATCACCGTAACGGTATAGTACCGACGTTCGGTCAGCATCGATTAGCAGAGGAGCCGTCCCGGTGGGGGACACGGCCACGGTCGAGGTCGACAACCTCCAGAAGCGCTACGGCGAGTTCGAGGCGGTCCGGGGGATCTCCTTCGACGTCGCCCCCGGCGAGACCTTCGGGTTCCTCGGCCCGAACGGCGCGGGGAAGTCCACGACCATCTCCATGCTCTGCACGCTGCTCACCCCGACCGGCGGGTCGGCCCGGGTCGCGGGTTTCGACGTCGTCCAGAACCCGCTCGGGGTCCGGCGCCGGATCGGCCTGGTGTTCCAGGACCCGACCCTCGACGAGTACCTGACCGCGTACGAGAACCTGCACTTCCACGCCGAGCTGTACCGGGTCCCGAAGGATCGCGCCACGGAGCGGATCCAGGTCGTCCTCGAGATGGTCGGCCTGTGGGAGCGGCGCACGAGCCTGGTCCGCACCTTCTCCGGCGGCATGAAGCGTCGCCTCGAGATCGCCCGCGGGCTCCTGCACTCGCCGCGCGTGCTGTTTCTCGATGAGCCCACCGTGGGCCTCGACCCCCAGACGCGGGTGCACATCTGGGACTACATCCAGGGCCTCCGAGATCGGGAGGACATCACCATCTTCCTCACGACGCACTACATGGACGAAGCCGAGTTCTGCGACCGGATCGCGATCATCGACAACGGCGAGATCGTCGTCATGGACACGCCCGACGCGTTGAAGGCCGCGGTCGGCAAGGATCGCATCGAGGTCCGCACCGAGGACGACGACGCGACGGTCCGGGCGCTGCGCGAGCAGTTCCGGATCGAAGCGTCGACGACGTCGGAGGGGCTGGTGTTCCACGTCGCGGCCGGCGAGGAGTTCGTGCCCCGCCTGTTCGCCGAGCTCGGGGTCGGCATCAAGGCGGTGTCCATCGCGCGTCCGACCCTGGACGACGTCTTCATGCGCTACACCGGCCGCACGATCCGCGACGCCGAGGCGTCGACGGCCGAGAAGCTGATGAACAATCCGATGGTCCGGGCCCGGCGGGGCCGATGACCGCCCCGACGACCGCCCGGACCTCCGGGGACGACTACCAGTACGCCCCCGTCATCGATCTCCACGAGGGCGCGACGTGGCTCGACGACCTCCGGGCAGCCCGCGTGGTGTGGCGCCGCGAGATCATCCGCTTCTCCCGGAACCGCATCCGGATCATCACCTCGCTGGCCCAGCCCATCCTGTTCCTGTTCGTGCTCGGCACCGGGCTCGGGACGGTCGTGAAGACGTCGGGCAGTTTCGACTTCCGCACGTTCATGTTCCCGGGTGTGATCGCCATGACGATCCTGTTCACCGCGATCTTCTCCGCGGTGTCGATCGTGTGGGACCGGGAGTTCGGGTTCCTCCGGGAGATGCTCGTCGCGCCGGTCCGACGGGGCGCGATCATGATCGGCAAGTGCGCGGGCGGCGCGACCGTCGCGACGCTGCAAGGCCTCATCATGCTGGTCCTTGCCGGGCTGGTGCACGTCCCGTACTCGCCGGTGATGATCGGCAAGCTCGTCGTGATGATGGTCATCACCGCCACGATGCTCACCGCGTTCGGGCTGTTCCTCGCGGCGAGGATCCAGGAGATCGAGTCGTTCCAAGTCGTGATGCAGCTGTTCGTGCTGCCCATCTTCTTTCTCGCCGGCGCGGTGTTCCCGATCGCCAAGCTGCCCGGGTGGCTCGCGACCCTGACCCGCTTCGACCCGCTCAGCTATGCCGTCGACCCGATGCGCCGAACCGTGTTCGAGGCGGTCCACGCGCCGGCGTCGGTGACGCGCACGCTCAGCCCCGGGATGTCGTGGTTCGGGTGGCGCCTCCCCACACTGTTGGAGCTCGCCATCGCCGTGATCGTCGCCGGCCTGCTGCTCGGAGGCGCCGTGTACCAGTTCACCCGCAAGGAGTAGGCCGGACGGGCCTCGCCGGGGCGGTCTCGGGAACACGCTCCTGCCCAGGGTGTTGAGTAGGGCAACGCACCGCCCCGACTGTCCAGGCCCGGAGGCACGGCTGTGCCGGTCCCGTTCCCCACCGCTCAGACCATCAACGAGGAGCCGCCGTCCCCGGACGAGGTGCAGCTCCTGGCCCGCGGGTTCGCCGCCGTGGTGGCGCCGCCCGGCGGGTTGACCGAGCTCCAGGCGACGTTGCTCGACGCCATATTCGACGCCATGACCGGGTTCACGCCGGTCGCGCCGCTGGAACCCATCACGGTTCGGGAGCTGGCCGAGGGGCTGGCGCGGCGGGACGAGGGTTTCCGCATCCGGATGGTGCAAGTCATGTTGCTCGGCGCGTTGGTGCTGCGGCCGATCCCGCCCCACGTCACCGACCAGGTCGAGGCGTTCGCCCGCGAGCTCGGTGTCGATGACGAGATGCTCAAAGTCGCCGACGAGTTCTCGCACGGCAGCCTCGGGTTGGCGTCCTTCGACTTCCAGCGCAACGGATACACCGCGGAGTGGACCGAGGACCGCCAAGCGGTGCTGCACACCAGCCGACCGTTGGCCGACGCCTGGGACCTCTCGGTGCAGGACCCGGCGCTGGCGACCCGCTGGGCGGCGCTCGAGGACCTGCCCGCCGGGACTCTCGGCCGACGCATCGTGGACTTCTACCGGGCGCGCGGGTTCTCGTATCCGGGCACACCGGACTCGGCGCCGCCGCTCCTCGCGCAGCACGACTGGGTCCACGTCGTCGCCGACTACGGCACCACCGTGCAATCCGAGCTCGAGGTGTTCGCGTTCATCGCCCGCGCCAACGACGACCCCCGGCGTTCAGCCTGCTCGCGATGGTCGTCTCGCTGTTCGAGACCGGCTACCTGCGCTCCGGAGCGGGGCTCTTCGAGGCCTCGCCGGGCCAGCTGTCACGCCAGGGCGTGGCGATGCGCCTCGCCGACGCCATGCGCCGAGGCGCGCTCACCCCCGGCACGCACGACTTCTTGGCCACCGACTGGTTCGAGCTCGCGCCGCTGGCGGTGGAGGACGTCCGGTCCCGGTTCGGGATCGTCCCGAAGAGCGACGCGGCAATCGCCGCCGGATCCGTCGGGCCGTGGGAGCCGGGCGGGATCAGCGCGTTCCAGTGGCGCTGCGGGGAGGAGCTCGCCGCCCGCGAGGGCCGACCGTACGAGCCGTACGGCGCCGCTGTCCGCTGACTACGCGGCGACCGTCACCCGGGACAGGACCCGGGCCTCGTCCCCGTGGTCGTGGTGGGCCCGGTGCAGCAACGCCCGGTTGTCCCAGACGACGAGGTCGCCGGTGCTCCAGTGGTGGTCGTGCACCACGCTCGGGTCGAGCGCGACGCGGAACAGGGCACGCAGGTACGGGCGGCTCTCCTCGACGGTGCGGTGCTCGAACCGGCGCGTGAACCCGGGGCTCACGAACAAGGAGCGGCGCCCGGTCGTGGGGTCGACCCGCACGACCGGATGGGTGGACTCGGTGAGCCACGGGGCGCGCTGCCGCTGGCGGGGTGGGGGGACGTGCACGGCGCGCCGCGTCTCCAGCCGGCCCCGCTGCGCGGCGTCGAGGTGGGCGTAGGCGAGCTGCTGGTTGGCGAACGAGGTGGCGCCGCCATGGTCCGGCACGACCTGCGCCGAGAGCACGGTGAAGGCGGGCGGCTCGGCGGTGAACGTGGCGTCGGCGTGCCACACCTCGGCCGGTCTGGCCCCGTTGGGGCTCCGGCGGCTGTCGAGCACCGCGGCGGTGCCCCGGCCGGGCCGGTACCGGGCCGCGGGGTGCTCCCAGAGCGGCCCGAAGGTGGCGGCGACGCGCCGTTCGGCGTCGACGTCGAGGAACTGGCCGGGGACGACGAGGAGGAGCCGGTCGGCGACGGCGGCCCGGAGCGCCGTGGCGTCGTCGGGGTCGACGTCGTCGTGGAGGTCGATGCCGGTGGCGACGACGCCGAGGGGCCCGTCGAGGGGTGTGATCTGCAGCGTGCTCATGGGGCCGATCGTCGCGCGGGTCCGTGAAGCCGAGGTGAAGGCGTCGTCACGGTCCGGTCACTCCCCTCCCGGTTTCTTCCGGGGGTGCGCCGGGGTGAGGGCGTGGACGGCGGCGCGGAACTGGTCGCCGCGGTCGAACTCGTCGACGAAGAGCCCGAAGCTGGCGCACCCCGGCGACAGGAGGACCACCCCACCGTCCGGGGCGAGGTCCGCGGCGGCGCGCACCGCGTCGCCCATCGTGTCGAACGGGCCCGCGACGCTTGCCCGAGCGAGCAGGCGCTGCAGGCCGGGGGTGGCGGACCCGGCGAGGAGGACCGTGGCCCGGGCCCGGTCAGCGAGGGCCGCGGCGAGCGGTTCGAGGTCGAGGCCCTTGTCGGACCCGCCGGCGATGGCGACGACCGGTCGTCCGGGGAACGCGTCCAGGGCGGCTGCCGCGGCTTCGGGGGTGGTCGCGGTCGTGTCGTTGACGAAGTCGACGCCGTCGAGGGTGGCGACGTCCTCGAGGCGGTGGGGGACGCCCCCAAACCGGGCCAGCCCGCGTCGGATCTCCTCGTCGGTGACGCCGACGGCGAGGGCTGCGCCGGCCGCGGCGAGCGCGTTGCGCTGGTTGTGCGCGCCGGGGAGCCGCAACGCGGCGACGGGACCGAGGTCGAGGTCGGCGCCGTCCCAGGACGCGACGAACCGCTCCTCGGCGACGAACAGCGTCCGTGGCCCATCCGGCGCGGCACCGAAGGTGATCGGCGCGGCCGGCGTCCCGGACACCAGCGCCGCGACCGTCGGGTCGTCGGACGGGACCACCTTCCAGTCATGCGCGCGCTGGTGGCGGACGATCTGGGCCTTGGCGTCGGCGTAGGCCGCCAGGTCGGGGTACCGGTCGAGGTGGTCCGCGCGGACGTTCGTGATGACCGCGACGGTGGGGGCGAGGGCGTGCTCCCCGAGGCCCTCGAGCTGGAACGACGACAGCTCGAGCGTCACGGGCACCGCCGGGTCGACCTCACCGAGGCGGTCCAGGGCCGAGCGACCCATGTTCCCGGCCACGATCGCGCCCGGCCAGCGCTCCTGGACGATCGCGTGGGTGAGCATGGCGGTCGTCGTCTTGCCCTTCGTGCCGGTGACCCCGATCGTGGGCGCGGGGCACGCCGCGAGGAACAGGGTCATCTCCATCTCGATGCGGGCCCCGTGCTCCTCGGCGAGCCGTAGGTACGGGGAGTCGCGCCGGACGTCGGGGTTGCGGACCACGACCTCGGCCCACCGGAAGTCGGTCTCGTCGTGGCGGCCCAGGACGAACTCGACCGGGCTGTCTGCGAACTCCGCCACGACGTCGCGGAACGACTCGGGGTCACCCCGGTCGGTGACCCGGACCTGCGCGCCGGACGCGACCGCGTACCGGATGGCGCCGGCCCCACCGGCTCGCCGGCCGATGCCCATGACGAGCACCCGGGTGCCGGCGAGGCCGGGGCCGCTCACGTCGAGCCGCCCACCACCCGCTTGGGCGGGTAGTCACGGAACGTCAGCAGGTGGTCGCGGATCCCGTTGCGGAACGAATCGAGGTAGGCCAGCTTCCGGATCAGGTAGCTGCGGGTCTCCTTGGGATCCAGGTAGAGGTTGTAGAGCCGACCGTACGGGTAGCGCTGCGACACGCCGGTGAACCCACCCGGATTGAGCACGTCATGGTCGTCGTCGGAGATCGACTCGAGCATGAACTTGTACTCGCCGACCCGCACCGCCGAGAACCGGTCGAGCAGCCAGTAGTACTGGTACTTGCGGTTCGACGCGGCGTCGGGGGCGACGAGGAACGACGTCTGGTCGACCCCGTCGATGAACCGGTCGCCAGGCAGGGTGTCGGCGCAACCGGCAAGCGTCGCGACGGTGGGGAGCACGTCCGTGAACGCGAACAGGCCGTCGGAGCGCTGCCCCGCGTCGAGGACCCCCGGCCAGCTGAACAAGGCGGGGACGCGCACCCCACCTTCCCACGTCGATCCCTTCGCGCACCGGAACGGCGAGTACGCGGCGTCGGGCCAGGTCTCCATCTCGGGCCCGTTGTCCGAGCTGACGAACACGAACGTGTCGTCGCGTTGACCGGTGGCGTCCAGCGTCGCGAGGAGCCGACCGACAATGTCGTCGAGCTCGACGATGGTGTCCTTGTACGGGTGACGCGCGGGGGACACGCCGAGGAACCGCTGATTGGGATAGTTGTCGAAGTGGGCGCCACGGGTGCAGTGGTACAGGAACCACGGCGTCGCCGCGCCCGCCATCCGCTGGAGGAACTCGATCGAGTAGTCGCACCAGCGGTCGTCGAGCTCGGCGAGCACCGGGATGGTGACCTCGGCGACGGGCTCGACGTCGGAGCCCCGCGTCGCGTGCACGAAGCATTGGTTGAACGGCTGGTTCTTGATCCACTCGGTGCGCTCGTCGCTGTAGACGATCTCGGGGAAGAAGTACGGGTCGCGCCACTCCGTGTACATGTCGGAGACCGACAGGAACCCGTAGAAGTCGTCGAAGCCGACGTGTTGGGGCTGGGAGGCGGTGTTCTCGCCCATGTGCCACTTCCCGACCGCCTGGGTGACGTACCCGACGGCGTGGAGGAGCTCGGCGAGCGTCACCTCACCGTCGAGGCCACCCGGCTCCCCGTACATCGGGGGGCGCAGCAGCCCGTGGCGCATGGGGAGCCGCCCGGTCAGGAGCGAAGCACGCGACGGGCTGCACGACGGCTCGGAGTAGCACGACGTCAGGAGGAGGCCGTCTCGGGCCAGCCGGTCGAGGTGCGGGGTGGGGGCGCCGACGGCGACACCGCCGCCGTAACAGCCGAAGTCGCCCCACCCCACGTCGTCGAAGAGGACGACGAGCACGTTCGGGTTCCGTCCCCGCCGGGCCCGGTACTCGTCGAGCCGTCGGCGGGCCGTGGCCGCGGCGTCGTCGTGCACGAAGGCGGGCTCACGGTTCGCGGCGACCGGCACGGTGGCGGTCGCGATCGGGTCGAACGTCATCGCGGCCGGCTCACCTCCTCTCGTCGCCCCCGGGCTCCGTCGCGGCGCTCATTCTGGCCTGCGGGTCGAGGCCGGTCGGCCGTCCCCGGCCCGGGGCGAGCGGCGGCGCGTGGCGGGCACCGACCATGATGGGGAGCGACCCATGACCGATGCGACCTGTACGCGTTGCGGGACTACCGACGGGACGGTGCGTGTCCGCCCGTGGCGGGAGCTCGACGTCGCGCTCTGCGCACGCTGCTACACCGCGGTGACGGGGAACCCCGACGATCGCCGCGCCGGGTTCACCGTGGCGTGGGCGATGCTCGTCGGTGGGCTGCTGCTCGTCGCCGCCGGTGCTGCGGCGTACATCGTGACGCGGTGATCACGCCGCGCTGATCTGCTCTCGCATCCAGCCGGAGGTGTTGAAGAAGTCCGCGACGGCGCTGCCCGGGTGCACCAGCGCATCACAGGCGGCCCGGGCCTCCTCGTCGAGGTCGCGATCGAGAATCGCGAGCGCGTCGTCGAGCTGGGCCAACGTGCGCGGTCCCACGATGGGGGCGGTCACGTCGGGCTGGTCCTTGACCCAGAGCAGCGCGAGCTGCGAGCTCGTCAGGCCGCGCTCGTCGGCCAGCGCCGCCACGGCGCGGCCAACCTCGAGGGCCCGGGCGGTCACCCGGTCGCGGAGCTGGGGCCGGCGCGCCGCTCGCGAGTCCGGAGGGACGTCGTCGACGTCGGCGTACCGGCCGGCGAGGATCCCCCCGCCGAGCGGGGACCAGGGGAGCACGCCGAGCCCGTGGGCCCGGCACAGGGGCAGCAGCTCGTTCTCGATGCGCCGATCCAGGAGGTTGTAGGGGGGCTGCTCGGTCGCGTACGCCGGCCGGTCATCGCGGGCGGCGATCGCCAGCGCCTCCATGACCATCCACGCGGGGTGGGTCGAGCAGCCGATGTGGCGGACCTTGCCCGCCTCCACCAGCTCGTCGAACGCGGCCAGCGTCTCTTCTTGCGGCACCGCCATCGAGGGGCGGTGCAGCTGGTACAGGTCGATGTGATCGGTCTGCAGGCTGCGCAGCGACGTTTCGCACGACGTCACGATGTGCTCCCGGCGATGCCAGGTCCCCGGCGACGCCTTTCCCCGTGGCATCCCGACCTTCGTCGCGAGCACCACGTCGTCGCGGCGCCCGTTGGCCCCAAGCGCGGCGCCGACGATCTCCTCGCTGCGACCGCCCGCATAGACATCGGCGGTGTCGATCATGTTCACGCCGGCGTCGAGCGCCGCGTCGATCATGCGGGCCGACTCGTCCGCGTCGGTGGGATCGCCGAAGTTCATGGCGCCGAGGCACAGCGGCGCGACGCGCAGACCGGTCGGCCCGAGGGCTCGGCGCTCCATGTCAGGCCCCCAGCTGGTCCGTGAGGGTGACGGGGCGGTGACGCACGCCCGGGAGTCTGGCAGGTCATGGCGGGGAGCCCCGGAGGCGGGAAGCACCCACCTCAACGGGGCGACCCCACCGCTCGCCTGGAGACCACGCCTGCAGCGGGTGGGGCGGGGCTGGGTTCGCTGCAGGCCACCAGGCGAGTTTCGGCGGCGTGCCCGTGCACGCCGATCGTCGCGTCCCTGCATCATTACTACGGCTGGAGCGCCCCCGACATTCCCGGGCCCGGGAACCCCGAAAACCCTGGGGAAATCGGCCCCCGCGGGACCGGCGAGCACGCCGCGGACCTCCCCGACCCGACCGTGCCCCGTGGGGGCCCGAGATGGGAGGCTGGGGCGTGGCCCAACCGTCGCCCCCCGAGATGCGCGACTGGGGCACCGTCTCCGCGGCGGAGATGACACGCCCGGTGATCATCTCCCCGCACCTCGACGACGCGGTCCTCGGCTGCTCCTACCTCCTGGCCGCGCACCCGGGCATGACCGTCATCACCGCGTTCGCCGGCCGCCCCACCGAGTACCCCGACCCCATGGGGCACTGGGACGCGCTCGGCGGGTTCCGTCCCGGCGACGAGGTCCACGTCGTCCGACGCGCCGAGGACGCGGCTGCGCTGGGCGGGTTCGATGCCAAGCCGGTGTGGCTCGACTTCGTCGAGCACTCCTATCTGGACCGGGCCGACTGGGTCCGGCCCGAACACGTCGTCCACGAGCTCGAGACCGCGGTGCGCGCCGAGAACGCGACGGCGGTGTTCGCTCCGTTCGGGCTCGCCAACCCCGACCACGACTGCACCCACGACGCCGCGATGCTCGTCCGGGACCGCATGCTCGCCGACCCCGACGGCGGACCGGCCTGGTTCTGCTACGAGGACGCCGGCTACAAGCACATCCCGGGCCTGCTCGCCTGGCGAATCTCGAAGTTGTTCCGCCGTGACGTGTGGCCGACCCCCGCGGCTGTGCCCGTCGACGTCGACCATGCCCGCAAGATCGCCGCGGTGCACTGCTACCCGACCCAGGTGCTGCCCCTCGAGGCAGAGTGGGCGTTCAGCAAGGTGCTCGACGCCCCCAGCCCCGAGCAGCACTGGCGCCTCGCCCCACCCCCCGACGGTTGGGAAGCGCTGAGCGAGCTGTGATCGCCACCACCACCCCACTCGACACGGCACCCACGACCGACGAACCGACCGGGAGGACGACCCATGCAATTCGGGCTTGACGTCGCGCAGCAGCGGCTGCGCTGGAACGAGATCGTGGCCCGCGCCCAGCTCGCGGACCGGCTGGGCTTCGACGGCATCTGGGGCTTCGATCACTTCGTCCCGATGTACGGCTCCGGCCCCGGCGAGTGCTTCGAAGGCAACACGACCCTCGCCGCGCTGAGCGGGCTCACCACCAACGTGCGGCTCGGGCTGCTCGTCACCGGCCTCACGTACCGGCACCCGTCGGTGCTCGCCGCGGAGGCGATCACGATCGACCACGCCTCGGACGGCCGCTACGAGCTCGCGTACGGCGCGGCCTGGTTCGACGACGAGCACCGCCGCCTCGGGATCCCGTTCCCCCCGACGGGCGAGCGCGTCGCCGCGTTCGAGGAGGCGGTCCAGATCGTCCGGGGTCTGCTCACCACCGAAGGGTTCACCTTCGAGGGCCGCTACTTCCAGGTCCGGGATGCCACGCTGCTTCCCCGGCCCATGCAGTCGCCCCACCCACCGATCTGGATCGGCGCGTCCGGCGACCGGATGCTCGGAATCACCGCGAAGTACGCCGACGTGTGGCACTCCTTCGGTGACCCGACGCGGCTGACGTCGCGTTCGGAGCGGCTCAGCGACCTCGCCGCCGCCGCAGGGCGTGACCCCGCGTCCATCCGGCGGGCCGGATCGATCTCCCTCGAAGGTGATCTCGACACGATCCGCCGCACCGTCGATCAGTGGCGCGACGCGGGGTTCAGCTACCTCGTCGCGGGCTGGCCCCCGGAGGGTGAGCAGCGAGTCGAGGAGGTCGCGACGAAGGTCATGACCGACGCCCGCTGAGGCGGGCTACGACAGGGGAGACCACCCGGAGGTGCGCAACAGCTGGCTCTGCCAGTCGTCGCGGACCTCGAGGGCGTCGTGCATCCACGTCCCGGGGCCCCGGTACTCGGGGGGGATCTCGGTCTCGAGGAGCCGCAGCAGCTTGGCGTGATCGAGGACCCGCTGCCACAGGACCACCTCGGAGCGGCGCCCGGACCCGAACGCGGTCTGGAACACCGCGAGCAGCTCGAGGATGGCACGGCCCCCCTGGCGGCTCTCGGTGAGACTCGGCGCGTAGTGCGTACGCGCCTTCTCGAGGTAGTCGTCGAGCATCCCGTCGTGAGGCCAGGCGGTGTCCTCCATGAAGATGGTGAGCGGATGCTCGGCCGGCTCGACCGGCACG
Organism: Acidimicrobiia bacterium; assembly: GCA_035468285.1. Classification (GTDB taxonomy): domain Bacteria; phylum Actinomycetota; class Acidimicrobiia; order IMCC26256; family PALSA-555; genus PALSA-555. The sequence goes on along the minus strand of DATISY010000099.1, from coordinate 462 downwards.
GCGTCGAGGTCCGCGACGACCGGCGGGGACCACGGGACCGGGAGCAGGACCTTGGCGGTCACGCGGTGGCGGAGCTGGTCGACGTCGTGCGCCCACGATCGCAACGGTCCGTCCTGGATCGAGCGAGCCAGGCGCTCCCACGCCGCGCCGTCACGGACGCCCGTCACGGTCACCGCGGTGTACGCCCGCCCAGACCCGTGGGCGAGCTGCATGAAATAGAGGAGCCGCGCGTCGTCACCGGCGCCGAGGTCGGGCATCCACCGGTCCCGGAACGCGGCTTCGAACCCGTCCTCGGTCGCGCCCCGGACCCGGTGCACCTCGTGGAGGAGCAGCACGGCTACGCCGTCACGGCCCGGACGACGCCGTCGATGGCGGCGTCGGCGAGGGCTCGGATCTCGTCGTCGGTCCGATCTTGGATCGGGTGGGGGACGAACACACGGGCCGGGTCGGCGCCGAGCGCGG
>DATISY010000098.1:0-25620 GCA_035468285.1 Acidimicrobiia bacterium | reverse complement strand
ACTACCCACCGGTGCGGCCCTAGATGACCGTCACCCCCTCGCGAGAACAGCCCTGATGCCAGCACCGGCCCAATCGCTCGCCGGCCAGGTTGCCATCGTGACCGGCGCGTCACGAGGGATCGGCCGGGGCCTCGCCCTCGGCCTGGCCCGGGCCGGCGCCGCGGTCGTCTGCGCCGCCCGAACCGAGACCGAAACGCCGACGGGACTGCCCGGCACCATCCACGCCACCGTCGACGCCATCCGGGCCGAGGGTGGCGTCGCGGTCGCCCGGCGTTGCGACATCGGGGTCGAGGACGACATCGTCGCGTTGATCGACACGGCCCGGGCCGAGTTCGGCCGTGTCGACGCGCTGGTCAACAACGCGATGGCCCCGACCCGGGCCGCCTTCCTCGACAGCACCGCCGCCGAGTGGGACGAATCGATGCGCGTCAACGTCCGGAGCCTCTACGTCAGTGCCCGGGCAGTCGTGCCGGCGATGAGCGAGACCGGCGGGGGGAGCATCATCAACGTCTCGTCCGGCGCCGCCGACCCGAACATCACCGGGCTGCCCCCCGGCTTCCTCACCTACTCGGTCGCGAAGGCGGCGCTGGAACGGTTCAGCACCGGTCTCGCTGGCGAGGTCGCGTCGCTCGGTATCGCGGTGAACGCCTTGCGCCCCGGCGCGGTCAAGACCGAGACCGCGATGCACGAGCTCGGGGCGGACTACGACTGGACGGGCTGGACCGACCCCGAGGCGGTCGTCCCCGCGGTGGTCTTCCTGGCCGCGCAGCGCGCCGACGGGGTCACGGGGCGTGTCCTCGAGTCGACGCAGTACGCGATTACCTGGCCCTGACGCCGCGCGTGGCGGCTGGCTCGCGCGCCGCGCCGGATGACCCCACCCGCGTGTCACCCGCGGGCAACGCGTTCCAGATCCGGCTGGGGCAGAACGCCCAGGGACGAGACGTCCCCTGATCGACGTCGGCTCGTCACCGTGCGCGATTGCACGCTGAGCTCGACGGGGCGTGGCACGAGGCAGTGCCCGTTGGTGCCTCCCACGCGTGGCGCGAGGCGCGGCTCAACCGGGACGCACCACGACCCGGCCGATCACCCCCCGGTCGCGCAGATCTGCCAACGCCGCAGCAACCTCGTCCAGCCCCACCTCGCGGCTGACGAGCGCTCGAACGGTGCCCGCGCTCAGCAGCCGCATCACGTCCTCGTGGACGCCGCGCACCAAGGCGCGATCGGCGTCCCGGCTGTACGCGCCCATGTAGACGCCCATCACGGAGTAGTTGCCGAGGAGGACCCCGTTGGCCTTGATCGTCTGGGGTGCACCGGAGGCGAAGCCGATGAGCAGCAGGCGGCCCTCGGAAGCGATGCAATGCCGGGAACGGTCGAACACGTCACCGCCCACCGGGTCGAAGATCACGTCCGCGCCACGGCCGTCGGTGAGGTCCCGGACCACGGGCTCGAAGTCCTCGCGGCGGTAGTCGATCGCGACGGACGCACCCAGCTCGCGGCAGACCGCGGTCCGTTCCGGGGAGCCCGCGGTGGCGATCACACGGGCCCCCGCGACGGCGCCGAGCTGGATGGCCGCGGAGCCGGTCCCGCCCGCACCGGCATGGACGAGGAGCGTCTCGCCGGGTTGCAGCGCGGCCCGGCGGTGCAGCGCGACGTGCGCGGTCGTGAAAGAGATGTGGGTCGCCGCCGCGTCGGTATCGGTCACGTCGTCGGGAAGGCGAAAGAGGTTGGTGGCCACCATGCGCGCGGACTCTGCGAGCGCACCGTCGGGAAGCGCCGGGACGCCCACCACCCGCTGACCGACCCACGACCCATCGACGCCCTCCCCGACGGCGACGACCGTGCCGGCTGCCTCCATGCCCGGGGTGAAGGGCAGCGGCGGCTTCAGCTGGTACGAGCCCCGGACCAGCAGCAGGTCCTGGAGACCGAGCGCCGCCGCGGCGACCCGGACGGTCACCTGGCCCGGCTCGGGGACTGGCGCCGACACGTCCTCGAGCTGGAGCGCCTGGTCCGGCTCCCCGTGGCGATGAACCCGCAGCGCGCGCATCTCAGTCCACCCGCCCGGGGCCGAACGCGCCCCGGGCCGCCAGGTCGGCAACCGTCTCGTCGTCGTAGCCCGCGACGGCGCGCAGGACGACACCCGTGTGCTCACCGAGCGTCGGGGGCGATGTCGTCGTGGTCTTGCGCTGCCCGTCGAACCGGAACGGCGAGGCGAGGACCGTCTGGGTGCCGAGGCCAGGAACATCGACGAGGCCCCGCGCCGCCCGGTGGTCGAGCTGCGGGTGCTGCAGAGCCTCGTCGACCGATTGGATCGTCGACGCGGGAATGCCGATCGCGTGCAGGGCATTCAGCCACTCGGAGCTCGACCGCGACGCGAAGGCGCGCCGGACCAGCCGCTCGTAGTCGTCCCGATGCTCCTGACGGAGCTCGCGGGTCGCGAACCGGGCGTCGGTCACAAGGTTCTGACAGCCCGGGACGGCGGCGAGCAGCTCAGCGAAGCGCGGCTGAAAGTGCAAGCTCGTCTGCACGAGCACCGGGATGCCATCGCTGCCGTGTACGACCAGCGTGGTCGGCGGTGCCAGGGTGTGCTCGCGATCCCCAACCAGCAGCCATCCGAGCAGCGCCTCGACCATGCTCACGTCGAGATGGGTGCCCTCGCCATTGCGGTACCGCGCGACGAGCGCGGCGAGGACACCCTGCGCCGCGGTGGCACCCGCCACGAGGTCGGCGATCGGGATCGGTACGGGAAGCCCGATCTGGTCCCGATCTCCGGTCAGCTCGAGCACCCCGCCGAAGGCTTGGACCGCGCCGTCCGTGGCGGGCAGTTGCGAGTAGGGCCCGTCCGGACCGAATCCGGTGATCGTGCAGTAGATGAGCCGCGCGTTGCGGGGATGCACGTCGTCGTAGCTGATCTGGAGCCGAGCCGTGACGCCGGGACGGTAGTTCTCGAGGAGCACGTCCGAGACCCCGACCAGGTCGTACAGCACCCCACGACCGGCGTCGGTCTTGAGGTCGAGCACCATGCTGCGACGATCCCGGTGGAGCGCCACGTAGAACGCCGACGGCGGATCGCCGGGGCGCAGCCCCGTCCCCGCCCGCGTCGGGTCGCCACGCGGAGGCTCGACGCGAATTACGTCCGCCCCGAGATCGGCCAGTGTGCGGGCCGCGACCGGACCCGACAAGAAGGTGGTCAGGTCCAGGACCCGGATCCCGGCGAGCGGCGCATCCGTCGACATCGGCCCGCTCACCTCGCCCCGTGCATCCGCGGAGTCTCGCCCGCCCTGCCGGCGCCCGCCACACGACCTGCCGCGGCGCTCCGCCCCCGTGGGACAAGATGGCGGTCATGGGCCCTCATCCATATCGCACGGTCGATCGGGCGCGGTGAACTCCGCCGAGATCGACGCGCTCCTCGACGTGGTGACCCGCCCGGAGCGGCCGCGGCGCGGCACCGATGAGCGGCTCACCGCGTTGGAGGACCGCCGGGCAGTTCGCGACCTCATCATGGTCTACGGCTACCTCTGCGACGCGCGGCGATGGGACGACCTTCTGGCGCTCTACACCGACGACATCGAACGCGTCCTCGCCGGCAGTCTCACCGAACGGGTCCAGGGCAAAGCGGCGCTCCGCGAGAAGCTGATCGCCCCCACCCTCCAGCACAGCGCTGGGGACGGGGCCGCGCCGCCTCCCGAGCACCTCGTCACGCTCGGGCTGCGTCACCTCATGGCGAGCGACGTCATCCGCCTCTCCGATGACGGGACGACCGCCACCGCCGCGGTCCAGTACACGATGGTCGCGACGGCCGACGACGAGCGCGGGTTCCGGCGGGGGGCGCACGAGGGCTCCTACATCTTCGACTTCCGGAAGGACAACGGTGTCTGGCGGTTCTCCCGCCAGGTCGTCACCAGCGAGAACGCCCATAACCCGATGTTCCAACGGGAATCGACCTGACCACGATGTCGGCCCCATGAGCCCGAGCCCGGGCCGCTTCGAGGGCCGAACCGCGCTCGTCACCGGGGCCGGCGCGGGCGTCGGCCGCGCGACCGCGCTCCGTCTCGCCGCCGACGGCGCCGCGGTGATCGTCAACGACGTTCGCGCGGACCTGGCGGGCGACACGGTCGCGGCGATCATCTCCGCCGGTGGGCGCGCCCGAGCCGCGCCGGGTGACGTGACCCAGCCCGCCGACGTCGAAGCGATCGTGGGAGAGGCCCACGACACGGTGGGCCCCGTGGACATGTTGATCAACAATGTTGGCGGCGCGCCCGCCGGTGTCCCATGGCGGGAGCTGCGCGAGACCTCGGTCGAGGACTTCTACGCGTTCGTGGCCCTGAACCTCGGCTCCGCCTTCATCTGCTCCCGGGCCGTCATCGGCGGGATGGTCGAGCGCGGGTACGGCAAGATCGTCTGCGTCAACTCGATCTCTGCCGTGTTCGGCCAGCGGGCCGGCGTCGGGTACGCGTCGGCCAAGGCCGGACTGAGCGGGTTCGTCGGATCGCTCGCCAAAGAGGTCGCGGCGACGGGCGTCAACGTGAACGCCGTGCTGATCGGCAACGCTCCCCACCCTTCCCGGACGCCTGAGCGGGAAGCAGTACTCAACCAGTGGAACCACTTCGGGCGCCACGGCCGCCCCGAAGAGTTCGCCGGGACCATCGCCTTCTTGGTGTCCGAGGACGCCAGCTACCTCTCGGGCTCCACCGTCGTCGTCGACGGCGGCACCTTGCGGTTCGCCCTGCTGTGAACCCGATGCAGGACCTCGTCACCACCCCGGCCCGCCGCGAGGAGTTTGCCCGCCGGGAGCTCTGGGACGACACGACGCTCGCGGGCCAGGTCGCAGCGCTCGCGCAGCGACGGCCCGACGCAGTCGCCGTGACCGACGAGAGCGGCCACCGATGCAGCTACGCCGAGCTGGCGTCCGCCGCCGGGCGCCTCGCGGCGGGCTTCCACGACCAGGGAATCGAGACGGGCGACGTGGTGTCGGTGCAGCTCCCCAACTGGTACGAGGCCGCCGTCGTCGCGGTCGCGATCCAGTCCATCGGGGCGGTCATCAACCCCCTCCTCCCGAACTACCGGGCCCGGGAGCTGACGCACGTGTTCACGACGGCCCGCCCCGCGGCGATCGTGACCCCCGGTGACTACCGCGGGTTCGATCACCTCCATCTGGTCGCGGACGTGAGCGACGCCACCGGGGTCCGGCCACGGCGTCTCGTCGTGCGGCCGTCGGGGGAGGACCGTGCCGACGTGAGCCTCGACCAGCTGCTCGACGGCCCGGCGGTCCCCCTCACCGCTGCGGGTGGCCCCGCCGAGGCCGTCTCCGAGCTCATCTTCACGTCCGGGACCGAGGCCAGCCCCAAAGCGATTCTGCACACCGAGCAGACGACCAACTTCAGCGTCCGGGTCGCCTTCTCTGACCTCGGGTTGTCGGCCCACGACGTCGTATGGATGCCATCCCCCGTGGGACACTCCACCGGCTTCAACTACGGGCTCCGGTTCGCGCTGTACCACGGCCTCCCGCTCGTTCTCCAGGATCGCTGGGACCCGACCGCAGCCCTCGACCTGGTGGCGAGCGCGGGGGCGAGCTACACGCTGGCCGCGACGACCTTCCTGCAGGACCTCGTGGAGGAAGCCCAGCGTCAGGCCCGCACCCTTCCCCGGCTGCGACGCTTCGGCTGTGGCGGCGCGCCGGTCCCCGCGGAGCTCGTCGACGCAGCCACCGACGTCGGGATCGGCGTCCTGCGCCTCTACGGCTCGACCGAGGTCCTCGTCGGGACCTGGAACCGACCCGGCAGCCCCGGCGAGCAGCGGCGCCACACCGATGGTGTCCCGATGACCGACGTCGAGATCGAGACCCGCGACGCTGACGGGCGTCGCTGTCAGGGTGAGCCGGGCGAGATCTTCGTTCGGGGGCCGAACACCTGCGCCGGCTTCTATGCCGACCCTGACCGCACCGCCGCCACGTTCGACGCCGAGGGATGGGTGCGCAGCGGCGATCTCGGTGTCATCGACGGTGACGGCGCGCTGCGCGTCAGCGGCCGGAAGAAGGAGATCATCATCCGGGGCGGGATCAACATCGCACCCCGAGAGATCGAGGACCTCATCGTGGCATGGCCCGAGGTCGAGCGTGCCGCCGTCGTAGGGCTCCCCGACGCGCGGCTCGGTGAGCGCAGCTGCGCCTGTGTCGTGCTCCGCGCCGAGCACTCCCTGACCTTCGAGGACATGGTCGGACGGCTCCGCGACGCGGGTCTCGCCACGTTCAAGCTCCCCGAGCAACTGGTCGTGCTCGACGCGCTCCCCACCACGGCGTCCGGGAAAGTCCAGAAGCACGAGATCGTGCGCCAGCTCAGCACCTCGGTGCCGGCCCGCTAGCCGTGGTCGCACCTCCGGATGAGCCCCGTCCCCCGGTCCTGGTCGCCCGACGCACCCTCGGCAACGACGGGTCCCATGCCGCCCTCGTCACCCTCAACCGGCCGGACACCCTCAACGCGATCGATCGCACGATGCTCGACGCCCTCGGGAAGGCCATCACCTCGGTCGAGGGCGACGCCACGGTGCGGGCGCTGCTGCTCACCGGGAACGGCCGGGCGTTCAGCGCGGGCGGCGACCTCAAGCAGTACCTCACCCTCCAGCGCGACCCCGTCGAGTTCCCGAAGTTCGTCGCCGACCTCCACGCGACGTTCGGGCGCCTCCGCGAGCTGCGCATCCCGGTGATCGCCCTGATCAACGGTGTCACCGCGGCCGGCGGACTCGAGCTTGTCCTCAACTGCGACTTCGCGGTGATCGCGCGATCGGCTCGGATCGGGGACGCGCACCTCAACTTCGGTCAGATGGGCGGCGGCGGCGTGCTCACCCTCTTGCCACGAGCGATCGGACGAGCCCGTGCCAACGAGCTCATCTTCAGCGGACGGTTCCTCGACGCGGCGGAGGCTCTCGACTGGGGACTCGCATCGCGCGTCACCGCCGACGACGAGCTGCTCACCGTTGGGCTCGAGCTCGCCGAGGGCATCGCCGAGAAGAGCCCGTTGGCAGTCGCGAACGCAAAAGCGGTGCTCCACACCCTCTGGTCGGGCAACCTCACCGTCGAGGACGGCCTCCGCGTCGAGCGCGAACGCAACGACGAGTACTGCCTCACCTCCCATGACGCCCGCGAGGGACTCGAGGCGTTCCGCGAGAAGCGCCGACCCCGCTTCGACGGCCGATGACGACCGTCGACCCCACCCCTGCGCCGCTGGTTCCCGTCCCGGAGGCCGACGAGGACAGCCAGTTCTACTGGGATGGGCTCCGGGGCCGGCGTCTCCTGGTGCAGCGCTGCACCCAGTGCGCTCGGTACCGGTTCCCGCCGATGCCGGCCTGCCCGAGCTGTGCCGCGCCCGGTGGCGATGTCGTCGAGATCGAACCGCGCGGCACCGTCTACTCCTGGATCGTCGTGCACCGTGCCTTCACCCCCGCGTTCCGAGACGACGTGCCCTACGTCATCGCGGTGATCGACCTCCCGGAGGGCTGTCGCCTGCTCGCCCGCCTCGAGCACCGAGGACCGATCGAGGCGGGCAGCCCCGTCACCGGCAGCTACGTCGACCACGGAACCTGGACAGAGCTGCGCTTCCGGGTGACGTCGTGACGACCGGGTCGACGACCGCGGCAATCGTCGGCGTCGGCTACACGCCGTTCACCCGACGCTCGGGCCGCAGCGTCCTCGACCAGGCCCTCGAAGCCTGCCGCAACGCCATCCTCGATGCCGGCCTCGCCACCGAGCAGATCGACGGGATCGCCACGTTCATGCTCATGCACGATTCCGTCCCCGCGGTCGCCGTCGCGAGCGGCCTCGCGCTTCCTCGTCTCGGGTACGTGCTCGACGCCCAGCTGGGCGGCCAAGCCCCCGCCTACCTCGTCGGTCAGGCCGCGGCCGCGGTGGGTGCGGGCGAGGCCGACTACGTCGTCGTGTTCCGGGCCCTGAATGGCCGCTCCGGGTCCCGGGTCGGGACCATGCCGTTCCCCGGGCCGGGAGGCCAGTATCGCTACCCGATCGGCTACGACGCCTACCTCATGTACGTGGCGATGTGGGCCCGGCGGTTCCTCCTCGAGACCGGCCAGGACGAAGCGGACCTCGCGGCGGTGGCGTCGACGCAACGTCACTGGGCGGCGACCAACGACCGGGCGATCAAGCGGGAACCGTTGAGCGTCACCGAGCATCTCGCCGCCCCGTTCGTCGTCGACCCGTTCCGCGCCGACGACTGCACCATCGAAGTCGACGGCGCGTGCGCGCTCGTCGTCACCTCCGTGGAACGCGCCCGAGACCTCCGCCATCCCCCCGCGGTCGTCGCGGCCAGTGTCTACCGGGCCGGACCCCGCCCCGGCCTCGACATAGGCGACCACCTGCTCTGGTCCGACTACACCCGCAACTACACCAGCCACCTGCGCGACGACCTCCTCGCCCGCGCCGGGGTCGAACCGGCCGACGTGCAGCTGGCCGAGATCTACGACTGCTTCACCAGCACCGTGCTCATCGGCCTCGAGGGCCTCGGGCTCTGCGAGCGCGGCGGGTCCGGCGCGTTCCTCCGCGCGGGGAACACCGCACCCGGCGGCTCCCTCCCCGTGAACACCCACGGCGGCCTCCTGGCCGAGGGGTACCTCCACGGCATGAACACCGTGACCGAAGCCGTCCTCCAAGTCCAAGGCCGCGGCGGCACCCGGCAAGTTCCCATCCATGACGTCTGCGCCGTGACATCCGGCGCGCTGATGGACGGATCCGCCCTCGTGCTCACGACAGACCGCTGACTCGGACGACGAGGGGACCGACCGATGGATCAACTCGAGGAGCGGGCCGTCCTCGACGCCGTGCTCCGGACCCAACCTCGACACGCCACCGTCGAAGCCTCGCTCCAAGCCGCCGAGGACCGCGAGACGATCCGAGACCTCATCATGCGATACGGCTACCTCGAAGACGGCCGTCGTTGGGACGACATGCTCGCCCTCTACACCGACGACATCGAGCGCGTGCTCGCCGGGTCCCTCGTCGAGCGCGTCCAGGGGAAAGCCGTGCTGCGGGAACGGCTCGTGCGGCCCGTCATGGTCTCCAAGACCGGGCAAGCCGGGGCCGGACAGGACGAGCTCGACCGCCTCGGGCTGCGCCACCTCATGGTGAGCGACGTCATCCGAGTCTCCGACGATGGGCGCCACGCCGTCGCCGCGGTGCAGTACACGATGGTCGCGACACGCGAGGACGCTGACGGGTTCCGGCGAGGGAGCCACGAAGGGTCCTATGTCTTCGAGTTCCGCAAGGAAGCCGAGACATGGAAGTTCTCCCGTCAGGTCATCATCACCGACAACGCCCACAACCCGATGTTCCGGACCTGACCTTCCGCAGGGGGGGTCAGCGCCCGTCGTGCTCAGTCCGCTCGTACGAAGTAGACCGACACCGCGGCGGGGGTCCCGTCCCGCGGCGGCCGGAAGACGACGTCGACGACGTCGACCGCGCCGAGGTCCCGGATGGCGTCCCCCACGCGCTCGAGCAGTCCTGGCACGTCCCCGCCGTCGGGCCCTTCGGCGATGAGCCCGAACTGCAGGACGGTCCCAATCCCTCGTTCCACCATGCCCGAACCGTAGGCGCGCCGCCGCCCTCTCGCCGCGAGGCCCGCCGGTCGTCGAGAGTGGCAGGATGAGCACTGGCCGGCACCGTCGGGGGGACGCGGATGCTTGGAACGATGCAGGACTTCCCGCTCACGATCGGGATGCTCTTCCGTCATGGCGCGGCGCTGCACGGCGACAGCGTCGTCGTCACCCTCGAAGGAGATCGCCGGCGGTGCGCGACGTTCACCGAGGTCGCCGATCGTGTCACCCGACTCGCCGCCGGTCTCGCCGCGCTCGGTGTCGGTGATGGGGACCGCGTCGCGACGTTCTGCTGGAACACCCAAGAGCACCTCGAGGCATACCTCGCCATCCCGACGATGGGCGCCGTACTCCATACGCTCAACATCCGGCTGTTCCCCGAGCAGCTGATCTACATCGTCGAGCACGCCGACGACCGCGTCATCATCGTCGACGATTCACTCATCCCCCTCCTCGCCAAGATCGCCGGTGACCTGACCACCGTGGAGCGGTACATCGTCGTCGGTGACGGTGACACGGCAGCGCTCGCCGAGGCTGCTCCGACCGTCCAGATCCTCCGCTACGACGATCTGCTCAACGAGGCGGACACCGACTTCTGCTGGCCCGAGCTCGACGAGCGCGCCGCGGCCGCGATGTGTTACACGAGCGGGACGACCGGGAACCCCAAAGGCGTGGTGTACACGCACCGCTCGACGTACCTCCACTCGCTCGCGCTCTGCGCAGCCGGCTGTCTCGGGATCACCGAGAACGACCGGGTCCTCCCCGTCGTCCCGATGTTCCACGCCAACGCGTGGGGTCTCCCTTATGTGGCCTGGATGACCGGCGCCGATCTGCTCATGCCCGGCCGCTACCTGCAAGCCGAGCCCCTCGCCGGGTTCATCGCCGCGGAGCGGGCGACGGTCGCGGGCGCCGTCCCGACCATCTGGTCTGACCTGCTGCGCTTCGCGGACAGCAACCCGGCCGCGGTCGACTTCTCATCGTTGCGGCTCGTCCCCTGCGGGGGGTCCGCCGTCCCGCAGGCGCTCATCGAGGGCTTCCGGGATCGGTTCGGCGTCGAGGTTCTCCAGGCTTGGGGCATGACCGAGACCAGCCCCGTCGCTGCTGTCGCGCACCCACCCAAGGGCATGCCGTGGGATGCGCCGGACGCGATGCCCTGGCGGGTCCGCGCCGGTCGAGCGGTGCCCGGCGTCGAGCTGCGGATCATGGGCGACGACGGGCCCGTCGCCTGGGACGACGAGACGGTCGGGGAGCTCGAAGCCCGGGGTCCCTGGATCACCGGGTCCTATTACCGGGACACCGGACCCGAGAAATTCGACGACGGCTGGCTGCGCACCGGCGACATCGGCACCATCGATCCACGCGGGTACGTGCGGATCACCGACCGGGCCAAGGACGTCATCAAGTCCGGTGGTGAGTGGATCTCCTCGGTGGAGCTCGAGAACCACCTCATGGCCCACCCCTCGGTCCAGGAGGCATCGGTCATCGGCGTGCCGGACCCGCGCTGGGAGGAGCGCCCGCTGGCCTGCGTGGTCGTTGTCGGCGACGCCACTCCGGACGCAGACGACCTCCGTGCCTTTCTGTCGGCGCGCGTCCCGAAATGGCAGGTCCCCGAACGGTGGGCGTTCATCGACGAGGTTCCCAAGACCAGCGTCGGGAAGTTCGACAAGAAGTCCCTGCGGGCCCGCCACGAGGCCGGCCAGCTCGAGATCGTCGAGTTCGGCGCGGCCGGTCCTCGCACCGGCGACCGCTGATCAGCGCCGGCGACCCGCTGGGCTCGCCGCCTTCCGGGGGGCGGCGCCGGCGGCCGTGCGCTTCGCCGAGGTTGTCGATCGCGTCGCTCGCTTCGTTGTCGTGGCCGACCGGCGCGCCGGGGCCTGCTTCGCCGCGCGGGGCCGTGGCGGGGTCGACCGCGGTGCGGGACGCTTCGCGCCCCGAGCGCGCGTGGCGCGGGGCGCCGTCTTGCGGGGCGCCGTCTTGCGGGGTGGGGTCTTGCGGGGCGCGGTCTTGCGGGGCGCGGCCGTCTTCGTTGCCTTCTTGACGGTCCGTTTCCGGGTGGGCTTCGTGGCTGCGGCGCGGGCCGGGCGGCGCCGGGGCGTCGTCGGGGCTGTTCGCGTCGCTGGCGGGGCCGCCACCGTGGCGGGGACCTCCGCCACGGGCTGGGGAGCCGCGACCGGCACCATGGGCGTTGGGTCCGGCCGGGCCGTGGGTGCGGCAGCGACCCGCGGCGCGGCGCGACCGCGCCCGGCCCGCCAGGCTGCGACGGTGAGCGCGCCGATGCCGTAGAAGCACGCCAGATACCAGACGATGAAGCCCAGGCCCGGTATCAGGGCCACGACCCGCAGAATCAGGAAGCCGGCAAAGAAGGCGCCGATTCGAGCCCCGGTGCTGGGCCCTCGGACCATGAGTCGGCCGAGGATCAGCGCGCTGCACGCGTAGCCGAGGGGCGCCACGACGGTCATCGTGGCGAGCAGGCCGACGCCGAGCGGGATGCCGACAATCGTCGAGACAATCGCGACGCCGAGGAGAGGACCGAGGAGCCCCACCAGGATCCCCACCAGCACCGACACACCGAAGCGACGACCGGCCCTGACGACGGCCTCGGCGCCCCGCGGGAACACGACGACGAAGAACAGACCCAGGATCCCGATCGACACCGTCACCGCGATCCACAAGAAGATCAGGAAGGCGACGAGGAACCCGGTGAAGAGGCTGGTGACGTCGAGCGTCTTGACGTGCCCCCGCACCGTCCCCGGCGCTGCCCGGGGTGCCTTGCTCGACGTGACGTCCCCGCGGACCGCGCCGTCGGCCGGGACAGTGACCCGGCCGTGTAGTGCGGTGATGTCGCCGTCGACCCGGCCGGTGATGGTGGCGTCGCCGTCGACTACCAGCACGTCGCCAGTCACATGACCGATGACGGTCAGGCGACCGCGTCCGACGAAGACGTCGTCGTTGACCCGGCCGGCGATCGTGGCCGGCCCATCGACCGAAACCACCGGCCCGTTGACCACTTCACCGGGCGCGACAACGAGCGCGCCGGAGAGGCTGATGCGACTGTCATGGCTTCCACCACTCCCGCCGCCCCCTTTCGCCGCGGCCGGTCCCGCCGCGGCCACGATCGCGACGAACGTCAGCGCACCGAACAAAGCGACCCGACGACGCATGAGCTTCCTTTCCCCAGGAGGACCGAAGCGTCGCAGGTGAGGCTTGGGCCACGCAACGTCGGCGCCCGGCAGCCCCGGCCCAGGAGTCGATTTAGCGGCGCCCCGCCCGTGCGTGGCCGCGTTCGCGGCCCCGGGTGCTGGCCGACAGCTGGGTCTTGCGCAGACGGATGCTGGTGGGGGTGACCTCGACGACCTCGTCCGGGGCGATGAACTCCAGCGCCTGTTCGAGCGACATCGGGCGTGGGGGGACCAGTCGGACGAGCTCGTCGGCGGAGGCGGCCCGGTGGTTCGTCAGCTTCTTCTCGCGGGTCGGGTTCACGTCCATGTCCCCGGCACGTGCGCCCTCGCCGATGATCATGCCTTCGTAGACCTCGGTTCCTGGTCCGACGAACATTTGGCCGCGCTCCTGGAGGTTCATCAGCGCGTGCGACGTGGTCTCGCCTCGGCGATCGGCGACGAGGCTCCCGGTCGCACGGGTGCGGAGCTCGCCGAGCCAGGGCTCGTAGCGCTCGAAGACGTGGTGGAGCAGGCCCGTGCCGCGCGTCTGAGTGAGGAACTCCGTGCGGAAGCCGACGAGCGCCCGGGCGGCGACGAGGTACTCCATGCGGACCCAGCCGGTGCCGTGATTGACCATCTGCTCGAGTCGGCCCTTCCGGGTCGCCAGGAGCTGCGTCACGACGCCGAGGTGCTCTTCGGGGATGTCGATGGCGACGCGCTCGACGGGCTCGTGGACCTCGTTCCCCACGTGCCGCACGACGACCTGGGGCTTGCCGACGGTCAGCTCGAATCCTTCGCGGCGCATCATCTCGACCAGCACCGCGAGCTGCAGCTCGCCGCGGCCTTGGACCTCCCAGGCGTCGGGGCTCTCGGTGGCGTCGACGCGCAGGGACACGTTCCCGACCAGCTCGGCGTCGAGCCGGCCCTTCACCAGCCGGGCGGTGAGCTTCGTGCCCTCACGGCCGGACAGCGGGGACGTGTTGATGCCGACTGTCATCGCCAGGCTGGGCTCGTCGACGTGGATGACGGGGAGCGGGCGGGGATCGTCGGGGTCGGCCAGGGTCTCGCCGATCGTCACGTCGGCCAAGCCCGCGATGGCGACGATCTCGCCTGCACCGGCCTCCGACGCGTCGACTCGATCGAGCGCCTCGGTGACGTAGAGCTCGGTGATGCGCACCGTTTCGATCGTTCCGTTCGCGCGGCACCATGCCACCGGCTCGCCGCGGCGCAGGACGCCATGTCGCACCCGGCACAGCGCCAGACGACCGACATAGGGCGACGCGTCGAGGTTCGTGACCAGCGCCTGCAAGGGGTGGTGCTCGTCGTACTGGGGCGGAGGGATGTGGTCGAGCAGCGTCTCGAGGAGTGGCTTGAGGCCATCGTCGCCGGCGGTCCCCGGCAGGACGAGGTCGGGATCGCTGGGGTCGAGCGACGCGCGCCCGGTCCGGGCGTTGCAGTAGACGATGGGGAAGGAGATCTGATGCTCGTCGGCGTCGAGGTCCAAGAACAGCTCCTCGACCTCGTGGACGACCTCGTCGACTCGTGCGTCGCTGCGGTCCACCTTGTTGACGACCAGGATCACCGGCAGGCGCGCCTCGAGGGCCTTCCGCAGCACGAAGCGAGTCTGGGGGAGCGGGCCCTCGGCGGCGTCGACGAGGAGCAGGACGCCGTCGACCATGGTGAGGGCCCGTTCGACCTCACCGCCGAAATCGGCGTGTCCCGGCGTGTCAACGATGTTGATCTTGATCCCCGCGTAGGGGATGGCCGTGTTCTTGGCCAGGATCGTGATGCCCTTCTCACGCTCGAGGTCCATCGAGTCCATGACCCGATCGGTGAGCTCCTGATGGGCGCGGAAGGCCCCGGTCTGGCGGAGCATGGCGTCGACGAGGGTGGTCTTGCCGTGGTCGACGTGGGCGACGATCGCCACGTTGCGGATATCAGCGCGCGCGGGCATAGAGACTTTCCGAACCGGGTTGGGGGATACCCAGGATACTGCCCGTTGGCCCTGATCTGGTGGCCCGGCGGGCCCCGACCCGGCAAGGGGCTGCCGCCGGATCTACCCCGATGGGCACCGAAGACCGGGATCCCCGAGCCCGAATCGGACGGTCCGAGTCTCCGAAGCCTTGACAGCCCGCGGCGGCCCCGTCATCATCAGCAACCTCACTGACCACTTTGGCGTCACGAGCGGACTCGAGGCGTGGGCGGGGGTCCATGGAGGATTCCTGTGCGCAAGCCGGCAGCGACCGATGACGGAGCCCCGCTCGACGAGGTCACCCCGGACGAGTTGCTGACGGCGGTCGTCCCGATCACCCGGAAGGGCTATGCCCCCGACGTGATCGACCCGCTCCTGGAACGGGCCGCGGCGACCATCGAGCGCCTCGCGGTCTTGGACAACCCGGCGCTCGAGCGTGAGCGGCGTCACCGCGCCGACCTGCTCCAGCGGACGCTGATGCTGGCCCAGGCCCGCGCGGACGAGACCATCACGGAGGCCCAGGCCATCGCGGACGAGATCCGCGGCGACGCCGAGGCCAGCGCGCAGCAGCTGATCGCCGACGCCGAGCAGCTCGCGGCGCATCTTGTGGAGACCGAGCGCCTCCGGGCCCACGCGATTCTGGAGGAGGCGCTGGCGAAGCGCGGCGTCCTGCAGGGCGATGTCGCGGCGCTGGGAGAGTTCGCGTCGCAGGCTCGCGCCCGCCTGCGCGCCGCCCTCGAGGCGGAGCTCGTCGGGCTCGACGGACTGCTCACCGCCGTGACCAGCGGCCCGGACCTGCACGAGCTGGACCTCACGGACGCGACGCTCGACAGCGAGCCCGGGGTCGCGTGGTCCGACAAAGACGACAACACGGCACCTTTTGACCTGTCGACCGCGATGGATCGTGCTCCCGAGGTCGCCGATCGACCGGTGATCGGTCTCGCGGTGCGGGAGGGCGCCTCGCAGCGCTGACGCCCGACGCGTCGGCGCGAAGGACTGCAACGCGGTTCGGCTTCTGAGACGTTGACGGCTTGACGCCGCCCGGAGTAGGCAGTGCCGGTCAATCACCCTGCATTAGGAGTCAAAAACCATGACGCAACCCCAGCCCGCCACCGGTGGCCGGGCGCTCGGTGAGGTCCGCAACCCCACCAACGTCGCCCTGCTGAGCATCGTCACCTGTGGCCTCTACGGCCTGTATTGGGCCTACCTCGTCTTCGAGGAGCTCAAGAGCTACAACGGCGAGGGCAGCGGCGGCGCGGTCGGCGCGCTCCTGTGCTGGATCATCGTCGGCTGGTTCGTCCTGCCCCAAGAGGTCCAGAAGATGTACCAAGCGGATGGCAAGCAGTCTCCGGTCGAGCCGATCGTTGGTCTCTGGCTCTTCCTTCCGATCATCGGCTACTTCATCTACATGGGCAAGGTGCAGGGCGCGTTGAACGACTATTGGGTCTCCAAGGGCGCCGCGCCCCTGGCCGCCTGACCTGCATCGCTGCCGGCGTCCCGCCGGCGGAATGGACCGGTGTCCCGGCCCTGACCGCGTGTGCGCGATCACGGCCGGGACGAATCCGGCTGGTCCGCGAGTTGCGGGACCGGGACCTGCCGTGATCGCGTAGGGTTGGCGGCCTCGAGGGAAAGCTGGCCGATCGGCACCGGATCTCGGACACGCCGTACGGGTACCCCAGCGTCTCGGAGGACCCATGCCCGCAGCCGAGGATCGACGTCATCCCATGCGGAACGAGGTGCCGTCGCATCCCCAGCCGCCCGGTGTCCGCACGGCCCGACCGGGTGACGGCGAGGGGCCGGGCGCGCCCACCGACTTCGAGGAGATCAGCGACTCGCCGCGGACACCCGACGAGCGGTCCGGGGTGCGCATCCTCCGCCCCGACGACCGATCCGCGGAGCCTCGTCGCCAGGTCCGGCAAGTCCCACCGCCCGGCGAGACCCTCGAACCGGACCTCGTCGACGTCGACGACGAAGAGCCCGTGCATACCGCAACCCGAGACCGCGTCCTCGGCGTCAACTTCGTGGGCGACGTCGCGTATCTCGCGGTTGTCGAGCCACCCGACCGCGCTTCGCTCGATCTCGCCGACCAGCTCCAGCCGGCCGCGCAAGACGACGACAGTCGACGGCTCGCCAACTTCTCGGCCCGCACCAGTCGGATCCTCCGAGACCTGGGCATCGCGGTGGTCGCCGTCGCGCGGCCCCTCCGCTACACGAACTGGACGTACGCCGCCGCGTTCGAGCGGGTCTCACTGGAGACCTGCATCATGCTCGAAGCGCAACGCCTGTCGTTGCGCTTCGAGTCAGTTGGACAACACCACGCCGCGAACGTGATCGGGCTACCCGCCCAGCAACTCACCGACTCGCTTCCCGCGCGTCTGCGGATCCCGAAGACCGTCGACTGGCCGAACCGATACCCGGCCGTGCTCGTCGCTCTGGCGGTCGCCTTGGAGATGTGACGGGCTCATTGGGCGCGATTCCGACCGCGCCGCGCCCCTGAGCGCTACCGCTTCTTCGACGACAGCACGGCGTCCTTGAACGCCTTCAGCGCGGTCACCCGGACCTTGCGTGACGCCGCGATCTTGATCGGCTCACCCGTCTGCGGATTGCGACCCATGCGGGCTGCGCGCTCGACACGAGCGAACTTGGCGAATCCGCTGATGATGACGGGCTCTCCCTTCGCGACGTTCGTGGTCACGATGTCCACGAACGACGTGAGGAACAGGTCCGCGGTCTTCTTGTCGGTGCCGGTCTCTTCGGCAAGGGCTGCTATGAGGTCTCGCTTGTTCATCTGGACTCCTATCTGGGGGTACTGAGCGGGGCTCCCGGAGGTCGCCGACGGGTCGGCATCGTTGCACGCCTCCGTACCCGCGCGGTGGCATTCCGTATCTGAACCCGAGGTCCGACGGACTACACCGACGCGAAGGTGCCTCGGAAGCTCCCGTCGACAACAAAACGCTACCCAGATGGGTGCCCAATTACCGGGATCAACCCTTCGTGCCTTGCTGCCAAAAGGCTGTCGCCGCGGCGGCCAGCATCTCGACGCTGTCGTCGGTCGGCAGAACGGTCGAGTCCACCACGAGGTGATACAGGCCGGGATCAGTGGGATCGTGGCCGTACAGGCGGGCGACGTACCGGGCGCGGGCCCGATCCGTCTCCTGCAGCCGCGCCCGCGCGGTCGGTCCGTCGATGCCTTCGATGCCCATCGCTCGCGTCACCCGCCGATCCTCGGGGCCGTCGAGACGGATGTGAAAGGCCCGCGGTTCCTTCGCCAGGACCACCGCGCCCGCTCGTCCCAAGATCACCGCGCCACCCGACTCGGCGAGATCGTGGATGCTCTCCTCGACGCGCTGTCGGATCGGATCGGTCAGGTCGTCGGGGTGCGGCACGGGAAGCCCGAGACCGCCGGTGAGCTGGGCCAGTCGGGTCAAGAACCGCGTCCGGGAGACCTGGACGCGCTCAGCCTCGCTGACCTGCTCCGAGCCGACGGCCGCGGCGGGCGCGTCGCGGGCCGGGATCAGCCGGTCGGCGAACGGCAACCCCAGGCGTTCGGCCAGTCGCGGGCCGATGACGCTTCCCCCGGCGCCGTACGTAGCCGAGATCGTGACGACCCGCACCGACATCGCCTCTCCCGTCGTTGACATCACTCGACCGGCCCCGTGACCGCGACGGGCGCCCGCCCAGCCAGCCCGCCGTCGCGAAGCGTTCCGACGCTTGCCGGTGCGTCACCGACCGCAGGAAGTGCTCGAGCCGGCAGGTAGCGGTACGCCACGATCATCGCCACGATGATGACTGTCACACCAACCGCGTACGTCACACGCATCGACGACAGGTACGCGTGCTTCGCAACGCTCACGAGATGCCCGCCTGTCGTTGGCCCGAGCCGAGCGGCGACTTGGAGCGACGTCCCGATCGACTCGTGCGCGACGGCGCGCACGGTGGCAGGCACGAACAACAGCTTGCCGATCACGGCGTGATACCGGGCCGCGAAGATGCTGCCGATGACGGCGACGCCGAGCGCGCCGCCGGTCTGACGGGTCGTGTCGTTGACCGCGGACCCGACCCCGGCGCGGCTGGGTGGAAGCGATCCCATGATCGACTCGGTGACGGGCGCGCTCGTGATCCCGAAGCCAAGGCCGGTGACCAAGCGGACCAGCAGACCGAGCCAGAAGTCAGACATGATCGTGTTCGACGCGTAGCAGGCCATGCCCGTCGCGACGAGCGACAAGCCGAGGATCACGACCCGTTTCGTGCCCCATTGGCCCACCAACCTCGGCGCCAACGGTGAACCGATCATCAGTCCCACGGCGGTCGGGACGATGAGTACCCCGGCTTTGAGTGGGCTGTAGCCGAGGATGAACTGGAAGTACTGGGTGAGCAGGAAGGTCGAGGCGTAGAAGCCGAAGAACGTCAAGGTGATCGTCGCGGACGCGGCCGAGAAGCGCGCGTTCTTGAAGAACCGCACGTCGAGCATGGGAGCGGGGTTCCGCCATTCCCAGAGCGCGAACAGCGTGATGAACACGATTCCGACACCGAGCGACGCCGCAACGACTGGGGAGGACCATCCCTTGTCCGGGCCCTCGATGATGCCGTACAGGAGGAACAGGAAACCCACGATCGAGAAGAGGGCACCGATCGGGTCGAGCGGGCTCTCGGCGCGATCGCTGGTGTTCGGCACGAAATGCCACGAAAGCAGCAGCGCGGCGGAGCAGATCGGGACGTTGACCAGAAACACCGATCCCCAGCCGAACTGCTCGACGAGGAAACCCCCAGCCAGCGGACCGAGCGCGATGCCAATTCCCGACACGCCGGCCCAGACGCCGATGGCCATCGCCCGCTCGCCGGGATCCCGGAACGTGTTCGTCAGGATCGACAGGGTGGTCGGGAAGATGAAGGCCCCCCCGATGCCCATCAGACCTCGAGCCACGATCAGCTCGGTGGGCGAGCTGACGGTCGACGCGAACGCAGAGGCCAGCCCGAACCAAGTGAGCCCGAACATGAGGGCGTGTCGGCGGCCGTACCGATCGCCGAGGGAGCCCGCCGTCAGGAGCAGGCAGGCGAAGACGATCGTGTAGGCGTCGACCATCAGCTGGAGCTGGGAACCGGTCGCGTTCAGGTCGCGCACGATCGACGGGAGCGCCACGTTGAGGATCGTGTTGTCGACGCCGATCACGATGAGCGCGACGCAGAGCGTCCCGAGCGTCCACCATCGGCGAGCATGGACCACGTCGGAGACCTGCGGCGGTCCGACGGCGAACTCCATCGTCGGCATTCTTACCCCGCGTCGCGCGTGGTTCCGGCCTCGGTCACCTGTCGCGCGGGGTCAGCTCCGCGGCGGCGATTGACCGCACCACGCGGCGGTCCGACCCCGGGGAACTGCCCGTTTCAGCCCGCGTCGTGTGCGGCGACGAGCTCCGGCTCGGGCTCGGGCGACTCGGGCGCCGGTTCGGGTTCGGGTGGTGCCGTCTGCTCGGGCTGGAGCAGGCCGCGACCTTCGGCGGGTGCGAGCACGAACGGCGAGGCGATCGCCGCGCACAGCGAGGCCACACCGGCGCCGAGGAAGAGGACGGCATCACGATGGTCTGCGTTCAGCCAGTGGTGGACCTGGGTGGGCCATGCGTCGACGAGGATCACGATTCCGAGACCCAGTGCCGCGCCCCCGGCCAAGGTGACGATCACCATCCCCAGGCCGACGGCCAGGCCGTTCAGCGTCCTGACCCGGGTACGGGCGGCGCGCAGCAGCGCTCCTCCAATGAGCATTGCGAGGCCGAAGCCAACCTCGAGAGACGCCAAGAACGGCGTGTAGTGCAGCCCCGCGAGGGCGTCGTGGGGCTGGAAGACCCGCTCGGGGTGAAAGCCACTGTGTCCGATGTTGATCAGGCCCCACGCCACGAACACGAACCCGACTGCGGGCGCGATGAGCTGCGCGGGGCTCCAGTACCGCGCCGCCGGCGGCCGCGTGACCTCCACCCGCTGGGTGAACGCCTCAGTGGTCGTCATCGCGCTCTCCTCGTCCTCATGGCAACGGCGAGCCGGGTTCGTCGTCGCATCCGCCAGCGTCGCGCGTTCCCGGCCGCCACGCGCGGTTCGGCCATCAGCACGGATACCGGGCCCACGGTCGGTATGGGCCCGGGCTTCGTGAGGGGAAGCCTGTCCGAGCGAGACCGAGATGTCCCAAACGTCCCGTAAGGGAGGACCCGCGCTACTTCAGGATGTTGACGGCTCGGGCGATGACCAATGCCACGGTGATCAACGAGATGGCCGACTGGACCAACATCGTCAGCTTCGCCCACCGTGACAGGGGCATGACGTCGGTGGGGCTGAACGCAGTCGCGTTGGTGAACGACATGTAGAGGTAGTCGACGAAGCCGGGCTCCCAGTGCTCGGGCGCCAGCTCGGGCGCCGTCATCTGCGGGAACAGGAAATCGGGGTACGGGCGGGGGGCGAGCGCGCGAGCGACCGGTCCCCCGCGGTCGAACTCCCAGTACCACAGCGCGAACACGATCACGTTCGTGAGCCAGATGGCCAAGCCCGTGAGGAGAAGCTCCGTCGGGTCGCGCAGCCCTTGGCCTCGCACCAGGTCCACGACCAGCCGGGCCGCAGACGCGATGTTGCCCGCGCTCATGAACGTCACGAGGAGCAGCGTCGTCGCCCGGAGCGCCGGGGATCGACGGTTGATGCGCCGCGGGTTGGCCAAGATGATCCCGAGGAGGAGCAGCGCAGCGAGACCCGGCACGAGCCAGGAAGGCTGGTTCGCCACGCGGCTCGGGAGGGCCGCCTCGAGGCCGATCGCGACGAGAATCGCGATGCTGACGGGGAGGCGAGGCTCACCGCGCGTCGCGCGCCGCCACGCCGGACCGAGCCCCCCGCGCGCGCTCCGCACCACCGTGCGGCTCGGGTCCAGCAGGCGCTGCACCCACGATTCTGACTGGATGTGACTCGTCGTCTCCTCGGCGGCGGTCGCGCGCTCGTCGGGCACAGACCCTGGCAGTCGCGTCGGACGCCGTCGACTGGTCACGACCGGCCTCGTCGGCGGGTGGCCATCGGATTCCTGCCTTTGGGAGACGAACGCGGGGCGTACCCCGAGCGTCCATTATGACGACCAACGCCGCGCGCCGGAGAGCCTCGCGCTTCGACATCGATGCACCGACAGCGAGCCGGCCTGCCAACGTTGGGTCCTCGGGCCGTCGCGATCAATCCGGGCGCGGGCCCGGCCAGACTGAGGACCCGAGGCGCTCGGGCCGACAGCGCTGGTGGCCGCGCCCGTCCACCCCGCCCGTTCTCGCGAACCCCGCCCATCGGAGCACGCCGCATGCAGGAGTTGCGATCAACCGCCCGAAGGGCGATCACGGCGACGGGCCGGCAGCGAGGTCCGGAGCACAACCATGACCGGTGAGTCACCGACCCCCCGTTCGTGGTCAATGGCACCCGGTGTCACACCGCCCTCGCGCCGGACCTCGACGCGGCGCGTCGATCCGTCGCCCACCACGGCTCGCCGCTCACCAGCCGCGCGGTCGCGCCGTCCCCGTCGACGCCTCGCCTGGCGCCGTTGGGGATGGCGGCCCTGGCTCGCGGTTGGCGGCGTGATCATCCTCGTCCTCGCTGCCCTGGGCGTCGCGCGGCTCCTCCGAGGGAGCCCTGGGGCGGGACCGCCGGAGTGTCGCGTCGCGGTCGGGTCGGTCGCGTACTACTTCGACCTCGAGCAGGCGGCCAACGTGACGACGATCGCCGCGGTCGGGAAGCGGATGGGCCTCCCGGATCACGCCGTGACGGTGGCCGTCGCGACCGCGCTGCAGGAGTCCGGTCTGCGCAACCTCACCCAGGGCGACCGTGACTCGCTGGGTCTCTTCCAACAGCGGCCGTCGCAAGGATGGGGCACACCGAGCCAGATCCTCACCCCGTCGTATGCCGCAGCGGCCTTCTACCAGCACTTGATCACGGTCCCGGGCTGGGAGACGCTGCCCGTCACGGACGCGGCGCAGCGGGTGCAGCGCAGCGGGTCGCCGTCGGCGTACGCGCGCTGGGAGTCCGAAGCACGGGTCGTTGCACGGGTGACCACCGGTGAGGTCCCGGCCGGGTTGAGCTGCCGGGCACCGATCCAGAGCGTGCCCCCCTCAGCAGCGTTGCAGCAGGCGATGGCCCAGGAGCTGGGAACCCCGACACTCGGGGTGGCGCTCGATTCGGCTCGGGGCTGGACCGTCGCGACCTGGCTGGTCGGCCACGCGTCGCCCTTCGGGATCCGATCGGTTGTCTACGGCGGACAGATCTGGACGCCCGACGCCGAACAATGGCAACAGCACCCGCCAGTCGACTTCCAAGTTCGAATCGGTGCTTAGCTCACCGACACCGGAGGGCCTGCCATCTGCCCCTCTGCGCGGTTCCGCGGAGGACAGGACGATCGGTAGATTGATTCAAATCGGGTCTTCTCGTGAGGGGTGCGAGCGATGAGGGTCAAGCTCGTCCCGCCCAGCGGTCATGTGGACGCCGCGTCCGAGGAGACCACCTCCGGTGCGGGCGGCAGCGAGCGACGTCACCTCCGCGGCGCGGCGGGGAGCGCCCGGTTGGGTGGTCTGCTCGCGGTGCTGCTCATCGGAGCGCGCGTCGCCGCCGTCCCGATCACGCTCAGCCAAGACAGCACCTACGGTGCGCATGCCCCGTTGACGGGGGACGTCCGCCGGTTCCACAGCATCGCGTCGTCGCATCGCGGGACCCCGTACCGCGATTTCCCGGTCGAGTACCCACCGGTGATGCTCGGTGTGATCGAGGTGATCGGCAGCTCCACCACGCATGCGGCCACCGTCGCCACGATGTGGTCCCAGCTCGCGCTGGACCTCCTCGTCGCTGCGGTCATCGTGTGGGGCTGGGGTCGCCGGGCGGCGCTGGCGTATCTCGTCATCGGGTTCCCGCTCGTGTGCTACCCGTTCCTCTACCTTCGGCTCGACCTCTTGTCGGTCGCGCTCGCGGTCGCTGCCCTGGCCCTCGTTCGACGGCGACAACCCGTGCTGGGTGGCGCTGCGCTGGCGGTCGCGGTGTTCTCGAAGCTGTGGCCGGTGCTCCTCGTGCCCGGCCTCGTCGTCCGCCGGTCCTGGCGGGCGCTGGCCTCGTTCATGGTCCTCGGGGGTGCGGGGCTCGTCACGTGGCTGGCGTGGGTCGGCACGGACGGGCCGGTCCAGGTCGTGTCGATGCGCAACGCGACGGGTTGGGAGATCGAGAGCACCGTCGGTGCGATCATCCGGGTGACGTCGAACGAGGCGGTGCACTACAACGAAGGAGCCTTCCGAATCGCGCATGTTCGGGAATGGGCAATCGTGGTGTCGGCGATCGTGTTGGCGATCGCCGTCATTGCCGCATGGGTGCTCGCGGCCCGCGCGGCCGAGCCGATGAAGATGTTCGACGGGCCCGCGGCGCTGGCTGCCATCGGGGTGTTCCTCGCAACCGCGCCGCTGCTGTCTCCACAGTTCTCCATCTGGCTCGTCCCGTTCGCAGCGATCGCCGTCGCGTCCGGTGACCGTCTCGTCGGCTGGCTCACCCTCCTCGTCGTGGCGTTGAGCGTGATCGACTTCGCGCAGATCGACACCTACGCCAACTCCAACGCCGTCGCCCCCCAGGTCGTCGTGCTGGCCCGCAACGCCGCGCTGGTCGCGCTGGTCGTGGTCTGCTTCGTCCGCTTGGCCCGTGCTGGGCGTCCGGCTCCCGCGCTTGGGCCGCGGGCGACCGTCGCGACATGACGTCGACGACGAGCGGCGCTGTGCCGCGACCTGCCCGCCCTCCGGTTGCGCGCCACCGCCGGGCCACGCGGCTCGTCCTGGTCGGCACGGCGGCGGCAGCGATCGTGTCGGCCGCCCTGGCCCCGGTGGCGGCGGCACAGTCGACCGCGACCACACGGTGGACCCGGTTCCGGCATGTGCCCGCGGTCGTCGATCTCACCGGTCCCCGCGGCGACGGGTCGCTGACCGTGGCAGCAGACGGCAGGCTGCTCCGTCTGCCGCCCGGGAGCGGCCCCGTTGCCTTCGCCGACCGTTACCGGACCGCGAAGGGACCCGAGCCATACATCGCCCTCTCGACCGGCGAGACACCCGACGGCGCCGGCTGCTCGTTCAGCCCGGATCGCGTCTACGCCCTCGAACCCACGGCCCACCCCGGGGTGATCGAGATCGACGCGCAAGGACAGACCCGCCGGCTCGTCGACCTGCCCGCGGGACTCGCGTTGGACGGGATCGCCTTCGACGAGGTCGGCCGGTTCGGGCACCGTCTCCTCGTCACGGCCTCCTCGTCGGGCGGGATCACCGTCGACGCCATCGACTGCGCCGGTCGGGTCGCGACGATCACTGCCCACGCGCCGTCGATGGAAGGCGGCATCGTCGTCGCGCCAGCGACGTTCGGCGCGTTCGCGGGTGACCTGGTGGGTGCCGACGAGCACAGCGGCCGACTCGTGGCCGTCGCACCGGACGGCGCGACCGCGGTCGTGGCCCGGTCGGGGCTTCCCAGCGGCGGGGACGTCGGCATCGAGAGCATCGGTGTCATCCCGGCCGATGTGCAGAGCGAGTCGGCGTATCTCGCCGACCGGCGCTCCCCGGGCAATCCCCATCCCGGCACGGACAGCATCTTGCGGCTCACCGGCACCCAGCTGGCTCGCGCCGGTGCCCGGCCGGGTGACCTCCTGGTCGCGACCGAAGGAGCGGCGAGGACGATCCTCGTGCACTGCGCGAGCACGTGCACGGTGCGTCACATCGCTGACGGCCTGGCCGTCAGCCACGCCGAAGGCCACATCGTCTTCGGGCCGACCTCGCCCCGGGTGAAGCTCGAGCGAAGCGAGCGGCAGCCGACCGGCGCCGGTGACGAGACGGCGCCGCGGTCCAGTGCTGGGTGACGACCGCGACGTCGACGAGGGTGTCGAAG
>DATISY010000097.1:0-15557 GCA_035468285.1 Acidimicrobiia bacterium | reverse complement strand
CGACGTTCGCGGTGGCGGCGATCACGACCTTCTACCGGGGTTTCGATCACGAGCACCCGCCCTACCGGGTCGAGGTGGGAGGCGAATCGATCGGTGACGGTTTCTTCGCGGTCACCTCCAACACCGCCCCCTATGCGTTCTTCGGGATGCGGCCGTTGACGGTGACCCGCGCCGCCGGCCTGGACCGCAAGCTGGCCTTGACGATGTTCCGGAAGCTCGAGAGCCGGATCTTGCTCCCCGCGGCGCTGTCCGCGATGGGCCGAGGCCGTCGCCTCGAGCACAGCCGGCACATCGTCCAGCTCGCCGACGTCGACGCGCTGACGTTCGTGGCCCACAGTTCGCCGTTCCCGTGGCAGGTGGACGGCGACTATCTCGGCGGCGTCGAGCGCCTCGAGGTGCAGTACGACCCGGACTGCCTCACGTTGGTGGTGCCCCCGGAGGGCTGAGCGGGCGCCCGAGCGCCGTGAGCGCGCGGTCGGGGACGTCGGTCACGACCGTGTCGACCCCCGCCCGGGCGAGCCGCCGGACGGTCGCCGTCCGGTTCACCGTCCAGACGTTCAGCGCCAGTCCCCGACCGTGCGCCTTCGCGGCGACCGCCGCGGCGACCGGGCCGGTGAGGCCCCAGACGTTGGGGTGCAGGGCGGCGTGGCCCCGGTCGGCGGCGATCGTCACCGCGGCGAGGGGCTCGAAGCGGGCCAGGGTGAGGAGCGCGGTGGGGGCGGCGCCGGGGACCTGACGGAACCGGTCGACGGTCACCAGGTTGAACGACGAGACGAGGACATCGTCAGCGTGGCCCCGCCGGGCCAGGGCGTCAGCGAGCAGCTCGACGATGCGGTCGTCTCGGTCGAAGTCGGGGTCGCCGGGCAGGTTCTTGACCTCGACGTTGACGAGCATCCCGGCGCAGGCGTCGAGGGCCTCCTCGAGTGTCGGGATCTCGGGGCGGGCCGCTCGGATCGCCGCGAGGGGGGCGTCAGCGAGGACGCCGACGCCCCGGGCGGTGGCGTCGTGGTGGACCACCAGCCCGTCGTCGGCGCTGCGGCGCACGTCGAGCTCGACCCCGTCGGCGCCGAGGTCCCGAGCCCGGAGGAACGCGGCGACGGTGTTCTCGGGGGCCTGGCGGCGGGCCCCCCGGTGCGCCCAGACCCTCGTCGGCGGCGGAGCATCCGGCACCCCGGCATCGTAGGTTCGCGAACGGGCAGGTCAGAGGCCTTGTGGCGAGGGTCACACTGGATCTACTCTCCCATGCGCCTCGTGGTGCGAGCCCCGAGGTCGGGCGCGCCGGAGCCTCACGCCCGGCAGCGCGGGCAACCCCGACGGCGACCAACGCCGATCACAGCAAGGAAGCAGCAGTGGCGCTCACCTGGATCCGGACGCACGACTGGGACGCGGAGGCTTGGCGGGGCCGCTCCGCGTGCCGGGACTCTGACCCTGATGTGTTCTTCCCCATCGGGACCACCGGCTCGGCCCTCGAGCAGATCGAGACCGCCCGGCGGATCTGCACCGCCTGTCACGTCAACGACGAGTGCCTCGAGTTCGCGTTGGCCACCAACCAGGAGGCCGGCATCTGGGGTGGCACCACCGAGGAGGAGCGCCGCAAGCTCCGCAAGGCGTGGGTGGCGCGCCAGCGCGCCGCCAGCTGACGATCCGCTGATCCGGACCTGATCAGAGGGTCTCGAGCTCCTCGACCCGCGCCGCCGGTTTCAACGGCACCCGCAGGCTGACCCGGGTGCCGTGGTCGTCGCGCATCTCGATCGAGCCGCCCAGCTCGCTGGTCACGAGCGCGTGCACGATCGACAGGCCCAGGCCCCGGGACCGGTCGAGCGAGAACCCGGCCGGGAGGCCGACGCCGTCGTCGACGACATCGACCGCCAGCTCCCCCTCACCGCGCCGCAACCACACCCGGACGTGCCCTTCGGCGGGACCGTCGTCGCTGGTCGGGAAGGCGTGGTCGACCGCGTTCTGCATGAGCTCGTTCAACACCACCGCCAGTGGGGTCACGATCTCGCCCGGGAGCTCGCCGGCGTCGCCGTCGACGTCGAAGTGCAGGCGCAGCTCGGGGGTCGAGACGGTCTCCTCGACGACGCGGACGAGGGGCCCGATGATCTCCCCGAAGTTCACGACGTCGGCCGCTTCGCGTGAGAGCGTCTCGTGCACGATCGCGATGGAGCGGATCCGCCGCTCCGACTCCTGGATGGCCTCTTGGGCCTCCTCGGACTTCAACCGTCGCCCTTGCAGGCGCAGCAGCGCGGCGATCGTCTGGAGGTTGTTCTTCACCCGATGGTGGATCTCGCGGATGGTCGCGTCCTTCGACATGAGCGCCCGGTCCCGGCGCCGTAGGTCGGTGACATCGCGCACCAGGATGAGGCCGCCCGTCGCGCGGCCCCGTTCGAGGAGCGGGATGGCCTGGATGAGCAGCGACGTCTCGGCCCGTTCGATCTCCTCGGTGACCGGGACGCGGAGCCGGTACGCGGTGTCCGCCGCGTCCTGGTCGAACCCGATCTCGCTGAGCTGCACCCCGTGCGTGTAGGAGTGGATCCCCATGCGGTGCAGCGAGCTGATCGCGTTCGGGCTGGTGAACCGGATGTGGAGCTGCTCGTCGAGGAGGATCACGCCGTCGGCGACGCGCGGCGCCTCTTCGAGCTGGACCTCGTCGCGGGGGAACGGGAACGACCCCTCGGTCATCATGCGCGCGAACCGC
Organism: Acidimicrobiia bacterium; assembly: GCA_035468285.1. Classification (GTDB taxonomy): domain Bacteria; phylum Actinomycetota; class Acidimicrobiia; order IMCC26256; family PALSA-555; genus PALSA-555. The sequence continues at coordinate 12,859 of DATISY010000097.1, read as the reverse complement.
TCGAAGGTGTCCAGGTACGCGCGTTCGAGCTCGCCTTGGCGGCGACCCGACGTGGTCGGCGATTCCCGGCTGACGATCGCGATCGGCTCCCCCTCGAGCATGAGGGGGATGCACTGGGTGCGGGCCCGCTCCGGCGAGCCGAGCACCGTCGCGTCTCCCCCGACGATCTCGTGCTTGCGCCAGGCTCGGGACACGAGGGGCCGCTCGACCTCTTGGACCACGGTTCCGACGAGCTCGCCCGGGTACAGGGTCTGGCCGGTGACGGGCCGCACGTGGGCGAGCACCACGAACCGGTGTCCCGATTCTCCTTCGACGGGCGCCAACGCGATGAGGTCGGCGAAGCAGAGGTCGGCGAGCGGCGGCCACGAGGCAACGAGGCGCTGCAGGTGACGGAAGGGTGCGCCCCGCAGCCCGGTGTTGGAGTGCGCGAGGTCAGACAGCCCGATGGCCATAGGAAGAGGTTACGGACTCCCGAGGAGGGCGCGGCTGATGCGGCTCAACCCCGAGACGTCATGGATGTCGTCCGCGAAGGCGGGGACCGCGGCCACGACGTCGGGGACGCGCGCCAGCTCGGCGCGCAGCTCGGCCTCCCGGGTCGCGACGACGCCGTAGTCGCGAAACGTCGCCCCGATGGTGCGCAGCACCCGGGCCGTGCGCTCGGGATCGCCGAGCGCGTCGACATCGAGCCCGGCGAGCGGTCCGGCGAGGGCGTCCGCCCGGTCGCAGAGCGCGGTGGCCGCGGCGTGCGCGTCGGGAGACGTGAGGAAGGTCGGCAGGACACGGTTCAGCACGATCGCGCCGAGGGGGAACCCGCGTTTGGTGAGCTCGCGGCAGAAGAACTCGGCCTCACGGAGCGGGGCGCCTTCCAGGGTGGTCACGACGGTGAACGTGGTCCGCCGGTCGTGGAGGAGCCGCTCGACCGCCTGGGCGCGGACGACGAACCCGTCGTACATGCTCTGGAAGTTCAAGAAGAACTCGGCGATGTCCTGGAGGAACTGGCTGCCGAGCACCCGGTCCGCGACTTGGTAGAAGGGCCGGCTGGCGAAGTTCACGACCCGTGCCCCACGCCGGCCACCGAGGCGGTACGGCATCGTCAGCCACCGGAGCAGCGGACCACCGAAGAAGTCGGCCATCCGGCTCGGGGCCTCGAGGAAGTCGAGCGCGTTGCGGGTGGGTGGCGTGTCGACCACGATCAGGTCATACGTGCCGCTCGTGTGCAGGTCGTAGAGCCGCTCCATCGCGATGTAGTCGTGGCTCTGCACGAACCGGGCCGTGATGTTCTGGTACAGGCGGTTCTGGAGGATCTGGTAGGCGGTCTCCTCGTCGGGTGCGTGGCGCAGCACGAGATCGTCCCACGACGCCTTCGTGTCGAGCATCGCGGCGAACAGCTGCCCGCGGGGCTCGAGGCCCGCGGCGCGCAGCACCTCGTCCGGGACGCGCCGCTCGACGTTCCCCATCCCTTCGAGACCGAGCGCGTCCGCGAGGCGCCGGGCCGGGTCGATGGTGAGGACGAGCACCTTGCCGCCGAGCTCGGTCACCGCGGCGAGCGCGGCGGCTGCGGCCGTCGTCGTCTTGCCGACGCCCCCTGAGCCGCAGAACACGACGACTTCCCGCGAGGCGAGCAGCGGCTCCAGGCTCGCGGTGGTCACCGGCCCAGCTCCGCCGCGAGGTGCTCGGCGACCATCCGGGTGACGCGCAGCCCGTGGTCCCGCACGAACAGGTAGGGCAGGTACACGAGCGGGACATCGACCGTCTCGCGCAGGCGCGCCAGGTGCACCGCCCGGGACCGACGCAACGCGACCGCGAGGCGGGTGGCGTCGAGCGCGGCGTCGGTGCCGGCACCAACCGCGGCGACGAGGGCCTCTCGGCCTGGCCCCGCGGCCAGCGCGTCGAAGACGGGCTCATCGGCGCGGGTGAACGGCTCGGGGAGCACCCGGTTGACGACCACGGACCGCAAGGGCACGTTCACCTCGGCCCGGGCCCGTTCGACAAGCTCGATGGTCTCGTTGACCGGCATCTCCTCGGGCGACGTCACGACGTGCAGCGCGGTCAACGCCGGGTCGGAGAGGAGCTCGACCATCCACTCTGTCTGCTGACGGACCGGGCCGACCTGGACCAGCTCCTGGATCGCGCGCGGCGCGTCGAGCTGGGCGAGAACGTGGCCGGTCGCGGCGGCGTCGACGACGATGAGGTCCCAGTCGGCGCGGCCCTCGAGAGATTCGCGGGCCTCCCAGCACACCTTCCCGACGGTGAGGATCTCTTTGACCCCGGGCGCCGCGGTCGCCACGAACTCGAGCACGTTCGCCAACGGGCCGAGGCGACCGAGGACCGGGATGCGCAAGTTGAGCTTCAGGTACTCGCGCAGCGCGGCTTCGGTGCGCATCTGCATCGCGAAGACACCCGGGTACACCTCGGCGGGTTTGAACCCGACCGGCTCGTGCTCGAAGAGCGACGTCAGGTTGCCTTTGGAGTCGACCTCGACGAGCAGCACCCGGCGGCCGCGCTCCGCGGCGAGGAGCGCGGTCGCGGCGGTGACGGTGCTCTTCCCGACCCCACCCTTGCCGGTGAAGAACAGCAGGCGCCGGTCGAGGAAGTCCGCGCCGAGAGGCGCCGAGGTCACCGATTCAGCCGGGACCGAACCCGACCCGCTTGGCGTTCCCGTCGGCGTGGATCTCGACGTACGCGACCCGCCCGGCCGGCACCGCGACCCGCCGGCCGTGCACGTCGCTGAGCCAGAGGACCGTGCCCTCGCCGTTCAGAGCGTCGTTCACGGACGATTCGAGCTGACTGAGGTCGCCGTCGACCTCGAGCTCGAGCTCTTTCGGGGACCAGATGACACCGATGCGCACGTCCATGCGGGTGACACTACCGGCCGTTCACGCCAGGACTCGACGGGAGCCTCAGCCGATCCGCAGCTCCGGGTGACGGATCCGCCGCGGTGCGCCGGCGTCGAGACGCTCCGCGATCGTGGTGAACGCCCGGGCGGCGTCGCTGTCGGGGTCGCCGACGATGATGGGCTGGCCGGTGTCCCCACCCGCCCGCAGCGCGGGAACGAGCGGGATCTGCCCGAGGAGCGGCACGCCGAGCGTGTCGGCCAGCGCTTGGCCGCCACCGGAGCCGAAGATCTCGTAGCGCTTTCCGTCGTCGCCGGTGAACCAGGACATGTTCTCGATGACCCCCACCACGGGCAGGTTGACCTTCTCGGCCATCGCCGCGCTGCGCTGCGCGACCCGTTGCGCCGCCGGCTGGGGCGTCGTGACGACCACGACTTCGGCGTGGGGCAGCAGCTGGGCCATGGAGAGCGCCACGTCGCCCGTGCCGGGCGGCAGGTCGACGACGAGCACGTCCGGGTCGCCCCAGTGGACGTCGGTCAGGAACTGCTCCAGCGCTTTGTGCAGCATCGGGCCCCGCCAGATCACCGCCTGGTCGTCCCGAGCGAAGAACCCCATGGAGACCAGCCGCACACCGTGCGCGCTCGGCGGCACGATCACGTCGTCGACGAGGCCGGGAGGCCGGTCGATCCCGAGCATGCGGGGCAGCGAGAACCCCCAGACGTCGGCGTCGACCGCCGCGACGCGATGGCCCCGGGCGGCGAGGCCGATGGCGAGGTTCGTGCTCACCGACGACTTCCCCACCCCACCCTTCCCCGACGAGATGGCCAGGATCCGCGTCGCGGCGTCGGTGAACGGGTTGCGGCGCGGCGGCCGGGGCGCCTCCACTGCGGCGTCCACCACGGCGAGCGGGTCGGGGGGCGGGTCCCCGCGCAGGACCCGGGCCGCGTCCGACTCCTCGGCGGGGGTCATCGGTCGTCGCTCCACGTCGACCCGGGTGACGCCGGGGACGGCCGCCACCGCCGCCTCGACCCGTCGGACGAGCTCGTCGGGCGGCCACGACTCCTCGGGGAGTGGGAGGGCCAGCCGGACGACGACCGCGCTGCCGTCCCGGGCGACGCCGGCGACCATCCCGAGGTCCACGATCGAGGCCGCCAGGTCCGGATCCTCGACCCGCGCCAGCGCGGCCCCAACCTCAAGGTCGTCGGCGGGCACGGGCAGCCTCCGGGAGGGACAGGATTTCCACTACGGGCGTAGGTAGAATACCGGTCGTGGCCGCCGAGCCCGTCTCCGCTCCTCTCACTCGCCGTGACCCACCGCCGATCGGGTCCGAACGGGGCCTGACCGCCGACGAGTTCACGGCGGCGGTCGCCGCGGTGACGACCGCCTTCGGTGATCCCACCCGCCGGGAGATCTACCTGTTCGCGCGGGACGCCACCGACGGGGTCACCACCGCGGACGTCGCCGAGCAGTTCGCGCTCCACCCCAACGTGGCGCGCCACCACCTCGAGAAGCTCACCGGCGGCGGCTACCTCATGGTCGCGGTCAGCCGTCCCGAGGACGGCGCCCGCCCCGCGGGCCGTCCCTCCAAGCGGTACGTGGCCACCGGCCCGGGCACGCTCACCGTCCCCCTCCGCCAGGACGACGTGCTCGCCGAACTGCTCGCCGGTGCCCTCGACGCGCTCGGCGCTGACGCCGCCGAACGGCTCGCCGACCAGGTCGGCTACGAGTACGGCCGCAGCCTCGCCGCCCGCATGGACCCCGGGGAAGGGCACCGGTCGGCCCGTACCGCGATCGCCGCCGTCGCCGACGCGCTCACCGCGCACGGGTTCGCGGCCCGCGCCGAGACGCGCGGCGACGACTTCGCCATCGTGTCCGAGTGCTGCCCCTTCGGCGACACCGCGCAGCGGTACCCGCACGTGGTGTGCGCCCTCGACCGCGGGATGATCCGCGGGATGCTCGCCGGCCTCTACGGCGAGACGTCGCCGCGCTTCGAGTCGAGCCGTCCCGACGGTAGCGACCACTGCGTCGCCCGGGTCTGAGGCCAAGCCCGTGACGCGGGCGTACCTCGACCACGCGTCCTCGTCGCCGCTGCGGCCCGTCGCGCTCGCGGCGATGCTCCCCTACTTGGAGGGGCATCCCGCTGACCCGGGCCGGGTCCACAGCGACGGCCGGGTGACCCGGGTCGCGGTCGAGGACGCCCGCGCCCAGGTCGCGGCTCTCGTCGGCGCCCGACCCCGGGAGGTGGTCTTCACCGCCACCGGGACCGAGGCGGTCAACACTGCGGTGTGGGGCGCCGTCACCCGAGGCGCCGAGCGGAGCACCGCCCGCGGCCATGTCGTCACGACCGCGGTCGAGCACTCGGCGGTGCTCGAGTCGTGCCACCGCAGCGCGGCGGACGTGACCGTCGTCGGGGTCGACACCTTCGGCCGCTTCGACGCCGACGCGGTCCTCGCCGCCTGCCGGCCCGACACCGTGCTGATCTCCGTCCAGCTCGCGAACCACGAGGTCGGCACGATCCAGACGGCTCTCCCGGACATCGTCGCCGGGGCTCGTTCCCGCGACCTCCTGGTGCACATCGACGCGTGCGCCGCCGCCGGTCACGTCCCCCTCGACTTCCGCGCCGTCGACGCGGACCTGTGCTCGATCACCGGGCACAAGCTCGGCGGCCCGAAGGGCGCCGCCGCACTGCTCATCCGCCGGGGCGTGCGTGTCCCGCCGCTCATCGTCGGTGGCGCCCAGGAACGCGCCCGGCGCGCCGGGATCGAGGACGTGCCCGCCATCGTCGGCTTCGGCGCCGCCGCGGCCGAGCTGATGACCGACGACCGGCTCGAGGCGGAAGCGGCCGCGGCGCGCGCCCAGACCGCCGACCTGCTCAGCGCGGCACTCGCCGTGCCCGGCGTGACCCAGCTCGGCGACCCTGAGGCCCGGCTCCCCCACCTGGTCTGCCTCGCGATCGCCGGCGTCGAGGCCGAGCCGGTGCTGCTCGGGCTCGACCAGCACGGCGTGGCGGTGCACTCGGGGTCTTCGTGCTCCAGCGAGACGCTCGAGCCCTCGCCCGTCCTCGCGGCCATGGGCGTCGACGCCGACCGGTCCCTGCGCCCCAGCGTCGGCTGGGACACCACCCCGACCGATGTCGCCGCGTTCGGGGCCGCGTTTTCCGAGGTCGTCGGGAAGTTGCGAGCCCTCGGCCGGGGTTGAGACCGACATGATCCCCGTGCGCCGCCTCAACCACGCCGTCCTCTATGTGCGCGACGCCCAACGCGCCGCCGCGTTCTATGGAGAGGTGCTCGGGTTCCGGCCGGTCGCCGAGTATCCCGGGGCCGCGTTTCTGCGCGCCGAGGGGTCGGCGAACCATCACGACCTCGGGTTGTTCTCCGTCGGGCCGAACGCCCCGGGCCCCGAGCCCGGACGAGTCGGCCTGTACCACCTCGCCTGGCAGGTCGACTCGGTCACCGACCTGGCCACGGCCCGCGACACGCTGCAGCGCGCCGGCGCCTACTCCGGCGAATCTGACCACGGTGCGACGAAGTCGATCTACGGTCACGACCCGGACGGCAACGAGTTCGAGATCATGTGGATGCTCCCCCGGGACGAATGGGGCGAGCACGAGCACGACGCCCCCGTCGGTCGCCTCGACCTCGACGCGGAGATCGCCCGGCACGGCTGACCGCACCGCTCGCTAGGGTCTGGGCGATGACCAACGACTGGCCTCAACTCGCCGCCGGGCTCCACGACACGCTCAACCTGGCGTCACCGCCGGTCGCGATCACATTCTCCGACCGCGTGCCCGGCGGTGTCGAGCCGTTCGACGCGCCGATGCCGAACCCGACTCCTGACGGTCGGACCGGGCGGGTCCCGGCGGGCTGCGTGTTCTGGGTCCGCGCCGCGGACCGCACCTTCTCAACCGTGGCTGACGATCACGCCAACTGCTCGGTGGGCAGCGTCACCCACGGCTTCAAGACCCTCGACGAGGTCGCGGGCAACGCCGACGTCGCCGCGCTGGTCGACGCGGGCTGGGTCACGATGGACGTCGTCCCGAAGATCCCGGCGGTGCACGACCGACCGGAGACGGTGACCTACGGGCCGCTCGCCGAGACGCCCGTCGACCCGGACGTCGTGTTGCTGCGCATCAACGGCAAGCAGCTCATGGTCCTCGCCGATGCGCTGCCGGGGCTGCGCATCGAAGGCAAACCGCAGTGCCACATCGTCGCCGTCGCCAAGCAGGAAGGCGAGGTCGCGGCCAGTGTCGGCTGCGCCCTGAGCCGGGTTCGCACCGGGATGCCGGCCACCGAGATGACGTGCGCGATCCCCGGTGCTCGCCTCCCGGAAGTGGTCTCGGCGCTGTCCGCCACCGCGCAGGCAGACACGACCGTCGCCCGGTACGCCGCGCAGGACGCGAAGCGGTTCGACTGAACCGCTTCGGCGCCTACTTCTTGGCGGACTCGAAGTAGGGGTTGTCCCCCGAGGCGTGGTCGGTCACGTCCACGACCGATTGGATCTCCGGGACGCCGTCCAGGATCGCGACCTCGATGCCCTGCGACAGCGTCACCGACGCGAGACCGCACCCCTGACATCCGCCGGACAGGCGGAGATAGGCGACGCCGTCATCGACCGCGACCAGGTCGGCTCGACCGCCGTGCGACGCGATCGCCGGGTTGATCTCCTCGTCGAGGACCGTCAAGACGGCCTGCGCCACGGGTCCCGACAGGTCCGCCTGGGGCGCCGCCCCTGGGCCCGGACCCACGCTCGGCTTGTTCGGGTTCTGCATCACCATGCCCGCGCCGGTGAAGTCGAGGGTGGCGCCGGCGAGGTGCTCGACGCTGTCGGCGGCGATCACCACCGAGAGGTCGTCGTGGCGCTGGACCGCGTCGCCGGGACCCGCCTCGCCGATGGGCCGCAGCTCCATCGTGTAAGTGAACGCGCCCCCGGACTGGCCGCTCACCTCGACCCAGAGCGCCAGCGTGTCCGAGTCCGGCTCGCCTGAGCGGACCTCCCGGATCTTGTCGCGCGCTTCGTCGGTGACGGTGAGGACGGGCTCGACGGCATCGCTCATGCCGCCATCATAAGACCGTGCCTCGTGTCCTCCTGCTGCTGCCGACGGCCACCTACCGGGCGGCCGACTTCTTGGCCGCTGCCCGAACGCTCGGGGTCGACGTCGTCGTGGGCTCCGAGGAGCGGCCGCCGCTACCGCCCGGCGATGGCGCAATCGACATCCCGCTCGACGACGCCGACCGGGCGGCGGCCGTGATCGAGGATCTCGACGCCCGTCACCCCATCGACGCGGTCGTCGCCGTCGACGACCAGGGGACACTGGCCGCGGCCCGGGCCGGTGAGCAGCTCGGGTTCCCCCATAACCCGCCCGCGGCGGTCGCCCGCACCCGAGACAAGGCAACGATGCGAGACGCGCTCGCCGCCGCCGAGGTCCCCCAGCCCCGCTACGCGGTGTTCGACGATCCCGACGACGTCCCCGACGTCGGCTGGCCCTGCGTCGTGAAACCCACCGGGCTCTCCGCCAGCCGCGGGGTGATCCGAGCCGACGATCCCGAGTCGGCGCGTGCCGCCGCGGCCCGGGCGGCGCGGATCGCGGGGGGCGGCCCGCTCCTCGCTGAGGAGTACGTGCCCGGCGTGGAAGTCGCGGTCGAGGCGCTCATGCGGGGTGGCGACCTCACCGTCCTCGCAATGTTCGACAAGCCCGACGCGCTCGAAGGCCCCTACTTCGAGGAGACCATCTACGTCACCCCGTCGCGCCTGGCTCCCGCGGTGCTCGCCCGGGTCGAGCGGGTGACGGGCGACGCCACGCGGGCGCTCGGCCTCACCGAGGGACCGGTCCACGCCGAAGTACGCGTCGACGGGGACCGGGTCTGGGTCGTCGAGGTCGCGGCACGCTCGATCGGGGGACTGTGCTCGCGCACCTTGCGGCTCGGGGCGGGGATCAGCCTCGAGGAGGTCATCGTGCGGCACGCGCTCGGCCTCCCGATCGACGACCTCCACCGAGCCCCGGAGGCGTCCGGCGTGATGATGCTGCCCATCCCGCGCGCCGGGACCCTCGTCGCGGTCCGAGGCCAGGACGACGCGACGCGCGTTGGCGGGATCGTTGGACTCGAGATCACCGTCCCGCCCGGGCGTGCGGTCGAGCCGGTGCCGGAGGGCGACCGCTATCTCGGGTTCCTGTTCGCCCGGGCTGGGACGCCCGAGGCGGTCGAGCACGCCCTGCGCGCCGCGCACGAGCGTCTCACGGTCGAGATCCGCTGACCGCTGGGGACCGGCCCGCGCCAGGCCGCCGGTACCCTCGCGGGGTGCGCGTCCTGCTCGTCTCCTGCTACGAGCTGGGCCATCAGCCGCTCGGCGTGGCGGGGCCGGCGGGACGTCTGCGTGCCGCGGGGCACGAGGTCCGCACCCTCGACCTCTCGATCGAGCCGTGGGAGGCCAGCTGCCTGGAGTGGCCTGAGCGGGTGGCGTGCTCGGTGCCGATGCACACCGCGACGCGCCTGGCCCGCCAGGTGATCGCGGACGTGCGGCGTCTCCGACCGGAGATCCCGGTGGCGTGTTACGGGCTGTACGGCGCGGCGATGACGGACGCCGCTCACTTCGCCGTCGCCGGCGAGACCGACGAGGCGCTCCTCGCCTGGGTCGAGGGGACCGATGACTCCGGCGGCCCGGTCGTCCACCTCAACCGGGACGCGGCCCGCCCCGGGGCGCCGCGCCCGGCCCGGGAGCTGCTCCCGACGCTCGATCGCTACAGCCGGCTGCTGCGGGGTGGCTCCGAGCAGCTGGTCGCGTCGACCGAGGCCAGCCGTGGGTGCGTGCACCGCTGCCGGCACTGCCCCGTCCCCGTCGTCTACGACGGGCGGATCCGGGTCGTGGCGCTCGACGCGGTCCTCGCCGACGTCGAACAGCAAGTGGCCGCCGGTGCCGAGCACCTCACCTTCGCCGACCCTGACTTCCTCAACGGGGTCGCCCACTCTCGCCGCGTCGTCGACGCGGTGCACACCCGGTTCCCCGACCTGACCTTCGACTGCACCGTCAAGGTCGAGCATGTGCTCGCCCATCCCGAGATCTGGTCCGAGTTCGCCGCGGCCGGGTGCCTCTTCATCGTCTCGGCGTTCGAGAGCGTCGACGACGCCACCCTGCACCGTCTCGACAAGGGCCATACCGTCGCCGACGAGGCGACCGCGGTCGGCCTGCTCCGCGTGCACGGCATCGAGGTGCGCCCGTCGTGGCTGCCGTTCACGCCGTGGACGACGCTTGCGCAGGTGCAGGCCCTGCTCGACTTCGTCGCCGGCCACGACCTGGTGGGCAACGTCGACCCGGTCCAGTACACGATCCGGCTGCTACTCCCACCAGGGTCACTGCTCCTCGATCACCCCGATGTCGTGCCTTACCTCGATGGCTATGACCCCGAGCGGGCCAGCCACACCTGGCGGTCGGCCGACCCGACGATGGACGACCTGCAACGCGAGCTCAGCGCGGTGGTCGAGGCGCAGCTCGCCGCCGGCGAGTCCACCGTCGCGGTCTACCAGCAGGCCCGCGCGGTCGTGGGCCTGGACCCCGTCGCGGTCGACGAGCGCAAGGCTGGCCTGGTCCCCCGGCTCAGCGAGCCGTGGTTCTGCTGCGCCGAGCCCACCGCGGCGCAACTCGCTCCGCTGACTGCCCGCTGATCCTTTCGTTCAGCGACCGAACGCCACACCGGTCACGACCCAGCCGGCCGCGTCGGACCCTCCCGTCGTCAGGCGGAGCGTCGCGAAGGGGTGCGTGAAGGAGCACACCGTCCCGGCGCAGCGTTGCAGGATCCACCCCTCGGTCCCCGCGGGCCGCGCGAACAGCGACTCCACCGCGGCCGGGGCGACGCACCGGTGCGCCGCGGCCCGGTCGCCGGCGATCCAGGCGTTGACGGCCGCCAACGCGGCGTCCCTGGGCGACGTGCAGATGATGCCGATGTTGACGTAACCGCCGCCGCCGGTCGTCGCGGTGGTGGACGACCCGACGTGGTGCGCCGCGCTACTCGAGCCGCTGCCACCGCCGCACGCCGCGAGGACGATCGCCGCGGCGAGTAGCCCGGCGACGCGAGCTCGTCGCGTCAAGCGGCGTCACCTCGCAGCACGTTGAGGGCCGAGCCGGCCCGGAACCACGCGATGTGCTCCTCGGACATCGTGTGCGTGCAGGTGATGTCGGTGGTGTGCCCGTCGGCGTGCTTGACCCGCACCAGGACCGGACGGTCGGGGGCCAGGTCTGCGAGCCCGACGATGTCGATCGTGTCGTCGACGAGGATCCGCTCGTAGTCGTCGGGGTCGGCGAAGGTCAGGGCCAGCACCCCCTGCTTCTTGAGGTTCGCCTCGTGGATGCGGGCGAACGACCGGACGATGATGGCCCGGCCGTTGAGGAACCGGGGCTCCATCGCCGCGTGCTCCCGGGACGACCCTTCGCCGTAGTTCTCGTCGCCGATCGCGACCCACGCGATTCCCGCGTCCCGGTAGGACCGGGCCAGGTCGGGCAGCGGCTGACGGCTGCCGTCGCGCACGTCGATCCCCGTCCCGGGCTCGTCGAGCGAGAACGCGTTGTTGACGCCGGTGAAGAGGTTCTTGGAGATGTTGCTCAGGTGCCCGCGGTACCGGAGCCACGGTCCGGCCGGGGAGATGTGATCCGTCGTGCACTTCCCGACCGCTTTGAGGAGCACGCGCAGGCCGACGATGTCCTGGCCGTCCCACGGCGGGAACGGCTCGAGCAGCTCGAGGCGCTCCGAATCCGGCTTCACGACGACCTCGACGTCGGTCCCGACCGGCGCGGGAGGCACGAACCCGGACTCGCCCGGATCGAAGCCCTTCGTTGGGAGCTCGTCGGCGCGGGGGGCCGCCAAGGTCACCTGGTGCCCGTCGGGTGCTGTGATCGGTGTGCGGACGAAGTCGTGATCGAGGCGCCCGGTCAGCGCCATGGCGACCACCGTCTCGGGTGACCCGATGAACGAGAGCGTCTCGGCGTTCCCATCGTTGCGGCGCGGGAAGTTCCGGTTGAACGAGCTGACGATCGTGTTCCGCTCACCCGGCTTGATGTCATCGCGCTGCCACTGGCCGATGCAGGGCCCGCACGCGTTGGCGAGGACGGTGGCACCGATGGCCTCCAGGTCGTCGAGGAGCCCGTCGCGCTCGATGGTCGCGCGCACCTGCTCCGAGCCGGGGGTGATCAGCAACGGTGACTGAACCGTGAGGCCGGCGGCTTTCGCTTGGCGGGCTACGTTCGCCGCTCGACCGATGTCCTCGTACGAGGAGTTGGTGCACGACCCGACCAGCGCGTACGAGATGTCGAGCGGGTAGTGCTCCTCCGCTGCGACGCGGACCAACTCATCGAGCGACCGGTCGAGGTCGGGTGTGTGCGGCCCGACGATGTGAGGCTCGAGATCGTCGAGGTCGATCTCGATGACCCGGTCATAGAAGCGCTCAGCGTCGGCCTCGACGTCCGGGTCACCCCGAAGGAACTCGGCGTACTCGTCGGCGAGGCCACTGATCTCTTCGCGGCCCGTGGCCTTCAGGTACTGCGCTGAGCGGTTGTCGTACGGGAACAGCGAGCAGGTCGCACCGATCTCCGCGCCCATGTTGCAGATCGTGGCCTTCCCCGTCGCCGAGATGGACTCCGCACCGGGACCGAAGTACTCGACGATGGAACCGGTGCCGCCCTTGACGGTGAGGACGCCCGCCACACGGAGAATGATGTCCTTGGCCGAGGTCCAACCAGACAGGCGGCCGAGGAGCCGGACGCCGATCAGGCGTGGCACCCGGGTGTTGAACGGCCAGCCAGCCATCACGTCCACCGCGTCGGCGCCGCCGACCCCGATGGCGATCATGCTGAGCCCACCCGCGTTCGGCGTGTGGCTGTCGGTGCCGATCATCATCCCGCCGGGGAACGCGTACTGCTCGAGCACCACCTGGTGGATGATCCCCGACCCGGGCTTCCAGAACCCGATCCCGTACTTCGCTGAGACGCTGCGCAGGAAGTCGTACACCTCGGAGTTCGTGTCCAACGCGGTCTTGAGG
>DATISY010000096.1:0-10759 GCA_035468285.1 Acidimicrobiia bacterium | reverse complement strand
GACCGGATCGTTGGGCTCCCGACCGCGAACGGGTCCCGATGAGCGGGTTCGCCCGCACCGTGACCGCGGCCGAGATGTTCGGACGCGACCTGGCCCGCCGGTGGCTCGCGCTCGTGCTGCTCGTCGCGCTGCCGGTGGTCTTCTTCCTCGCCAGCCGGGCGACGGAAGGGGGACACGCGTTCACCGCCGGCGGGCTCGGGTTGAGCTGGGCGATCGCCGGCGCCAGCCTCTTCGCCGCGCTCGGCGCGCGTGCCGTCGACCAGCGGCTGGTGTTCGACGGCTACCAACCCGTCGAGCTGCTCAGCGCGCGGCTGCTCCTCCTCGACTCGTTGGGGGTGCTGCTCAGCGGCCTCTTCGCCGCCTTGCTGTTCGTCGACTCCGGCAGCCCTGACCCCGGCGCCCTGGTCCTCGCGCTGGTGCTCGTCGCGCTCGTCGCCGTCCCGCTCGGGCTCGTCCTCGCCGTGCTCGTCCCCCACGAGCTCGAGGCCACCCTCTTGCTCATCGGCCTGATCGGCATCGAGATGATCCTGCCGTCCGGGAGCCCGACGGCCGGCGCGCTCCCCCTCGGCGGCCCCCAGCAGCTCCTCGACCGCGCCGCCGGCAAGGCGCACCCGGTCGCCGTCCTGACCGCGCTCGGTCACTCGGCGCTGTGGATCGTCGCGCTCACCGTGATCGGCGCCTGGATCTGGAGCTGGCGCACCCGAGTGCGCCGCCCCGAACCGCTCGGCCCCGATTCCCTGCCCCACCCAGCCGTCGGACGCTGACGGCACCGACCCAAGTTCCCGGCGGGCCGGGCAATCCCCCGCGGGGCCCGAGCCGTAGTGCTCCTGTCCGACAGCTCGCACGGACAGGACCGGCTCGGTGCGGGCGTCATAGCTGTGGCTCGGCTCGCGGCAGTGCTCCCCCGGCGCGGCGAGCCGAGCCCAGCTCCGTCGGCGGTGACGCTCCGCCCCCGCCCGCCCCGCGGGGCGTTACCGTCCGGCGGTGCACCAACCGCGCCGGAACCGCCTCGTCGGCATCCCGGCTGTCCTGATCGTGGTGGGCGCGCTGACCGCACCCGGGGCCGCGGCGAGCCCCGTGACACGGCGATCGACCCCGACGGTGTCCACCACCACCCAGCGCTTCGTGGACACGACCCGGCAACGAACCCTCGAGACCACCTTCTACCTCGCGACCCGTCGGCCGTCCGGCCCCGCGCCGCTGCTCGTCTTCATCCACGGCTACGACCAGTCCCCCTCCGACTACCGCAACCTCCTCACGGCCTGGGCAACCGCCGGTTACGTCGTCGCCGCGCCGGCGTTCCCGTCGACGAACCGCGACGCGGCGAGCCTGGACTCCAGCGACTACACCAACGAACCCTCCGATGTGAGCTTCGTCATTACCCAGGCTGTCAGCCAGGGTGCGGCACCGACGGGACCACTCACCGGGCGAATCGACCCGAGCCGCATCGGGGTCGCCGGCCACTCGCTCGGCGCCGAGGTGGTGCTCGGGCTCCTCAACCGGTGCTGTCGCGACCCGCGCGTCCGGTCGGCGATCTCCCTCGCAGGATCCGAGCAGTTCAACCCCGGGGTGCCAGCGTTCCCCACCGACGGGTACTTCGCCGGCTCACCGATCCCCGTGCTCCTCGTGCACGGCGACGCCGACCACGAGAACCCCTACGACCGCTCCGTGACCGCGTACGCCGGCGCTCCCCCGCCCAAGTTCTTCGAGACCATCCACGGTGGTGACCATCGCCACCCGTACCAGGACCCGTTGACCCGCCCCGCGGCGCGTGCGGTCAGTCTCGTCACCGTCGACTTCCTCGACGCCTACCTCAAAGGCGAACCCGACGCGGGGAGCCGTCTCGTACGCGACGGCACCGTCGCCGGGGTCGCCACCCTCCAGGCAACACCGAGCTGACCGCGAGCCGCCCCCACCGCTAAGCCCTCCGGTCGGGCCGCTCCCTCCACTGCGCTCCTCGGCGTCCCCGCCGCGGCCGCCGCCTATCCTCGCCGCACGAGGCCGGAGCACCCGACCCCGACCCCCCGGAGGACGATGATGGCCGCCCCCGATTCTGAGCGTCGCGGATCCCGTGACGAGGGTCTCGAACCCGAGTTCCCGGACGAGGCCGGCGTCGCGGTGCCGCCGCTGCCCATCGAGAAGGTCGAGACGGAACGCATCGTCGAGAACGAGGTCCGGGCCCGACTCGAAGGGGACGGGTTCAACGACGACCAGATCCTGCAGTGGGTCGAGGCGTACTTCGCCACGCACGACGAGGGCGAACCGGACGAGATCGTGGCGTGGATCCGTGAACAGGAATCCCAGACCCGGGGCGAGCCGTAACCCGGGTGCCTCGGACCGACCAACCAGTCCGGACCGACCCATGATCGCGACGGACGTTGACGTCGCGATCCTCGCTGAGGACATCGCGAAGAGCTTCGGGACCGTCGAAGCCCTCAACGGCGTGTCGTTCCAGGTCCCGACGGGCAGCGTCCTCGGGCTGCTCGGACCCAACGGCGCCGGCAAGACGACCGCCGTGCGGATCCTCACCACCTTG
Source organism: Acidimicrobiia bacterium (assembly GCA_035468285.1). Taxonomy (GTDB): domain Bacteria; phylum Actinomycetota; class Acidimicrobiia; order IMCC26256; family PALSA-555; genus PALSA-555. The sequence continues at coordinate 8,223 of DATISY010000096.1, read as the reverse complement.
TTGCGACCCGACCGGGGCCGCGCCACCGTCCTCGGCCTCGATGTCGTCGCGGACGCGGGGCGGACCCGTACGCTGATCGGGCTCGCCGGTCAGTACGCCGCGGTCGATGAGAACCTCACCGCGCACGAGAACCTGGCCCTCGTCGGGCGGCTCACCCATCAGCCCGCCGCCGCGATCCGGTCCCGCAGCGCCGAGCTGCTCGAACGCTTCGACCTCGTCGGCGCCGCGGACCGTCTCGTGCGGACCTTCTCCGGCGGGATGCGTCGCCGCCTCGACCTCGCCGCCGCGCTCGTCCATGAGCCCCCCGTCCTGTTCCTCGACGAACCCACCAGCGGCCTCGACCCGCAGGGACGGACCGAGCTGTGGGCCGTGATCGAAGAGCTCGTCGACACCGGCACCACCGTGCTCCTCACCACCCAGTACCTGGAGGAGGCCGACCGGCTGGCCCGGCGCATCGTCGTGATCGATCACGGGCAGGTCATCGCCGAGGGAACCTCGGCTGAGCTCAAGGCGCGCCTTGGCGCGACGGTCATCGAGGTGTCCTTCGCCGACCATGACGCCGCGACGCGCGCCGGGACCCGCCTCGCCCCGCACGGGACCATCGCGATCGACGGCGCGACCGTTCGACTCAACGTCGACAATGGGGCCGCCGTCATGCTCGACACCGTCCGGACCCTCGACGCCGAACACCTCCAACCGGTGACGATGGCGCTGCGTGAACCGACCCTCGACGACGTGTTCTTGTCCCTCACCGGACACGACGCGGGGCCCGCACCCACCGACGGGCCAGCGACCCCCGCCCGGCGGGGCACCCGGTGACGGCCGGCCCGGCCGTTCGGGACCGATCAGCGTGAGGCGTCGAACCCCAAGAGCTCGACCAGCCCTGAGGTCGTGATCACCCGGGTCACCGGCACCGACGCGGCCGCGATCCGCAGCTGACGGCCGTCGGCGTCCAATCGCCGCCAGGCCTGCACGATGACGCTCAGACCGGTCGAGTCGAGGAACGACGCGTCTGCCATCTTGAGGACAACGTCCGGCACGCCCGACTGCGCGGCGTCGAGCAGCGCGGCGCGTAGCGCGGGGGCGGCGAGCAGATCGATCTCGCCGCGGACCGTCACCGTAGTGCGGTCACCGTCAATGCTCGTGGTGACCTCGAACGGCGCAGCGGTCGGCATCGGAACGAGCGTAGAAGGCGTCCCTCGGTCAGCGCCGCCACCGGTCCCAGCTCGTCGGCTCGGCGCCGCCGATCTGGGCCGCGAACTCGCCGAGGAACCAGCGCCGCAGCTCGACGCAGTCCTCGGGCGTGGCCACGGTCAGAAGGGCGCCCCCGCGGCCGAACGCGTCGGCCTCGTCGGGCAAGGCTCCCAGGCGCATCGCGGCCGCGCCGGCCGCCTCGGGCACCTCGTCCTCCACGTCGATCGTCGAGTCGCCCCGGGCCAGGGCCTCGTCGATGACGGCCTGAACCTGGCTGAAGGTCCCGAACCGCTCCGCCAGGTCCGCCACCAGCGCGAGGAGCCGGGCCGTCAGTGCTCGCTCTCGTCGGGCGACGCGAGCCCGATCACCTGGAACTCACGCTCGAGGGATCCGGGTGGTGGCGGACCCCGCTCCAGCAGCGCCACCGGCGCACCGAGGACCCGCACCGCGACCAGCTCGGGGACCCGGCCGCCGCCGACACGTCACCGCCTCCGGGGACGGGGGGGCGAAGGCCCCCGATCCCCGTCGTCGCCGACGGCCAGCTCGAACCACACGGTCTTGTACCCGTCGTCGGTGTCGACGCCCCACTGGCTGGCGAGCACGTCGAGCATCTGCAGGCCCCGGCCCGTGGGCGCCGTCCGGTCGTAGTAGCGCAGCGCGGGAAGGGCCGCCGAACAGTCCTGCACCTCGACGCGCACCGACCCGTCACGGGCGGTCACGTTGAGCACCATCGGCGTCCGGGCGTGCAACACCGCGTTGGTCACGAGCTCGGACACGAGCAGCGTCGCGACCTCGACGGGTGCGCCGATCGAGGACGCGAGGGACTCGGTCACAAACCGGCGCGCTGCGGCCGGGCTGGCCGGCTCCGGTGGTAACTCGATCGTCGCCATGACCCGCCATCTCCTGCCACGCTCACGGTAGCCGGGCTGGCCCCGAATCCCGGTGCTCGTGCGCACAGTGCGCCGGTCGGTGACGCGTCTTACGGGTAGGAGTCGGGCTGATCGAGCGGTACGCGCAGCCAGGAGATCATGGCGCGGAGCTGCTCGTACGCCGCGAGGCGACCCGCGTCGGTCCCGGCCGTGTCGGCCTCGTCGCAGACCGCGCCGAGGCGCCGGACCATGGTCGGCCCGAGCTCGAGCAGCCCGCCGCTCCCGCCGGTGGCCCACTTGGCGAGCACGTAGCGACACAGGGCCCCGACGGGCACGCCGACATTCTCACTCAGCCGGGCGATGGTCCCGAGGGGATCCGTGCGGGAGTAGAGGGCGACGTCGGCTTTGAAGTTGGCGTCGGGATCGTCGTCGGGCCACGGGCCCGTCCACGGCTCGAGCCGTACGACGGGCGTCTCGTCAGGGACCGACATGGCCACACGAGGTCACGGTCTCGGCCAGCCGCTCGCCGCGTCAGCGCGGCGAGGGGCCGTCGAGGCCGTAGAGGCGCGCACAGTTGCGCCAGACGATGTCGTCGCGGACGCCTGGGTCGAGGCCCGCGGTGTGCTCGGTGAGCACCTGCTGCGAATCGGGGTACGTCGAGTCGGAGTGGGGATAGTCGCTGGCCCACATGAGCCGCTCGTGGTTGACCATGTCGGTCATGTGGAACGCGACCCAGTCGTCCTGGAACGTCAGGTACACGTTGTCTCGGAAGTACTCGCTCGGGCGTCGAGCGAGGGACGCCGCGGGTAGCCAATTGCGGTGGCGGTCCATGGCGTGATCAGCCCGGTACATCCAGTGAGGCGCCCACCCGGCGTCGGCTTCGACGCAGACCACCCGCAGGTCCGGGGCACGGTCGAACACACCACCGAAGATCAACGTCGCGATGATGTCCTGACATCCCCGGATGATCCCGAGGAAGCTGTTCATCTTCGGCCCCCGGTACTGGGGAGCCATGACGACGTCGTCGCCGCTGGTGAGAATGTGGAACGAGAGGGGGAGCCCCAGCTCGGACGCCGCCCGCCACAGCGGATCCCAGCGCGGGTCGTCGTAGTCACCGTCGCGCCAGCACGCCGCGTAACCGGGCAGCATCACCCCGCGCAGCCCGAGGTCCTTGATGCGTCGAAGGTCCTCGATGCCCTCCTCCACGCTCCGGAGCGCCGTCTGACCGATCCCGACGAGCCGCTGCGGATCATGGCTCTGGAACTCGGCGATCCACAGGTTGTACGCGTCGAAGCACGCCTTCTTGTAGTCCGCGTCGGAAAGGTTGCAGAGGAGCATCCCCACGGATGGGTAGAGGACCTCGGTCGCGACGCCGTCGCGCGTCTGCTCGTCCAGCCGGGCCACGGGGTCCCAACCGCCTCGGTGCAGCTCGTCCCACCCGACGTACTGGAACGGGCCGATCGCCTCCGCCGGGCGGCCCGCGGCGGCAACCATCCCGTACGGGACCCGGGACTTGCCCTGGTCGATCACCATCACCGCGCCCATCCGGTCGTCGGTGATCGCGACCGGAGCCCGGTCTCGGAACTGCGGGTCGATCCGGTCGACGTAGCAGTCACCGGGCTCGGTGACGTGAGAATCCGCCGAGATCGAGAACAACGACATCAGCCGGCCTCCGTCCCGTGCTCTGGCCCGGTCCGGGATCGGACCGCGCCCGACCTTCATAGCCGCTCCCGTCCGACGTCGCCCGCAACCGGTCGGGCGCCGGTCGTGGACCTCAGAGTCCAGGGGACGCACCGGCGCCATCACGAGGTTCGGGTCGTGCTGCCAGTCGATGCCCGCAACGTCGATGGAGAGCTCGAGCTCGTTGCCGCCGGATCCAAGACCTAGAGGCTGCGGGTCACGGTGTGATCAGCCGCCCCGACCACCCGCATCCCCTCCACCCCGGGCGTGATCGGGCGGAAGCCGAGGACGTCCCGGCAAAAGCCCACCGACGTGTCGAGGTCCCGGCCGTACAGGACCAGATGCCCCAGCTCCTCGATCTCCATCGATCCTCCCCTCGTCGGGCCGATCGCCCCCGCTCGTCCTTGCTACTCCGCTGGGATCCCCGGCCTCCCCGGAGGGGCGCCCGCAGCCCAGCGACCGCGAACCTCAACGGTTGACCTCTCAATCATCTCATGGTAGTGTCGCGTTCAACAGTTTAGGACTCAACAGAGGAGCACCCCCATGACTGCCGTCGTCACCGACATCCCCGGCTACCTCGCCGGCACCTGGACGATCGACCCGACCCACTCGGAGGTCGCCTTCACCGTCCGTCATCTCATGGTGAGCAAGGTCCGCGGGCGATTCACCAAGTTCGAGGGTCACATCGTGACCGAACCGGACCCCTTCGCCTCGACGGTTGAGGCCACGGTCGACCTCTCGTCGATCGACACGGCGAGCGCCGACCGTGATGCCCACCTCCGCACCGCCGACTTCTTCGAGGTCGACAGCAACCCCACCATGACCTACCGATCCACCGGGGTCCGCCACGACGGCGACGACCTCATCCTCGACGGGGACCTGACGCTGCACGGCGTCACCCGGCCCGTACCCCTCAAGGTCGAGGTGAACGGCTTCCAGCCCGACACCCCGTTCGGGGACACCCGGGTCGGCTTCTCCGCCGAGGGCGAGCTCAACCGCACCGACTTCGGCATCTCGTTCAACATGGCGCTCGAAGGCGGCGGGATCGGGCTCGGCGAGAAGGTCCGCCTCCACATCGAGGTCGAGGCCATTCTCGACACGCCCGAGAGCTGACCGAGCGCGCGGGACCGTCGGCCCGCTCCTGGCACCCCCCTCCCAGGAGCGGGCCGACCCGCGCGAGCCGACCGCCGCGCTCCCCCCGCCCGAGGATGATTGAACGATCAACGAAGTGCGGGTAGACTCGCCACATGAAGAAGGTGCGCTGGCTCGACCCCGAAGAACGCCGCACGTGGCTTTCGTACGTGTACACGACCCGGCTCTTCCTCGAGCAGCTGGAACGTGACCTCCAGCGGGACGCCAACCTGCCGTTCGCGTACTACGAGATCCTGGTGATCCTCTCGGAGTCGCTCGACCGATCCATGCGCATGAGCGAGCTCGCCGAGGCATCGGGCTCCTCTCGCAGCCGACTCTCCCACGCGATCGCCCGTCTCGAAGCCGCCGGATGGGTGCGGCGGGAGAGCTGCGCGGCCGACCGGCGCGGGTCGTTCGCCGTCCTCACCGACGAGGGGTTCGCCGTCCTCCAGGCCGCCGCCCCCGACCACGTCGAGAGCGTCCGGGCCCACCTGTTCGACCAGCTCTCGCCCGAGCAGCTCGCCGCGCTGCGAGACATCAACGAGACCCTCGCTCGCCACCTCATCCCCTCGCTCGGCATCACGCCCCCGCGCGTCCTCACCTGCCCCGAGCTGGCCACATCGGAATAGCCCACGCCTCCCACCGACGCTCCCACCCGGCCGTCTCCTACCGTGCCGACGTGACCAGGGGGGCGCCCGGCGGACAGGCGGCCGCGGGGCGGCGTCGCCGCACGGTCGGTGTCGTCATCGTGATCCTCGCCGCGCTCGTCAGCCTCGGGGGCCGCGCCTCCCCGGCCGCGCCGGGCCCCACGATCGCGTGGTCCCAGCTCCGCAATCCCATCCTCGCCTACCCCGACCGCGCCCTGAAAGATCCCGCCCTCGTGTGGTCCGACCACCGGTGGGTCGCGTTGTTCAGCCAGATCGGGCTCGACGCGCGGTGGACCCTCGGGCTCGCGACCAGCGCCGACCTCGTCCACTGGTCACCGCCCGCGACTCTCCCCCACGACCTGGCCGTCGAGGGTGACGCGTCGCCCGACGTCGTCCCCGACCCGCGCGGGGGCTTCGTCATCACCGATCAGTCCTTCGTGCACGACGTCGCCGGAGGTCAGGCGAAGCTCTACTACCGCACGACACGCGACTTCCGTACCGTCTCCGCGCCCCGCCCACTCGCCCACTCCCTGCACCCCGGCGCCAGCGACCGCATGATCGACGCCGCACTGGCATGGACACCGGCCGGCCTGCTCCTCGGCTACAAAGTCGGTGCCGGTGACGGCGCGCAAGCGTTCGAGATCGCCCGCTCCGCGACCGGGTCACTCGACGGGCCGTGGAGCCTGATCGGTCGACCGGACATCCGCGTCCTCGGCGACACCATCGAGAACTACCAGTTCCTCTTGCTCAACGGGCACTGGCAGCTGCTCGCCACGAGCAACCAATTCGATCGGCCCTACCTCTTCGCGCTCGCCGGCAACCCACACGACCCGCGTGGGTGGTTGCACTGGTCCACCGGGCAGCCACTCCGCATCCCCCAGGAAGCGTGGAACACCGGACACGGCACCACCGGGGTCTCCTACGAGCACGCGAACGCGGCGTTCCTCGTCAACCGCGCACCGGTCGCCGGCTCCTTCTACGTGATCTACGGCGACGCGTCCGAGCTCACCACCTTCGCCGGCTCCGGCCACGACGAGCTCGCCCTGGCCCGCAGCACGGATCTGCGGCACTGGACCGTCCCGCCGCACTGACGGCGCCACCGTCCAGAATCGGCGCGGGCCGGCGCACCGCCGAGGAGACGCAGCGGTGCGCGCTCCGGGCCCCGCCGCGTCGTCCGCCACGGCTCTGACGAGGTCGCCGAGCTCCCGCGCCGACCTCGTCCAGTGGACCTCGGCGCCCCGGTGGTCTCGCGCGACGTGCCCGCGCCGGTAGCGTCCCCGCCGACGACGGGAGCGACGATGACCGCGGACGAGAACAAGGCCACGGTGCAGCGCCTGTGGGCGGCGCTCTACGACCGGCACGACTTCGACGAGGTCGGATCCCTCTTCGCCACCGACGGCTACTACTGCGACATGCCGCATCCCGACCAGGGCGCGACGGGACCGCTCGAGGTCGCGGCCCGTCTCCGGCTCGGGCTCAGCATGCTCACCGACCACACCCACGACATCGAGCGCATCGTCGCCGAGGGAGACACGGTCGTCACCGAGCACACCGAGCACTGGTTCTTCCCCACTGGTGAGCACGTCTCGCTGCCGTTCGTGTCGGTGCACCGCTTCCGCGAGGACCAGATCGCGCTCTGGCGCGACTACTGGAACTGGGACACCCTCATGAGCTCGGTCCCCGCCTGGTGGCTCGAGGAGATCGCCGCCGGCTACCGGTAGCCCGCAACGCTCCACCCCTCGCGCCGGGCCCGGCGGTACGCTCGTCGCACCTCCGAAGTCGAGTCCAGCAGCGCACAGCCTCGAGGCCGACGCCCGGTCCGTGGTGGGAAGGACCCGGAGATGACAGACAAGTCCCCACGCAAGTCCAACGACAAGAAGCAGGGACGATCGCTGATGGAGAAGCGCATGGCGAAGCGCCAGAAGCGCTCCCAGCGTCAAGACGACGCCGCCGCCCGGGGACGACTCGAAGGCCACTAGCGCAGCGGGCTCGTCGTCGCCTATCGCTTCTTGGTCGGTGCCGGCACGGTCGTCGGGGTCGTCGCGGGTGGGGCCTTGATCACCTCGCCGACGAAATGGTTGATGTTGCTGATGTTGTTGCACGTCGCCAGGTCCTGGGTCGTCAGCCCGTACAAGCCAGCGATCGAAAACAGGCTCGACGGCGGGCGTGGCCGGCAGCGTGGTCGTCGTCGCGACCACGCGTCACCCCGGTTTGACTGCTCGCGGAGGCCGCGCCACCGCCGCCACCCGTCGCGGACCCGATGATGAACGCGAGGATCCGACCCACGGCCGCGACGAGCGCGGTCGGGATCGTCCGGAGGCCGTCGGCGGTCTCCCACTCGCTAGCCGGCACCGCGACGCGGACCCCGCTGCGAGACGCGCGCGGATCGGTCGGGTCACGCCGGGCGCCGTAGCCCATCTCCCGCGGGTACCGCGGGCCCGGAGTAGACCGCCTCGCCGTCCCCCCATCCCGTGGGGTCGCGCCGCTCGCCTGACACGTCGGGGTACGCAGGCCCGGGTCGCGGTGTCCGTTGCGCCGGCCCGGGCCCGACCGGCTGCGCCCGCTCCCCCCACCCGTCGGGGGCGACCCGCTTCCCACCCCTCATCCACCGCGGGCTGATTCTGCGATGGGCCGGCCCGCGCCCACAAGCGCCGACGGTCTCGGGTCTCGGCCTCGGGCCGGGCGGGTCGGACGAGCCGCAC